>CAWFZU010000290.1:0-6206 GCA_963820195.1 uncultured Acidobacteriaceae bacterium | reverse complement strand
CTCAACCCGCCCGAACACGCGCTGGTCTTGTGCGCGGACGAAAAGAGCCAGATACAAGCGCTGGACAGAACCCAGCCAGGACTGCCCTTGAAGAAAGGCCGCGGCCAGACCATGACACACGACTACAAGCGCAACGGCACGTCCACCTTGTTCGCCGCTCTCAACACGCTCAACGGCGAGGTCTTTGGCCTGTGCCAGGAGCGGCACCGGCACCAGGAGTGGCTGAAGTTCCTTCGCCTGATCGACCAGACCATCCCACAGGAAAAAGAGGTGCATCTGATCTGCGACAACTATTCCACTCACAAACACGAGAGGGTTGTTCGCTGGTTCGTCAGCCACCCGCGCTTTCACGTTCACTTCACGCCGACATCGGCAAGCTGGCTCAACATGGTCGAACGTTTCTTCCGCGATCTGACAGAAAATCAACTCCGGCGCGGCGTCTTCCAAGACCTCGAACAACTGATTACGACCATCGGCAACTATATCGACCACCATAACAAGAATCCAAAGCCCTTCATCTGGACAGCAAAAGCATCAGACATCCTCGAAAAAGTCACCCGCGCTCAGGCTGCCCTCAATAAACGCCTGTCTGTGTGACGCACACCACTAGATTACTTCGAGACTCTTGGTATATTGGTCCGCCGACATGCAGTAGACGATGAGCTAGCTTGGAATTCCTTTAGCTATTGGGTGTTTAGATATGCAGCCCTTACACATGACCATATTAAGGCCACGCGCAAAGCAGAATCTGACGATACTTATTGGCAAGAGTTCGAATTTCTGGTTAAACACTTTACAAAAATTGAGAAAAAGAAGCGCAATCTCAAATATCCACCGTTCTTTTCAAAGGAACAACTTGATAGTTTTCTTCAAGAGGAAATTGCTGAATAGAATTGCTATTGGACGACAAACAAGAGCAGAAGCAGGTCCTTCGACTTCGCTGCGCTCCGCTCAGGATGACAGATTTATAGAGTTGCAATCGTTTTGGAGCGGATCAGCAGCGGAATTTGATTCGCCCCTACGGGGCTAATGCTTCTTTTGGACTACTCACCCAGGACTGCGCTTTGCTTGTCCTGGGCTATTATCCGCTCCCCCTCCGGGGGAAACGAATTCGCTTGTTAAAAGCAGCAGGAATTGCCTGCATGTGATGAAATTCGCGGCACAATGCGGGATTTCACCCCCGTGATGTGCTTTGCATCACAGCGAGTCTGACCCCCAGAGATGAGACTCAGAGGAGCGGCAGATTTTCCGCCGGCCGCGTCTATGAGGGATCTGGTAAATGAGTGAAAAGAGAAATGGTTATTCTGGATGGGAACGAGGCGGCCGCCTCGGTTGCCTATCGGCTCACCGAAGTTGTCGCCATCTACCCCATTACCCCCTCGTCGCCGATGGCCGAGTGGGCCGATCAGTGGCGCTCGGAGGGGAAGAAAAACATCTGGGGCGCGTTGCCCATTGTGGAAGAGCTGCAGAGCGAAGGCGGAGCGGCGGGCGCGCTGCACGGCGCGTTGCAGGCGGGGGCCTTCGGGACCACCTTCACCGCCTCGCAGGGCCTGCTGCTGATGATTCCCAATATGTACAAGATTGCCGGCGAGCTGACCCCGGCGACGATGCACGTGACGGCCCGCACGCTGGCCACGCACGCGCTGTCGATCTTCGGCGACCACTCCGACGTGATGGCCTGCCGGTCGACGGGCTGGGCGATGCTGGCCTCGAATTCCGTGCAGGAAGTGGCCGACATGGCGCTGGTGGCGCAGATCGCCACGCTGGAATCGCGCATTCCGTTCATTCATTTCTTTGACGGCTTCCGCACCTCGCACGAGGTGGGCAAGATCTATCCCATCAGCGACGAGACGATCCGCGCGCTGGTGGACGACAAGTACATCATCGAGTTCCGGCAGAATGCGCTCAGCCCGGATCGCCCGGTCATTCGCGGCACGGCGCAGAATCCCGATGTCTTTTTCCAGGCGCGCGAGGCCTGCACGCCCTTCCACGCGGCGGTTCCGGGGATTGTGCAGTCGGTGATGGATCGCTTTGCCGCCGAGACGGGCCGCGCCTACCATCTGTTCGATTATTACGGCGCGCTGGATGCGGAGCGGGTGATTGTGCTGATGGGCTCCGGGCGCGGAGGCTGCCGAAGAGGCCGTGGACGCGCTGATCAAGCAGGGCGAGAAGCTGGGCCTGCTGAAGGTTCGCCTCTACAAGCCCTTTGACGCGAGCGCTTTTCTGGCCGCGCTGCCCACGACGGTGAAGTCGATTGCCGTTCTGGACCGCTGCAAGGAGCCGGGCGCCAGCGGCGAGCCGCTTTACATGGACATTGTGACGGTGCTGGCGGAGAATGCGGCCGCGCTGCCCTTTGCCGCGATGCCCACGGTGATCATGGCGGGCGCTATGGGCTTTCGTCGAAGGAATTTACGCCGGCGATGGTCAAGGGCATCTTCGACGAGCTGGCCAAGGCCGGCGCCGAAGAACCACTTCACTATCGGCATCGACGACGACGTGAGCCACACGCAGCCTGAGCTACGATCCGGCGTTCTCGACCGAAGATCCGAAGACGGTGCGGGCGCTGTTCTACGGGCTGGGCTCCGACGGCACGGTGGGCGCGAACAAGAACTCGATCAAGATCATCGGCGACCAGACGCCGAACTTTGCGCAGGGCTACTTTGTCTACGACTCGAAGAAGTCCGGCTCGATGACGACCTCGCACCTGCGCTTCGGGCCGAACCCGATCCGGTCGACCTATCTGATTACCCGCGCCAGCTTTGTGGCCTGCCACAACTTCAGCTTCCTGGAGAAGATGGATGTGGTGGAGGCGGCGATGCCGGGCGCGGTCTTCCTGCTCAACTCGCCTTACTCGGCGGCCGAGGTCTGGGACCATCTGCCCAAGACCACGCAGCAGGAGATGCTGCGCAAGAAGATCGAGTTTTATGTGATCGACGGCTACAAGGTGGCGCGCGAGGCCGGCATGGGCACGCGCATCAACACCATCATGCAGACCTGCTTCTTTGCCATCAGCGGCGTGCTGCCGCGCGAGGAGGCCATCGAGCAGATCAAGAAGGCCATCTACAAGACCTATGGCAAGCGCGGCGAGGCGGTGGTGGCCAAGAACTATGCCGCCGTGGATGCACGCGCTGGCGCACCTGGAAAAGGTTGAACTGCCGGCGGCTGCTACCTCGGAGTTCGATCTGATTCCCTCCATCTCGTAGCAAGGCGCCGGAGTTTGTGCGCAATGTGCTGGGCCAGATTGCCGCGGGTCACGGCGACCTGCTTCCGGTCAGCGCGATTCCGGCCGGCGGCGCGCTTCCCCACGGGCACGGCGCAGTGGGAGAAGCGCAACATCGCGCAGTTCATTCCGGTGTGGGACAAGGACCTGTGCATCCAGTGCGGCAAGTGCGTGATGGTTTGCCCGCATGCCGTGATTCGCGCCAAGGTCTACGCGCCCGAGGCTGGCCGAGAAGGCGCCGGCGACCTTCCAGTGGGCCAAGCCCAAGTGGAAGGGCATGGAGCAGGATCGCTACACGCTGCAGGTTGCTCCCGAGGATTGCACCGGCTGCGCGGTCTGCGTGGAAGTTTGCCCGGTGAAGAGCAAGAGCGACGCCAGCAAGAAGGCCATCAACATGGCGCCGCAGGCGCCGCTGCGCGAGGCCGAGCGCGACAACTGGGAGTTCTTCCTGGGGCTGCCCGAGGTGGACCGCTCCAAGCTGTCGCACGCGCAGGTGAAGGACCTGCAACTGCTGCAGCCGCTCTTCGAGTTCTCCGGCGCCTGCGCGGGCTGCGGCGAGACGGCGTACATCAAGCTGCTGACGCAGCTCTTCGGCGACCGGCTGTATATCGCCAACGCCACGGGCTGCTCGTCGATCTACGGCGGCAACCTGCCCACCACGCCCTACACCAGCAACGCGCAGGGCCGCGGGCCGACCTGGGCCAACTCGCTCTTTGAGGACAACGCCGAGTTCGGCTTCGGCATGAGAATCGCGCTCGACCAGCAGAAGGACTTTGCCGAGATGCTGGTGACGCGGCTGGCTCCGGCCATCGGCGACGAGCTGGTCGCGGCTCTGCTGGGCGCCTCGCAGAAGACCGAGACCGAGATCGACCAGCAGCGCGAGCGCGTGAAGGCGCTGCGCGGCGAAGCTGGCCGGCAACGACATCCTCCGATGCGCGCAACCTGCTGGCGATTGCCGACACGCTGGTCCGCAAGAGCGTGTGGATTCTGGGCGGCGACGGCTGGGCCTACGACATCGGCTTCGGCGGACTGGACCACGTGCTCGGCTCCGGCAAGAACGTGAACGTGCTGGTGCTGGACACCGAGGTCTACTCGAATACCGGCGGACAGATGTCCAAGGCGACTCCGCGCGGCGCGGTGGCCAAGTTTGCCGCCAGCGGCAAGACGAACAGCAAGAAGGACCTGGCGATGGAAGCCGTCAGCTACGGCTCGGTTTATGTGGCGCAGGTGGCGCTGGGCGGCAACGACACTCACGTGGCCAAGGCCTTCCAGGAGGCCGAGGCGCACGATGGGCCTTCGATCATCATCGCCTACTCCAGTTGCATCGCCCACGGTTACGACCTGGTGCATGGGCTGGAGCAGCAGAAACTGGCCGTGCAGTCGGGCTACTGGCCGCTGATGCGCTACAATCCTGATCTGCGCGAATCGGGCAAGAATCCCTTCCAGCTCGACTCCAAGGCTCCC
The DNA here is from genome assembly GCA_963820195.1 of uncultured Acidobacteriaceae bacterium. Classification (GTDB taxonomy): domain Bacteria; phylum Acidobacteriota; class Terriglobia; order Terriglobales; family Acidobacteriaceae; genus Telmatobacter. Next base: position 1,522 of record CAWFZU010000290.1, on the reverse strand, counting down.
GCGATCCGGCTCAAGGAGTACGCCTATCGCGAGGCGCGTTACACTATGCTGGCGCGCAGCAATCCGGAGCTGGCGGCGCTAGCTGCTGCAGGAAGCGCAGGACGACGTCGAGCGGCAGTGGCGCGTCTACTCGGCGCGGGCGGCAATGCCGGGCCGTGGCGAGACGCCGCACATTGCGCCGGAAGAGAAGCCGGAAGATAAGACAGACGAGAAACTGGCGGCCGCGGCTGCCGGAGGTGCCGAATGATCGATTTTTCAACGCAGTATCTTGGCTTGAAGCTGAGCGGACCCATCGTGGTCTCCTCCACGCCGCTGTCGGAGTCCATTGACAATGTTCGCCGCATGGAGGATTCCGGCGCCTCGGCGATTGTGCTCACTTCGCTCTTCGAGGAGCAGTTGGCGCTGGAGTCGCAGGCTCTGGACGAAGACCTCTCGCGGGGCACGGATTCCTTTGCCGAGTCGCTCGGCTACCTGCCCGATCTGAGCGACTACCGCATGACGCAGGAGGTCTATCTCGAGCACCTGCGGCGCGCCAAGGAGGCGGTGAAGATTCCCATCCTGGCCAGCCTGAATGGCGCCACCACCGGCGGCTGGGTGCGCTTTGCCAAGGAGATGGAGCAGGCCGGCGCCGACGCCATCGAGTTGAACACCTACGCGCTGGCCACGGACAAGCAGCCAGACCTCGGCGGAGCTTGAAGGCGCAACTGCTGGAACTGGTCGCCGCGGTCACCGCGCGCGGTCAAGGTTCCGGTCGCGGTGAAGCTCTCGCAGTCGTTCACCAGCATGCCGCATCTGGTCGCGCAGCTGGAGGACGCGGGCGCGCGCGGCGTGGTGCTCTTCAACCGCTTCTATCAGCCGGACTTCGACATCGAGACGCTGGAGGTGCGGCCCACGCTGCACTTCTCCACGCCCTCGGAATTGCTGCCGCGGCTGCACTGGGCGGCGATTCTCTACGGCCATATGAACATCGACCTGGCCATCTCCGGCGGCGTTCACTCGGCCGAAGACGTGCTCAAGGGCATCATGGCCGGAGCCGGCGTGACGATGATGGCCTCGGCGCTGCACATTCACGGCATCGAGCACATCGGCCGAGTGCTGGCCGACATGCGCTACTGGCTGGAGAAGCGCGAGTACACCTCGCTGTGGGAGACGCGCGGCTGCCTGAGCCGCCGCTCGGTGCCCGATACCTCTGCCGTTCGACCGCGGCAACTACATCAAGACGCTCAGCTCCTATAGCCTGCGGCAGACGGTGGGAGCGTTTTAGGAACAGGGACTGAGGGACTAGGGACTAAGGGACTAGGGACTTAGGGACTAAGGGACTAAGGGACTAAGGGACTAAGGGAACAGGGACTACAACTGGTCTCGTCAATGACGGAATAATTTATGAACCATCTGTGAGCCCCGCCAACAAGGCGGGGCTCATGTACTTCTGCTTTGCGGTAGGGAAATCGAGAAACGTATTCCCATACATCTCATTATAAATGAGATAAACTAGAAAACCTCACACTTTTAGCAATACATC
>CAWFZU010000289.1:0-3434 GCA_963820195.1 uncultured Acidobacteriaceae bacterium | reverse complement strand
GGCATGGTCGCCGAGGCCGTGAAAGAGGCCGTTGGAGTCAGCCGCCACGCCGGGCGTAGTCTCCGTAACCAGCGAACTGAGTCCAGAGGACTCGCTCTCCATCGGCACCTTAGTGAAGAGTTCGCGGTCAACGTCGGTGTGGAAGGTAGGATCGGTCTCGACAAGGTCGCCCGAAGCCTCGACAGTGACAGTCGAATCAGCGGCGGCAACCTGGAGAACCAGGTTCAAATTAGTTCCCACCACGGAGCGAATCTCAAAACTCTGGCTCAAGGGAGCAAAGCCACTGGCCGAGACACTAATCCGGTAAGGGTTGAAGGGGATATTCGCAAAGAAGAACTGGCCGGTTGCATCGGTAGACACGGTCCGGTCCAAGCCGCTGACCTCGTTGATCAGATGAACCGCCGCACCGGGTATGACGGCTCCGGTGGGATCGGTGACGGTGCCGCGCACAGTGCCGGAGTTGCTGCCCTCGGCGCTCGCGTGGAGCGGGGCAAAAATCAAGATAATCACAAGAATGTATAGAATCGTGCCGCGTTTGAACGGCATATGGAAGCCTCCTGAGAAAGTCTGCATGATGCGGAAAGCAGGCCGTGGCGTTAATCGCCGCGGCATCCTCTGTGCAAGGGGCTATCGATTCGTCTTCAGGGTCAGCCGATGGAGATGCCGGAATTGCTTCCGCAAAGTAGGCGGAAGGGAGCCGAAGTCAAGCTGAAACGGAAGATCGGAAGATGCCCTAGCAGCCGGCTGGAGGAGGGCGTGTATAGAGCTTGGGGTGCCAATGGCGGACGACTGCGCGCGCCTCAACCAGCGGCTCAGACCTTCCGATCCTGATAAGAACGACCAGGACGGCTATGATGGCAACCGGCGCGGCCGAATGCATCGCAATGCATAACTGGCAATGGTCGGCATCGGCGTCGAGCGCATGGACGTGTGCCACCTGGACCACGGCGAGCAGCATCAGCAGGGCCAGACACAGCAGTGCGGCTGCCCCGAAAACATTTGGCTTCGGGCGGCGGTTCCCGCGAATATCTGGCTGCAATCCGGCCAACGAATCCATCCCCTACTTAAAGAATACATAGGATTAGACGCGCAGGGAGCGGTCTGGGTTCCAGTTTCTGCCGGTTTTCTCTTCACATCGGCCCCGCCAACCCTCGCCCGCGCCGTCTAAACTGTTGAGCGATGACCTTTTTCCCTCCAATGCGAATGCTGACTCTGGCTGCCTTGGCGCTCCTGTTGGCGATGGCCTCAGCATGCGCCGCGCAGGCCCAGACGCCGTTGCCGCTCAAGCCCGATCAGTCCGCGACGACCATCAATCATCGCCTCATCCTCAAGGACGGCAGCTACCAGGTGGTGCGCAAGTATGAGATCGTCGGCGACCGGGTGCGCTACATCTCCGTGGAGCGCGGCGGCGATTGGGAGGAGCTGCCCGTCGAGCTGGTGGACTGGGAGGCGACGCACAAATGGGAGCGCGATCACGCCAGCCAGCCCAGGGAAGAGGCTTCGCCGGCAATGAAAGAGGCTGAGGAGATCGACAAAGAGGAGGCCGACGAGCGCGACGAGCAGAAGGCTCGCCGGCCCGAAGTCGCCACGGGGCTCGAATTGCCCGACGAGGACGGCGTCTTTGCGCTGGACACCTACGAGGGCAAGCCGGAACTGGTCGAGTTGCAGCCCGTTGATCTGGCCATGAACGCCAAGAGCCGCCACGGACTGAGTACGCTGAATCCGATGGCCACCGCCAAGGCGAGTCTTGAGCTCGATGGCGCGCACGCAAAGATTCACCTGCACGTGAACGCTCCGGCCATCTATCTCGCTCTGGCCTCCAGCGACGAAGCCGAGACAGTTCTCTCCCACGCGCTGACGGTCGAGACAGGCGGCGCAAAAGAGGTAGCCAACCGCAAGCACGGCGCGCACTCGCCGTCGTCCGGCTTCGCCATCGTTCGCGCCGAAGAACGCAACACGGTGCGCATCATCGGCGCAGTCCACCAGAGCCTCACCGGCAAGGTCACCCAGGACGAAGACACTATTCCTGCCAAGGTTGAGGTGCTCCCCGGCAAGCACTGGCTCAAGATCACGCCGGAGAAGCCGCTTGCCGCCGGCGAGTATGCGCTGGTGGAAATTCTCTCCGCCTCAGAGATCAACCAGTCGGGCTGGGACTTCCGCGTCGATCCGCAGTCGGAAGACAATCCGGGGTCTCTGGGGCCGATATACAAGTAGCTACTCAGCGAGTTGGAATTGAGCACTCCGCTCTGTATCTGCCGATCTTGTAGATGATCTACGAAAGCTCGGGCGCCTTGGCCTGGGAGAAGCGCTGACGACGCTTTTCCCATTCATCGGAGGTAAAGAAGCGCGGTCCCACCTCAATGAGGCGCGGAATCATGTTGAAGACTGCCACGCGGCTCCAGGGCCGGCCGTCGCGCATGCGAAAGCCCTTTTCGTTGAGGTCGCTGACGATGCTGGAATAGGAAAAGTCCTGCACCAGCAGTTCCATCATCAGCATCAACACCTGATGCTCGGTGGGTTCGGGCTCCAGGCGCTGGCAGTCGTCGGAGATACGCAGGCCATAGGGAATGTCCTCATTGAAGCCGCCCTCGGGCGGTTCTTCCGAATCCGGCAGCTCGCGCCGCCACTCGATGGAAACCATCTGCCAACCAGCCGCCGTCCGCTGCCGGATCACATCGGGGCTGAAGGGCCCAGGGATCACATCGCGCATGTGCTCAAAATATGCCATCGCAGTCCTCCGTGCATGGTCCGTGCAACCCAAAAGCAGCAATTTGTGAGCCAAAGTGCCAGATTGTCGTATGTAACTAACCGGCAAGGCGATAAGCGCAAACCATGTTCCCCGTTAGAGGTTCGAAATTGTCCACATTCGCATATCCCTGTGCGCATTCGGACAGCCAGTGCAAGGGATTCCAAGTATCAAAAACGAGAGATGTGGCATCCTGCCGCGCTCACAGTGTGTTTCTGCTCAATCTACCAGATGCGCCGCACGCCGAACTGGTCGAATTGCGGGTCGGGGCTGAGGACGGCAACGTCGAGGGCCAGCGCCTGGGCGGCGATCATGCGGTCGAAGGGGTCTTTGTGCTCTGCGGTCAGGCGGCCGGCGCGCAGTGCGGAGGCCGTGTCGATAGCCAGCAACTCATAGCCGGCCTCTTCCATCACAGCGAGGTAATCCTGCTCCAGCTTCTCCGCGCCGGGAAGTTTTCCCAGGCGCACCTTGGTCGCAATCTCCCACGCCGATGCTGCCGAAACAAGAATCGTGTTGCCGTCGTCGGCAATCGTCTCGCGGGCCTGAGAGCTGAGAGAAGCTGGCGAGAGCGTGGCCCAGATCAAGGTACAGGTGTCGAGCAGGACCTTCACTCACCGCCGCCATTCCACAGGCGAAGCTCGTCTTCCGGCAGCGGTTCGAAGAACTTCTCGGAGAGCACGAATCCGGG
>CAWFZU010000288.1:0-14993 GCA_963820195.1 uncultured Acidobacteriaceae bacterium | reverse complement strand
ATGTTCTGTCGTTACTTGGTTAAATTCGTGTTTGCTAAAATGTTCCGGGCACATTCGCGGCGCCACCGCTCGATCTCCGCGCGACTTCCCAGCGTTGCCGTTTCCCGTGCCTTTTCGAGCGTCAGGCGGCTGCTTTGTACGAGATTGGTTACGCGCGTGGCAAGTTGCGGAAGGAACAACGACAGTCCTTGCCTCTCTTCCACCGCCTTGCGCAGAGGCGAGTTGTCGTACAACTCAAACAGCGACGGGGCCAGGCCAAAGAAGCGGTTACGAACCACATGAATCCTGCCGTGCTTGCACCACGTTCATGTATTCGGTCAGCATTTCGCAACTGTCGCGCTGCTGGTTTATGAGGAACAGCGAAATGAAGGGCCATCCGAACTCGTTCAGCTTTTCATCGAACATCGAGCCGTAGCGGTTCACGCCGTCATTGTTTCTTGCGGCGGTATTGACCACAACCTCATCGTCCTTACTTGCGTCCACTATGTCCAGAAGATCGAGCCAACCTTCGTTCTCGTCCAGGTTTACGAGCGAGAACGACTTCACGGACTTCTGGTAGGCTTTGCCAACGTCGGGGTTGGCCGTATCGGTTTCCACCAACGAGACTTGCCGGTTTCTCATCTCGAAGTAGTCGAGGAGTGCGATCGCGCCCACCGACTTCCCCACGCCGCCTTTGCTGCCAGTTACAAAGAAAACTCTTGCCATTTACTTGCTCCCTTTCTTACAGCGTTACGTCCGGTTTCATCTGGAATTGCCCAGGCCTTACTTCAACGGTTGGTGACCCCACCGTGCCCTTACTGGCCGCTTTTGCTGGAGCTTGTTCCTTTGGTAGCGCCAGGTTCTTCAGGTAGGTCGAAAGGGCGTGGATTGTGATTATGACGCCGTTCTCTTCAAAAACACGGACCAACATCTTCAGCGTGTAGCCGTTCTCCCGCAACTTTTTCAACTGCGGGTATACGCCCCGCACGATCTCCCCCATCATGTAGGACTCGGGTTGCGGAGGAGGTACATTCCCTCTCTCATCCAGGCGAGTGCGAAAGACCTCGAATTGTTCTGCGGTGAGCGTTTGCGGCTTGCGGCGCCGTTTTTCCATCTGCCTTCCTCCTTTCCTTGCCAACGAACGAGCCGAAAACAGTATAGCACATCATTGACAGCAGATGTGTATTACGGTAAAGTCGGAACTGTTGCGGGAAAGCCGGAATCGTTAAGAGGCACGGCGAGGTAGGCGCTGTAGCCACAAAACCCCTGCGGGGTTTCGCGTCTCCACCACCATTTCTCCAATCCGCCTACGGCTACTCGGAGAAATGGTTGCGCATCTCGCTCAGGGCTGCGCCCCGAGACCCCACAGAAAGGACAATGCACAATGCCACGACCAAAACGAGCGCAAGGCGTCACATCGGAAATCCACATTCGTGTCACGAGTGACGAAAAGGAAATTCTGCATACACAAGCGCAGAAAGCCGGACTCACCGTGAGCGAATACTTGCGAAGATGTTCGCTGAATAAACGAATCCACTCGCGAGTAAGCGACAAGGCTGTCGCCCGCCTGAGCAGCTTGTGCGGCCTGCAAAAACATCTGCTCATGCAAATAACCGGCCATCCCCAGGAGGGCACACTTCGGAGTGAACTGAATTCGGTTCTTGCTGGGATCACCGCAACGCTGCGGACAATTGTCAAGAACGACGAGGATTCAGAATGATCGCCCAACAGGCCAACGCCGGGGAGTGTACGTGATTGCCAAGGTCCAACCGAGCAAGCAGAAGTCGAGAAGCAGTTTTAAGCGACTGCTGAATTACCTCACAACGGAACGCGACCAGGAAACCGGCAAGACTCTTCTTCGGGGAGATGTCGTAATGTCGCACAACCTCGTCGGTATCGACACGGCCGCCGCCGAGATGAAAGGCGTCGAATCCCTAAACCCACGTTGCAACGACGCGGTTCTCCACTATGAACTGGCATGGCCTCCAGGAGAACGTCCATCGCGCGCCGAGTGGGTTGATTCTGCCTTGTACACGCTGAACCAACTTGGCTTCAAGGAACACCAGTACGTTGTCGTCGCTCACGACGACAAGAAGCACTTTCATATTCACGTCATGGTAAACAAAGTTCATCCCGAAACATACAAAGCCCATACTCCGTACCGAGATTGGATCACTCTCGATGGCGCAGTACGCCATCTTGAAGCCAAGTATGGTTGGTCCCACACGCCTGGTCCAATGCGCTGGGACGAGGATAGGAAGATGGCCGTGCCGGCATCGAAAGCAGAACGCCATGCGTCACGAACTGCTCAACAACACCCGACGGGCGCCGCCGCAAAGTACGAGCACTATCACGATGAAGAGTCCCTGCAATCCTACGTACGTCGAGAAGTTGCTCCGCATGTACGAACGCTGCTAACTCGCCAGAGCGCCTCGTGGGAAGCCCTCCATACACTTCTTGCGAAATCTCATCTCCGTTTGGAAAAAGGGGAAGCGGGCGGGTACACAGTCCTCGCAATCGACCACACCATCCGTGTGAAAGCATCCGATGTATTCCGTCATAACTTCGCAGGTAAAGAGAATCGTAAGGCGACCGAGCAGGTTCTTGGTCCGTGGAAGGAACCCTCGACATCGCTTCAATCTCCCCCAACACAAACGGGACGTACTTCCGTTCGTAACCAGGCGCTAGCGCGAGGAACGAAGAGAGCAACGACTCCGGGACAGAAACGCTCTCATGGCCGAGTACAATCAATACCGAAATCAGCAAAGCGCAGTCTGCAAAGGCATTACTGCGAAGGGCAGAGAGGACCGGCAACAGGCCCTCAGCGCGGCTGAAGCAACGCAAGAAGGAAATCCGCGCATTGGCGCAACCGTGGCCCGCCAAGAAGATCCTGCTCTCGGAGGCTGTAGCCGCGTCCGTCATCGAGCTGCGAACGCTCAAATTGTCCACGCAGAAGACGCGCCAAGCACAGTTTCCGAAGAACCTGCGCACATGGGTTGCGGAGCGCGCCGCCGAGGGCGATGCGCGGGCGGCGGCGCAATTGCGCGGATGGCGCTATGCGGATCAGCGAAACCAGCGGCGGCTGGAGGCCACGCTTGAAGCCAATGCACTTCATCTTGGCCCCGCAAGCGGATGAAGAGAAGGTCGGATTGGTCCGAATTCATGCAACAACGGCTTGCTGCTCAACAGCGGGCGGAGAATCTCGCAGGACAGATTGCCACAGCCCGGATATGGACGATCAACCGGACCACTGGGGATGTCTCGTACACGCTCAATGGGAAGCTGTCCGTCATCGACCGTGGGCGGCGCGTGACCGTGCTCAATCAGAACGAGGCCGCAATCGTCTTTGGCCTGGAGATGGCCGTCCAGAAATACGGATCGCGCATCGCGTGCTCTGGAGGCGACGATTGGAAGCGGCAGGTGGTCAAAGTGGCCGTCCAAAACGGCATCTTCGTTGAGTTCACCGACCCGGAGATGCGAGACGCCCTGTACCAGCACCAACTCCTGGCGAATCCACTCCAAATCAAGGCTGCTCGCCTCCATGCCCTTGAAGCCAGATTGCAGAATGAGGACGCGAGCGGACTGCTCTTCACGAATGAAGCCGACGTACACTTGCTTCTTTCGTGCCTCCAGCCTGCCGCCCACTCCCAACAACTTCTCCAGATCCTGAAAGCGTCTCAAGAACCAGAACCGAAGGCAAACGTCGGCGGCAATCTGACGGTTGCGGTCGTCAAGACCCCGGACGGCCGGCAATCCTTCCGGGTGTCGATTGACGAAGGGAAACGCAAACACGTCCTCGAACGGGTTGAACAGGTCCGCCAGTCGGCACATTGGGCGTTGCGCGACCGATTCAAAACGCCCAGCCACGAAAGAGAGGGCAGGTAGCCGTGACTGGGGTGGAGATTCATGTCAATGAACGAGGACATGCTCACCCGGCTCACTTCCCTCAATGCAACTTGTGGGGGCCGTGAGCGGGAAGGCGAGTTGGCACCATTCCATAATCCATTCTGGCTACATGGGCGTATGTCGATACCCATCAGAGAATTTGTGGAGTTCATTGCCCCGCCGCGGCAGCTAGCGAGATCGAATCATCTTCAGGTTCAATGTTCGCTTTGCAGAAACTGATTCCAGCGGCATCCTGAACTGTGTAACTTCCTTTCGCAGTTGCCGACAGGTTCTTCAAATCCGAGAGAGAGAGTTTGATATCCGAGTACGCAGGGCCATCGTGCAACAACCTGATGGCCTCGGCGATAACGAGTGTCGCTGCGGTAACACCAACAAAAGGAACTGCGACGGACTTGCCGGCGAGTTCGGCGCGCCCGCAGGCGTCTTCGCTTAGTTGTTCGTACCCTGGATTCTCTTGCGCGATTCGTTCAATCTCTAGTCTCTGGGCCTTCTGCCGTTCTGCGCTGAGATCAGGCCATAGCTCCTCGGCTGTTCTGGCGTTCGGCAAAGTATGGAAGCTTATGGTCTCGAAATTGTGTTTCGTGCCGCCAAGTCCGCTATCAATGACGCGCGCAAAGTCAGCTCCCGGCAGCATCCGCCGCGCGGGATTTGAGTCGAAGCCACAAAGTGCCAAGGGCGGCTCAATCTGAGGCGCAACCCTCTGGCGCCGGAAATCAGAGTCAAAAGGCCGCTCGATCAATCTGGTTCGGAACCCGCACGCCTCCAGCCATCTGCTGCACACTCTGGTTTTGAGATGCCCTTCGTCATCGGGGGTGAAGATCACGCCCGTCTCGGAGTTCTCGGCCTCCACTTTATCGAAGTCGTTTAGGTAAATCTCAACCGTTTGCGGTTCGGCGTACGGCAATGCTGCGAGGCTCCATAGATACGCGTTTCCAAGATGTCCGAGACCGAGTACCCAAAGGTCTCGGGGCAGAACTTCGACTTGCGGTCCCTGTGCGGCGGGGTGAGTGTGCGGCAGTTCGGGGCGCCAGAGAGAAATGCCTATGGTTCTACGCGTGGCGGCGATGTTCAGCTCCGCAAACGAAAGAAAGACCTCGGAGAGAGCGAGCGCACCTGCCAGGACTCCAGCCAGAGCACAGTAAGGCCGTTCTGCGAGCCGGCCAGAGGTTGCGGCTGGCCCGACCTGCGCAATCCAGCCGTCGAAGGTGACACGAAGCGCGCCCGGATGCGGCGGCACGTCACCAAAAAGAAGGATCTTCCCTGTAACCTCAGAGCCGTTAGAGAGTCGCAGATTCTGCGGCCCAACGAGTTCAGCCAATGCTGCGGCGAAGGAGCCTTGGATCAGAGGTGTGAGGACGACGTTGGAACCGGCGGCTGCCTTATCCAAAACGACCTTAACCGCACCTGGAAAACACCTGATCGCAATACTTGCCGCTGTTAAGACGGCCACCTGTAGGGTCCGTGACTGACCAATGTCCGGGCCGCACCGAAGCGTGACAGCAAACTGCTCGCGCCTGGCCTGGGCCTCTCCAACCGACACCTCGTCGCTGTCAACCAGCAGCTTCGAAATCCGCGAAAGTTTCATCCCATGTCGATTCATATCCACCTTCACCATAGGGTCAACCTCATCGGCCGTCGTCCGTCCGCGCCGGCAAAGTTGCGCCACTCAAAGTTGCCGAGATACTCGTACACACCGGCGGGATCAAGCGTCCACCATTGAGTATTAGCGAAGTTTGGGAGGATCAGAGCGATGTGGCCCAAGAGAGGGATCATTGGATTGCGCTGATCGATCGGGCTCTGGAGGATGTAGCTGCCGGGATGCGTGTGAACGTCGGCGAGAACACGAAGTCCGCGCATTCCGCAGAGCTCCCACAATGCCGCGTGGCCCACGGCGTGAAAAGCGATAGAGCCGTCTTCATAGGCGTCTGGATCAAGATCGTCGTAACAGACGAAGGAGGTCACCTCGTTAGCATTACTGTCCTGAGGGGCCAGCAAGAATGCTCCACTTTCGTTGCGGCCCTGGCCCCGCCGACGCAGTTCAAGGATCAGGCGTCTCCAGAGCCAGAGTGTTACGGTCAGGCGGGTTGGAGCAGGATTAGAGGCCAAGGTAATCTCCGGAGTTCAGCAGCGAGTGGATCTCTTCGAGGTAATCGACGATGGTGTGGGTACTGTCCCAGATGAGACTCGGCTGTTCGGCGACCCAATTGGGATGACCGGCGGCGGCTAGGCGGTCATAGGGATGGTAGAAGGCTCGGCCTTCCTCCCAATCCGTCCGGAACACTTTGGCGCAGCGGCTATCCTTCTTTCCTTTGGGGCGCTTGTCATGTACGAGGCTGAACCCTGTGCCGGCATCCCAGAAAGTCCCTGTGGGGGACACGGTCCTATAGGCATCGAGGTCCAGTTGCAGAAAATAGCGGCCTGGAGCTTCCGCTCGTGGAACCGCCTGAACCCAGAGAATGCGCAGAGGCCACTCGGGCTGCTTCGCCAAAACATCCGTGCCGGCAAGACCCCAGTTTCCTTTTAGGGCGCCAGCACGGAATTCAGCAGAAGCAAGGTCGGCTTCAAACAATCGTTGATCGGGCTTATCCATTGGGCTACCCTTGCGGAGTGATCTCTTTCACGAGCTTGAAGCAGATCGCGCATACCGGCGGCTCGACCAACTCCCCAAGATGCTCGCTCGGCCGCGGCTGCTTTGTGGTATCGCAGATATTTAGGACGTACTCGGCTCCTGCTGCGGGATCGAGCTTGAACTTCTTCCGCGCCCACTGAGTAACGACGGCGATGGTTGTAGCCGGAGAGAAACGGTGGCGCTTGGTGACCCCATTAAAGTGGACTTCCACGGCCACCCGGCGGCACTTATGCACATGCACATGGCGATGGATGTGCAGCTCCAAAGCCTCAATCGTCAGCGACAAATCAACGGGGACATGTGCGTCTTCGCCATTCTCGACTTCGTCCGGCTCGGCCAGCGCCTCCTCCCATTCGCTAACAAAGACCAGCAACTCCTCCTGGCCTTCGGTTATGACTTCCGCCCGCACGAGGACATCCCGGAGGACTTCGTGCGGACCCGCCACAGCGACTGAGGGCTTCGCGCCCTGGCTGTGGATGAACAGTTCGATTGCTTCACCGGCCATCTGCTTTCTCCTTTGGAGCGCCCCGCGTCAGCTACTTGCCATCTGCCGGCATGAGGTGCCATTATTGGTGTCTGCATGGGCAACGCCATTCGAAGCCGATTCTGCACTTGTAATCCGTTAACAGTGGCAGAACCATGCTTTTTGTTGTCCGTACAGACAACAGCATATCAGAAATCCAAACCTTGTCAATAGGAGGTGAAATGGCCCAGCCCGCATTCGGGTTGCTGCTACAACGTCTACGCGAGGAACGCCGTCTCTCACTGCGTGAATTGGGGCAGCTTGCCGAAATCGATCATGCGTACATCTACCGCTTGGAAAGCGGAGAGAAGGAATCCCCCTCGGAAGAGGCTCAGACCAAACTGATCCGAGCCCTAAAAGCCGCTAAGAGGGAAGCGGAAATGCTTCGCTACCTCGCCGAGCATCCCCAGGTCGATCCGGGACTCATTGAACACACAGTCACCGACCCCTCTATCACAATCGAAGAATTCAGTGCCGCCGCCGGCATGGCCTTCCGCGGAACGGGAAGACCGGAATATCCAAAGCTGATTGAGCGAATTCGGAGAATTTTGAAGGAAGAAAATGGCGATGGATGAATTTCAAGCTGTTCTCAAAGCGCGGGAACTGGTACGGAAGGCGAATCCCACAGCCATTCCCGTGCCCGTCGAACTGTACGCCAAAGAGGTAGGAGCGACCATTCGGGCAGAGACGGATCTAGGCCCGGATGAGGCAGGATATTGTTTCGAGAGCAAAGGCAAGCGATTCATCTGCACGAACGCCAACGACAGTCCGGAGCGGCAAAGATTCACGATCTGTCATGAAGTCGCGCACGTCCGGCTAAGGCTCCCCTCGCAGCATACGGGTCTACCGTGGTGGAGTTACACAAAGAGGCCGCTGGCAGAGATTCTGTGCGATGTATTTGCGGCAGAACTGCTCCTACCCTACGACCTATTCCATCCGGAGGCCGAGAGTTCGAGCATCGGCCTCTCCTCCATCGAAGACCTTGCGGGACGGTTTCAGGCATCCGTGACGGCGACCGGTTCCCGGTATGCGGCGGTGATCGGCGCACCCGTGGCGTTTGTGCTCTCCGAGCAGGGCAAGGTGAGGTATGCATCAAGATCGAAGCCTTTGCGGGAAGCCCCGGCCTGGATTCCGCCCCGCTTGGACCTCCCCGCAGGCTCACTATCCAAAAAGGTACGTGAAGGTACTTCCACCGACAGCCATGATGCTGTGGACGCGGACATCTGGTTCAGCGAGTGGGAACGAGGCGGGTCACTCTTAGAAGAAGTTCGGCACCTTGCTCAATGGGACCAGACGTTGACGCTCCTTTGGTTCGAAGATGGAGAAGTCCCAGGGCGAAAGGTCCGCGACGAGCGCGGACATATCTATGAGGAGGAGGAGAACGAGGACGACTCTCTGTTGAAAGAACTTGATGGCCAGTTGCGATGGCCAACAAAGCGTTGGCGCGGTTAACTCTAATATGACGTGCCACAGTAAAGCAGACGGATCAATACGTGAGCAAAGCCTCGCAATGTGATCCAGTGAACTCCGTAGCTCGTAGCATTTGTGATCTTCTGTAATGGGATGTCGGCCGGCGTTCGCGAATCGGCCTACGCGGTATTCTAGGCTTACGGTTAACAGCCCTTCGCGCTAAGTAAGAATTCAATCGGTCCCCGGAAGAGTCCCGGAGGGGGGACGGGCTATTCAGAAACTGACCTCTGCCTATCTTTCCGCCCGCCTTGCCTGCCAGCCACGGACACTGCTTTGCTGTAAGCTTCATCCTGTCCAACGGGCTTGAATACCTTGCGTTTGAGCATCTGGGGTGGATTTATGGGTGCTTATGGGTGTATATATGGGTGAGAGGGCCAGATGTTCGAGACCGTCGACATCCATATTACCCCGGAAGTGCTCACCCTCATCGCCGAGATCGACGAGTTCAAAGGGGCATGGCGCGCGCTGGGAACCCTGGCGCCCGAGCGCCTGAGCGCCCTGCGCCGCGTTGCGACCATCGAGAGCATCGGCTCCTCGACGCGCATTGAGGGCAGCAAACTCTCCGACCGCGAGGTGGAGCGGCTGCTCGCCAATTTGGAGATCAAGTCCTTTGCCACCCGCGATGAGCAGGAGGTCGCCGGCTACGCCGAGGTCATGGAGACGATCTTCCATGCGTGGCCTGAGATTCCGGTCACCGAGAACCACATCAAGCAGCTCCACCGAGACCTTTTGCAGTACAGCGAGAAGGACGACCGGCATCGCGGCGAATACAAGACCCTGCCCAACAGTGTCGCCGCCTTCGACGACGCCGGCCAGCAGATCGCCATCGTCTTCGAGACTGCCACGCCCTTTGACACGCCCCGGCTGATGGCCGAACTTGTCGCCTGGCTCCGGGAGGCCCATGAGTTGAAGCGACTCCATCCGCTGCTCGTCATCGCCATCTTTACGGTTGTCTTTCTTGAAATCCACCCCTTCCAGGACGGCAACGGCCGCTTGAGCCGTGTGCTCACCACGCTCCTGTTGCTGAAGGCCGGGTACGCCTATGTGCCCTACAGTTCACTGGAAGGCGTGATCGAGAACAGCAAAGAGGGTTACTACCTCGCGCTACGCCAGACGCAGGGCACTCTCCGCACCGCCGCTCCGAACTGGCAGCCGTGGCTGATCTTTTTTCTAAGGGCCTTGCAGCAGCAGGAGCGCCGGCTGGCGGCCAAGGTGGAGCGCGAGCGAGTAGTGATCGCCGCCCTGCCCGAGCTGGACCTTCAGATCATCGACTACATCCGCCAGCACGGCCGCGCCACAATGGCCGACATGGTCCGCGCCACCGGCGCCAGCCGCAACACGTTGAAGGATCATTTCCGCAGCCTAGTTGAAAAGGGGCATCTTACCCTCTATGGAACCGGCAAGGGATCGTGGTATGCGCTGCCATGACGAGTACGCCCCCCGGCTGCACTTTGCCCCTCCTCCCGCTCTTTGATCTTGTGTTGCCGCTTAGCGCCAGACTTGTTTGGCACCCGACGGGCTTGAACACCTTGTGGTTTGCAAGGTGTTCGCTGGTATCCGACTCGCTGTCACTCGACCACAAATTGAAGAATCGGGGTCCCGTCCATAAAGCCCAACTGACCCCTTCCTGAAGGGGAAGATAATTTCGCAACAACCAAGGATTTCTCCTTACGACATCGGCGTATGCCGATACCGATCCACTCTTTCATAGGCAGATCCAGAATCGTCCGGTGTACTCTTGTGTCAGGAACGTGGGGGTGACCGGCGTGACCATAGAACGGGTGATCGTGAAGAACTATCGGAAGCTTCGCAGCACGAACATCAAGCTGCTGCCCGATCTCAATATAATCGTCGGCGACAACGAATCTGGGAAATCAACTCTTCTCGAAGCGATCAATCTCGCTCTCAAAGGCCAGATCAATCGTAGACCTGCGCAGTACGAGCTCCACCCATTTCTATTCAGCACGGAATGCGTTGATGAATTCATCGAGAACCAGAAAAATGGCAAAAAGGGAAAGCCCCCCGAGATACTGATCGAACTGTATTTCGCGGAGCACCCGAGCCTCGCGGATCTCAAAGGCACAATCAACTCGCTGAAGGAGGATTGCCCAGGCGTCAGCCTCACGATTCAGCTCGACGACGAGCATTTCAGCGATGAATACAGCAAATATATCGAGAAACCGGACGACTTGCGGAGCATACCGATCGAATACTACGAGGTGCTCTGGCAATCCTTTGCCGGAAACCTCCTGGATACTCGCTCTATGCCCATACGTTCTGCCATAATCGACCCCGCATCTATCTCCAACACTTACGGTGCTAATAGATACATCGTCGAGATCATGGAGGACTACCTATCGAAGAAAGCAAAAGTCGATCTCGCTCTATCCTATCGGAAGATGCGCGATCAATTTCTCGGACAGGAGAAAGTCACCGAGATAAACAAGGAACTCAAGAAGAGAGGGGAGTCCGTCTCCGACAAAACGCTGTCACTTGCGTTGGATATGACGACGCGAGCAGGCTGGGAGACCGGCGTCATTCCCCACCTCGATAAAATCCCCCTACCACTTGTAGGCCGAGGCGAGCAGAACTCCATAAAAATCAAGCTCGCTATGGAAGGAGCCGAGGCCAAAGACACCTGTAAGATTTTCCTTATCGAGGAACCTGAAAATCACCTCTCACATACGAATCTGAACCGCTTGATTGAGCATCTAGCAATAAGAGCATCGGGAAAGCAACTCATTGTCACGACGCACAGCAGCTTTGTCCTTAATAAGTTGGGCGTTGATAGTATTAAGATGTTCAATGGCAGGACAGCGGTTTCTCTAAGCGATCTTACGGACTCCACCAAGGCTTATTTTAAGAGACTTCCCGGACATGATACCCTGCGCATGATCCTCGCCAAACGGACGATCCTTGTCGAAGGCCCATCAGATGAATTGATCGTCACAAAGGCATTCCTTCAAAAGCATGGCAAAACCCCGCTCCAGGCAGGAGTTGAGGTTATCTCTGTCAACGCACTTGCCTTCAAGCGATTCCTGGAGATCGCCAAATCCCTTAATCTCCAAACAAGTGTCGTTACGGACAACGACGGCGATGCCGCCGCGGTCAAAGAGGGCTATGCGGAGTTCGCAAACGGAAACATCCGAATCTGTTACAGCACAGACAATGCGCTTTATACACTGGAGACCCATCTACACCAGCTCAATAGCAGGGAAAAGTTAAACGGAATACTTGGAAAACACTTTCAAGATGATGACAAGTTGCTTAAATACATGCTCAAGAACAAGACCGAGTGCGCATTGAAGATACTTGAAAGCAAGGAAACAATCTCAATACCGGATTATATTCAAGATGCCATTAAATAACCACATCTTCGTTGCGTCCGCTGGGTCCGGAAAGACTACATTCATTATCGATGACGCGTGCTGCGCACCTGAAAGCCGCTCAGCAATGATAACCTACACGATCAACAACACACAGGAAATCAAAGACAAGACCTACAACAAGATAGGCTTTATCCCGCAGAACCTTACAATCAGCACATGGTATGCATTTCTCCTTCATCACTTTATCCGTCCGTACCAGAATTGTCTGTATGCGCCGCGTATCGCTCGGATATGCTTTGTCGAAGGTCAATCAGCACGTGGTTCAAAGGAATCAGCTGTCGCAAGGCATTATTTCTGGAAACCAGGAAATATCTATTCAGATAAGGTCTCGAAATTCGCCTGTAGGGTTATAGCTGAAACCAATAGCCTACCGCTGCGCCGATTCGAGCAGATATTCGACCGGCTCTATATAGATGAGAGTCAGGATCTTAGGGCATACGACCTTGAGCTAGTAGAACTCCTTATGAAATCTAGCGTACAAGTCACCCTCGTAGGCGACCATAGGCAGGCCACATATTCAACAAACAATGCCATGAAGAGCAATAAGTATGCTGGCGCGAAAATCATCGACAAGTTTGAGGAATGGAGAAAAGAAGGGCTATGCACGGTTGAGTTTCAAAGCCACAGTTACCGCTGCACCCAGGCAATATGCGAGTTTGCCGACAAGTTTTATCCGGGGTTACCGAGAACCGTCTCGAAGAATATGACCACAACGGATCACGACGGTGTATTCGCTGTGCTGAATTGCCAGGCTTCGGCATATATCAGTCGTTTTCTCCCGCAAGTTCTCCGCTATAGCAGGGCGACGAAGAATGTGTTGGGAACGCCAATAAATTTCGGCGCAGCCAAGGGCATGGAATTCGAGCGCATCCTCATTTTCCCACACAAGAAGCTAGAGAAGTTCCTCGCTACAGGAAGAATTGAGGATGCGGGGGCCGACATAGGCAAGATTTATGTAGCAATTACACGTGCCAGACAGAGCACGGCATTCGTCATTTCAGATGGAACAAAGCCCAGCCTATTCCCTGTCATTGAAACCTGGTACGACGAGTGAGCCAATGAAGTGCATATAGCCCGCACCGACTCGGGAGCCTAGTTTGGCATGAATCCACGGTGCGCTCGAATCTTCCGCCTCAGTTCTTCTCTCAGCGCCCTGCTCCTCTTGAGGCGTTTGAAGAACTCTTCGAGGACGCTGACGACGATTGCATTCACGCTGACTCCTTCGGCTTCGGCCCACTCCTTTAGTCTGGTGCGGGCTTCGGCGCCGACGTGGAGGAGCTGAGGGTTGGAAAGCTCCATGCCGGCCTTGCGCGTCTGCATGATCTCCACGCTTTTGCGGTCAACGTGGTCCAAAGCAAAAATGACGATTCTGGCAAGATCGCCCTTTACGCGAGACTCCTCGGTGATTGCTTCGCGCAGATCAATAGGGAGGCGCAGCGTCATGCCCGGACGGTCGCCCGCCCACCGCTGCCCCTCGCGGTTTACCTTCCGCACCGCCGTCTTTGCCATTTTCTTCACTGCCACTTGCTCCCCTTCCAGGACTCTGCCCGACACCTTACGCCGGCCCAGGGTCCAGCCTGATTTTTCCTGATAATCCCCCAAGCGACATCATTTCACAGGATAACCGCCGCTCCGCCGTTACGTCATACATATCTGACATCAATATGGTATTCTTATGCAAAGCAAGGACCATGCCTGCGGTATTGGGACCACCCGAGGGCAGGCCGAACTGGTCCAACCTGCTCGACATCCCGTCGAGCACACCGACAACCCAAACTATGAGCGCCGGAGTGAAAATAGGCCACAGAACGCTGCGTGAGCGGTGTTTTGCGGCGGAGTAAAAGTAGTCCACCGCCGGATCTTGGTTTCTTGAGCTGTGTTGCATTGGCAACGTGGTCCATGGAACACCGGAGGGATGTACGAGGTGGAGATATACGGGCGTGTGAGGCGGGCGGTTCGTGTTGAGGGCCGGAGTCAGCGGGCGGTAGCCAGGGAGTTCGGGCTTTCGCGAGATACGGTACGGAAGATGCTGCAGTATGCAGTGCCGCCTGGCTACCAGCGACAGCAACCGATCAAGCGGCCCAAGCTGGGGCCGTGGCTAGGCGTGATCGACGCCATTCTGGACGACGACAAGCAGCGACCGGCCAAGCAGCGGCATACGGCCAAGCGGATCTTCGAGCGGCTAAAAGAAGAACATCAGTTCACGGGCGGCTACACGATCGTGAAGGATTACGTGCGTGCGGCGATGTTGCGCGGCAGGGAGATGTTTGTTCCACTGACGCATGCGCCGGGCGAGGCGCAGGCGGATTTCGGCGAAGCGCTGGTGGTGATTGCCGGCGTGAAGCAGAAGGCGCACTACCTGGCGATGGACTTGCCACACTCTGACGATTGCTTCGTGGTGGCGTTCCCGGCCGAGACGACAGAGGCATTTCTTGAAGGCCACGTGCGAGCCTTTGCGTACTTCGGCGGCGTTCCTACGCGGATCCTTTACGACAACACCAAGATCGCGGTGGCCAAGATCCTGGGCGGGGAGGAGCGGCAGCGGACGCGGGCGTTCTCCGAGTTACAGAGTTACTATTTGTTCGCCGATAAGTTCGGCCGTCCGGCCAGGGGCAACGATAAGGGCAAGGTCGAAGGCATCGTTGGCTATTCACGGCGCAACTTCATGGTGCCGATTCCTCGTGCGAGCAGTTGGGAATCGCGGCGCGTTACCAGACTCGGCAGGACTGCGCTCTCGCCATCGGCTGGCCGGGGTGGCACGAGAAGGCCTGGCGAAACTCGGGCAGGTTTGAGACTACGCCGTTGATGCGGTACTCGTCCGGCGAATGCTCGTTGGCGATGGCGTTCAAACGCTTGTTCTCGGGGCGCTCGAAGCCGCAGGCCCATTGCGCCATGCCGATAAAGAAACGCTGGTCGGGCGAGAATCCGCCAATCGGTTTCAACTCCTGGCCGCTGGTGGCGTTTTTCCAGGCCATATAGGCCAGCATGGTGCCGCCCAGGTCGGCCACATCCTCGCCCAGCGTCAGCTTGCCGTTAATTTTGATGTCGTCGACCACGGTGTATTGCGAGTACTGATCGGAGACGCACGCGGCCCGCT
>CAWFZU010000287.1:0-13128 GCA_963820195.1 uncultured Acidobacteriaceae bacterium | reverse complement strand
CACATATTGCTTGGCGCATCGCTCCTGCCGTCTGGCGTGTCTGCCCATCGCGGCGCACCACGCACAGCCCCACCCACCCTGCAGTGAAGCGAAAACTCTCGATTTGCGTTGCGTGTACGGAAAAGGAACACGTGCCGTTCTACCGCTGAGCCGGCGCGAGCGGCTTATTCGAATAGTTCCGCGATACCCTCTTACCGTAGTGGTTCCATCCGATAAGGGAAAGAGAGCATCGAACTGGAGGCTACGGCGGGGGATGTCTCCCGCCCGGTCTTGACCTCGCTCTATTGGGGCCGAGGGCGGTTGCCGGGAGGAGCCGTGGAGCTTTCAAAATGCCACTCGCTTGCAGAGATTCGCGAAATGAATGGGAGCAAGAGGCTACTGAGGTGGGCTGCGCTGATTTCAACCGGGATACTGACACTCCACCCGAGTCAGCTACGACACCATAACCCCGGCTGGCCGCGGAATATTCCAGGTGGATCTCGGGCCACCACCGGCTTTGCCGACGAGGGCCGCGTCTGGATCAAGCCTCTGCTGGCGCCAGAAGAGTTTCGCCAGTCGCCTCTCGCAAGAACTCGATCTGCGAGATGGTGATTGCCGAAGGCGGTCCGGTAGTAGTCGCGGACTTCCCCGACATCCGCATGCGTATACGCTGCTGACGCGCTTCAAACACATCGGCGTGGCTCTTCTCTTTGCCAGTGCTCCCGCGCGCTCGACTGACGGAAGCAATCCCTCTTAATCCTGACCGTCTTCTACCATGAACCCCGCCCTGAGATGCGACCGGAGTCGATTTGCACTCTGGAGAGCCTGGCCGATATTTTCTCCAGCCAGTTGGTAATTCGGCTGCAGCTTTACAAGACCCTGCGTGGGGACAGAAGCGGGCATAGTCACGCCCACTCAGCGGACTCCGTGTCAAAGCTGGCCGACGAAGGCTGATCTGCGCCAGGTTTTTATTTGGACGTTTTGTGCTCTATTATCAGCCGGATGTCCCTTTTGCCACGCGCAGGATAGCTGGCCTTGAAGCAGCATCCGCTGGAGTCCGACCCCGAGAGGGGAGCTTCTTCGTTTATGTTTTTTTTACCGCTGGCCGAAGAATGCGGACCCCCCCCCCACATCGGCGACTGGGTACTCTCCCAGGCTTGCAGCCAAATATCAAAGGTGGTGCAAAGAGGATCCACGCCACGCCTCTCTGCGGGTCGGCGTCAACCTCCCCCCGCCTGTTCTCGCGCGAAGGCCTGGCCGACCCGTCGAGGCCCTGCTGCTCAATCCGGGATCTCCAGCCCCACTCGGCCTCGAAATGACTGAGTCCAGCCTGATTCCCAACGTCCGGATTGCCATGGAAGTCTCATCAGCCTGCGCCGGCTGGGCGTCTCGCTGCTCATGGACGGCTTGACACGGGCTATAACTCCCTCACTCCAGACACCTTGATCGTTTTGACGTGCTCAAGATCGAACCGCTTCCCGACCCGCATGACACCGAGGGCGATCAACCGAAGCAAGGTCGTGCGCACAATCATCGAACTGGCACGGGTGGTTTATGACGTGGTGGCCGAGGGGATTGAAACCTGCGAGCAATATCGCCTGTTGCGCGAGATGGCTTACCGCCACGGCCAGTGGGCGGCACCCATTCGCCCGCCCCATGCCCCCCCCCCCGTCACTTCTGTCGAGGCTCCCCGGCCGGATACTCCCCGACCCCCAATCAGATTATATTTAGCAATTACCGTAGACCATTGATGGAGTGATTGACGCATGCCTTTGCGTTGTCGGGAGTGATCTTTCGGATGCATCGGCGATGGCCTGATCGAGCGCTTCCTTGGTTCTTGCTTTGGCCGAACGGAGCATCGTTTGAGCTTGGACCAGGCCTTCTCGATCGGGTTCAGATCGGGCGAATAGGGTGGCAGGTACAGCACTTTCGCCCCTGCCTTCCGATCCCTTGCCGCACGCCTTTGACCTTGTGCGAACTCAGGTTATCCATCACCACTACGTCGCCCGGCTGTAGCGCCGGACACAGGACGCGCTCCACATAGGCGCAGAAATATCTCGCGCATCGGTGGCCTCTTCGATGGTCATCGTTGCGATCTTGCCGCGCAGGCTCATGGCGCCCAGTATGGTCATGATTTTCCAGTGTCCACCGGGCGTCGCTTCATGGATGCGCCCGCCATCCAGGCGCGTCCGCATAGAGCCGCGTCATCGAAGTGGTGACGCCGCTTTCGTCCAGGAAAATCAGCCGTTCCGGCGGATCGACGCGACTTGCGCGACAAACTCCTGACGCCGTCGCCGGTTGGCTTCGGTGTCCCGCTCGGCGGCGTGGAGTGACTTTTTTTCAGCCGCAATCCCAATTTTCCGCAACAGCTTGCCCCAGATCTGGAAGCTGTTGCGAAAACTGGGATTGCGACTTAAAAAAAGTCGCTCCACGCCACTGAGCGGGATACCGAAGCCAATCGTCAACAGCGTCAGGAGTTTATCGCTCAACTCGCGACGATCCCTCAGGAACACCTGATTTTCCTGGACGAAAGCGGGGTCACTACCTCAATGACGCGGCTCTATGCGCGCAGCGCTGGAGGCGGGCGCATCTGTGAAACAACGCCCGGTGGACGCTGGAAAATCATGACCATTCTGGGCGCGATGAGCCTGCGCGGAATCATTGCATCGATGACCATCGAAGAGGCCACCGATGGCGACATCTTTCTGGCCTACGTTGAGCACATCCTGTGTGCGGCGCTCAAGCCCGGCGACGTAGTGGTGATGGATAACTTGAGTTCGCACAAGATCAAGGGCGTACGGCAATTGATCGAGAAAGCAGGGGCGAAAGTGCTCTTCCTGCCGCCCTACTCGCCTGACCTCAACCCCATCGAGAAAGCGTGGTCCAAGCTCAAACAAATCCTTCGTTCAGCCAAAGCAAGAACCAAAGAAGCGCTGGATATAGCCATCGCCGATGCCATCCGAATGATCACTCCAGACAACGCAAAGGCATGGTTCAATCACTGCATCAATGGTCTACGGTAATTGCTAAAATGCTCTAATTCGGGGTCGGGGAGTATCCGGCCGGGGAGCCTCAACAGATCGGTGACGGCTTCGGCGGTCATGGGGCGGGCGAATAGATAGCCCTGGCCGTAGCGGCAGTGCATCTCGCGCAACAGGCGATATTGCTCGCAGGTTTCAATCCCCTCGGCCACCACGTCCATGCCCATCACCCGTGCCAGTTCGATGATTGTGCGCACGATCTGCTTCGGTTGATCGCCCTCGGTCATGCGGGTCACGAAAGAACGGTCGATCTTGAGCACGTCAAAGGGATAGGACTGGAGGTTATTGAGGGAGTTGTAGCCGGTGCCAAAGTCGTCCATCAGCAACGAGACGCCCAGCCTGCGCAGGCTGATGAGAACTTCCATGGCGATGCGGACGTTGGGAATCAGGCTGGATTCGGTCATCTCCAGGCCGAGTTGGCGGCTGGAGATGCCGGCATTGACCAGAAGGGCCTCGACATGATCGGCCAGGCCTTCGCGCGAGAACTGGCGGGCGGAGAGGTTGACGCCGACCCGCAGAGAGGCGTGGCGTGGATCCTCTTTGCACCACCTTTGAATCTGGCTGCAAGCCTGGGAGAGTACCCAGTCGCCGATGTGCAGGATCAGTCCGCATTCTTCGGCCAGCGGTATGAAATCCATGGGCGGAATCACTCCCCTCTCGGGTGAACCCAGCGGATGAGTGCTTCAAGGCCGGCTATCCTGCGCGTGGCAAGATCGACCTCCGGCTGATAATAGAGCACGAACTGGCCCAGGTCGAGGGCCTGGCGCAGATCGGCCTTCGTCGGCCAGCTTTCGTTAGCGGATGCCGCTGAGTGGGCGTGACTATGCCCGCTTCCGTCCCCACGCAGGGTCTTGTAAAGCTGGCGCAATTCCAACTGGCTGGAGACCATATCGGCCAGGCTCTCCAGAGTGCGAATCGACTCCGGTCGCATCTCCGGGCGGGGTTCATGGTAGAAGACGGTCAGGATTCCCAGGATCCTTCCGTCAGTCGAGCGCACGGGAGCACTGGCAAAAGAAGCCACGCCGATGTGTTTGAAGCGCGTCAGCAGCGTATCGCGTTGCGGATGCCGGGAGATGTCCGCGACTACTACCGGACCGCCTTCGGCAATCACCATCTCGCAGATCGAGTTCTTGCGAGGCAGCTTCGCGAACCTTCTGGCGCCAGCAGGACTTGATCCAGACGCGGCCCTCGTCGGCAAAGCCGATGGTAGCCGAATCCGCCTGGAAGTACTCGCCGGCCAGCCGGGTTATGGTGTCGTAGCTGGGCTCGGGTGGAGTGTCGAGTATCCCGGTTGAAATCAGCGCAGCCAGCCTCGTAGCCTCTTGCTCCCGATTCATTTCGCGAATCTCCGCTACGGCGAGTGGCATTTTGACTCCTGTCCCCACGGCTCTCCGGCAACCGGCCCTCAGCCATAGAGCGAGGTCACAGCCGGGGCGGAACATCCCCCGTGACCTCCCGTTCGACTCTCTCTTTCCCTTATCGGATGGAACCACTACGGCATGAGGGTACCGCGGAACTATTCGAATAAGCACCGCTCCCGCGCCAGGCTCAGCGGTAGAACGGCACACTGTTCCTTTTCCGTACACGCAACGCAAATCGAGGATTTTCACTTCACTGCCGGGATGGATGGCTATACTGTTGCGTGGTGCGCCGCGATGCCCGGACGCGCCAGACGGCAGGAGCAATGCGCCATGAGGCAGGCTCGGATCAAACCGTTCTTTCAGCAAGTTGCCGAGACGGCGCGGCGTCGGGAGCAGTTGCGAACCTACCGGCGCAACCAGGTCTTCGGGCTTCTGCTGGTGGCGGCGGCCATCCTGCTCTGGTGTCTCCTGCGCACCAATCCCAGGTGGATCTTTCCGCCGGGATGGTGGCGGCCATGAGCCCTTCGCGGACGACTGCGTCGAGCAGCCCTTTGGAGGAGAACCAGGCGCCTCTGGCTCTCCTCTTGCTGGGGCCAACCGGCAGCGGCAAAACGGCGCTCTCTCTCGCGCTGGGCGAGTGCTTCGCGGGTGAGATCGTCAGTTGCGACTCGGTGGCCGTCTATCGCGGCATGGAGTTGGGCACGGCCAAACCCACCATTGAAGAGCGGGCGCGCCTGCCGCATCACCTGATCGACGTTGCCGACCCGGACCAGCCATTTACCGCGGGCGAATACAGCCGCCGGGCGCGGGCGGCGCTTACGGAGATCGCCAGCCGCAGCCGTCTGCCCATCGTAACCGGCGGAACGGGCCTTTACCTGCGCGCGCTCACCGAGGGGCTCTTTGCCGCGCCGGAGCGGCAGCAGGCGTTGCGCGCACGTCTGCAACGCAGCCGCCAGAGGCACGGCGAAGCCTGGCTGCATCGCCTGCTCCAGCGGCTCGACCCGGCCTCTGCCGAGCGCATCCACCCCAACGACGCGGCCAAGCTTATTCGCGCCATCGAGGTCTGCCTGGCTGCTTCGCAAACCGCTTTCCAAGATTTTGGGAGACCGGGAAAACGCCCGCGATCCGCTCACCGGCTTCCGCCTGCTGCGCATCGGCCTCAACCCGCCGCGGCAGGCTCTTTATGACCGGCTCAACCAGCAGCGCGGCGGCCATGTTTGCCGCCGGCCTGGTCGAAGAGACACGCGGCCTGCTCGAACGCTACGGGCCGGTGAAGGCGCTCGACTCTCTCGGCTACCGGCAGGCGCTGGCCGTGCTGCGGGAGTCTTGTCCGTAGAAGAGGCAGTAGCCGCCGCCCAGCAGGGCCATCGCAACTACGCCAAACGGCAGTTGACCTGGTTTCGCCGCGAGCCGGAGGTGCATTGGATTGCGGGCTTCGGCGATGAGCCGGAGGCGCTGCGCGCGGCAGCCGAATTGGTTCAGAACAACCTGTAAGAATATCTTCCGTACCTGAGGCTGGTCTGCATGAGCGCAGAAGCGAAACGAATCTCCGGCGCATCCATTAAACTGAACGGTGGAATGCGGCGTTCTGCAGCAATCATGAGCAGCGCCCCGGAATGGAGTTTCGAGGAAAAACCTTGGCAGAGACGATTTACGATGTGGCGATCATTGGCGGCGGGCCGGCCGGCTACACGGCGGCCATTCGCGCGGCGGAGTACGGGCTGAAAGTCGCGCTGATCGAGAAGACCGCCAAGCTGGGCGGAACCTGCCTGCACGTGGGCTGCATCCCCACCAAGGCGCTGCTCTTCAACGCCGAAATCTGGGACCACCTGCAAGCACGCCGCCGACTTCGGCATTGAGGGCATCGGCACGCCCACGCTCGAACTGGGCCGCGGTGCTCGCAGCGCAAGAACGCCATCATCGCCAAGCACGCCAAGGGCCTCGACTTCCTGATGAAGAAGCACAAGATCGCGCGCATCGAGGGCTATGGCCGCCTCACCGGCCCCGCGCAGAACGGCGTGCATACGGTCGAGGTCGACCAGCGGCGGCGGCGAAGCTCAGCCAGGTCAAGGCGAAGAACGTGATTCTGGCCACCGGCTCCGAGGCCAAGATGCTGCCCGGCCTGGAGGCCGACGACCGCATCCTGACCAACATCGAAATCCTGGCCATGGACGCAGGTGCCCAAATCGCTGATCGTCATCGGCGCGGGCGCGGTGGGCATGGAGTTCGGCTCGCATCTTCCGCACCTTTGGCACCGAGGTGACCATCCTCGAGTTTCTGCCGCGCGTGGTTCCGGTCGAGGACGAGGAAATTTCCAAGGAGATCACGCGCCTCTTCAAGAAGCGCGGCATCGACGTGAACACCGGCGCAAAAGTCGAGAAGGTCGAAGAAGACCGAAACCGGCGTGAAGGTCACCTTCACCGACGCCAACGGCAAGACCGCAAGTGAAGGAAGCCGAAAAGGTGCTGGTGGCCGTGGGCCGGCGCCGGGCGAACCGGCGAACATCGGCGTGGAGAAGACCAAGATCGAGCTGGAGCGCGGACTTGATCAAGGTCAACGAGGCGCAGGAGACGGCCGAGCCGGGCGTCTTCGCCATCGGCGACATTGTGGCCGGGCTGCCGCAACTGGCGCATGTGGGCGCGATGAGCGGCATGATCGCCGCGGCCAAAATCGCCGGCCGCCTTTCCGCCCGGTGCGCCGCGACCGCATCCCCGGCTGCACCTACACCGAGCCGCAGATCGGGTCGGTGGGCCTGACCGAGGCCCAGGCGCAGGAAAAAGGCTACGAAGTGAAGGTGGGCAAATTCCCCTTCGCGGGCAACTCCAAGGCCACCATCCTCGGCAATCACGACGGCTTCGTGAAGGTCGTCGCCGACGCCAAGTACGGCGAGATTCTCGGCGTCCACATCCTCGGGCCGCAGGCCACGGAGCTGATTGCCGAAGCGGTTGCGGTGCTGGAACTGGAAGGCACGGTGGAGGAGCTGATGTTCACCATCCACGCGCATCCCACGCTGGCCGAATCGCTGCTGGATGCGTACGGAGCCGTCGAGGGAATGGCTATTAACGCGTGAAGCGCATGTCAGCGGAGCCGAAAGGAAGAGGGCGCAATCACAGACTGCTCCCTCTTAGAAATACCGGTTGAGAAAGGTGTTTCTTAGAAGGTCGTCGAGACCGTGAACCGGTAAGTCTTGCGTGGCTCCAGGAACCTGTTCCGTGCTCCGTAAGCAGCCGTCACCTCGCTGTAGGTATAGTCGCCCGCGCCGCCCGTCGGGAACATACTGCGGGTAATCAACTCGCCGGAACAACTGTCCTTATTGTTTCCCAGTCCAAGGTTGCAGTAGGGCTGCTCATTCAACCGCAGAGGGTTGTAGGCATAGTAGAAGCGGAAGGGCGCATTGAGGACCGGCATCAGGACCGACGAGCTCTGCGCCGACGGACATGCGCGGAACAAAGTTTGTGCCGGAGATGGGGTGGATGTTGCGCAGGAAGCCGACCTGCGAGCCCGGGATCCCGCCCTGGCAGGCGCCGTTATTCCACACCGGGCAGCCATAGAGCGGCGCAGTCAGCGAGGCGAAGCCTTCGGGACTCTGCATCAACTGCCCCTTGTTGAGAGCCGTGTCGATGCCGAAGTCGTCGAAGAACGAGAAGGTCACCGGGCCGGCGATAGGAATGCGGTATTCGGCATTGGTAGTGAGGCTTGAATCGCCGCCGATGGAGGCATATTCCGTAGATGGGCAGCGGTACCTGGATGCACTGGTTCAACTGCGGCTGGGTTGGGATCGCGCGGTACGCAAGAGCCGTCCGGATTGGTCAACTGCACGTTGACGCGCGTGGGAACGTAGCCGTAAGGCGTGGCGCTGCGGATGTCGAAGCCGCGCAGCTCGCCCTCGCCGCCGGAGTAGAAGCGGTTGTTGGGCGGGGCCACAGCGCCGCCGAATGCCCTGCATGTAGCTTAACTGCGCGCGCATGCCCAGCACGTTGCGCCCATTGGCCGAGGGCATCAGGTAGTGCATCGACCGGAATTGCTTGTAGGCCACCACTGGGCGCAAAATAGCGCACATTGCCCCAGATGCCGGAGGCCTGCAACACCGCCGTGTATTCCTTGCCGGTGCGCGGGCGCATGGGGTTGTTGATGGTGTTGTAGATGTAGCTGAACGAGGCCTAGCTGTTGATGATGCCGGCCAGCGCATTGGACCCCTGAATGCCCGAGCGGAAGCTGATGGTCTGGAAGATAGGTCTGCGAGGCGGTGCTGAAGGCGGTAATCGTCGACTTGCTCAGCGAATAGGTAAAGCCCACGCGCTGGAAGGCGTGCCGCTTGAGCGGATAGCTGAGCGAGAAGTTCAAGCCGGTTGGAGGCCTGGTTGTAGTTCTGCGTCAGCGATTGCTGCGCCGAGGTCAGGTTAGCCGACTGCGCCGGTGGTGGCCTGGTAGTTCTTGGCGGCGTTGTAGTCCTGCTTGTTGTTGAAGATCTGGAAGCCCACGTTGAGCGGGCGGTTGCGCATGTAAGGCTGCGAGAAGCCGAACATGAACTGGCGGCTGACGTTGCCCAGGTTGCCTTGCAGGCTGAGCGTTTCGCCCAGGCCGAGGAAGTTGTTGGTCTGGTAGTTGACGCCCAGGAAGGCGCCGGACAGGCCGCTCATGCCGCCGTTCAGGCCGATCGAGTTCTTGCCCTTCTCCTTCACCTTCAGCAGCAGGTCCACGGTGCCGGCCTCGGCATCCTGATGGGCCTCCGAGTCCTGATCCACCTTGAGCGGCTCAAAGTACTCCAGCTGGTTCAGGCGCAGCAGGCTGTACTCCCACAGCTGCGAGTTGTAGACCTGGCCTTCCTCCAGCATCAGTTCGCGGCGGATGACCTTGTCGCGGGTGATGGTGTTGCCCTGGAACTCGATGCGCGAGACGTAAAAGGGCTTGCCCTCGTCGATGTCGATCTCCAGCGAGACGGTCTTCTTCTCTTCGTCGTAGACCGGCTTGGGGATGGCGCCGAAGTTGATGTAGCCCATCTGCCCGTAGGCCTTCTTCAGGTTCTCCAGGCCCTTGCCGATCAGCGTGGCGTTGAACCATTCGCCATCCTTCACCGCAAAAGTGGTGCGCAATGCCTTCACATTGGAGACGGCCTTGTTGCCGGTGAAGGTGATCGTGCCCAGCCGGTAGCGCGCGCCCTCTTCGATGGGCATAAGGATGTCGATGCGCTTGCCCTTGTTGGGCCGGAAGGTGAACCAGTTCAGCCCGCCCTCGTCTCGAATCTGCGTCCGCGGCTGTTCGACGGCGGCGTTGTAGTAGCCCTTGTCCCGGTAGGCAAAGCGCACCCGCTCGGTGTCATCCTCCAGCTTATTGGCGTCGAAGGTCTGTGAAAACAAATTCTCGAAGATGATCGAATACGGAATGCCGATGGGCTTCAGGTCCTTCATCGAGCGGCGCAGAACCAGTGAGCTGATGTGCGGATTGCCGGTGAATTTAATCTGGCCCACCTTCACCGTTGGGCCTTCCTTGACGTTGAAGTTCACCTGCACCGAGGCCGGCGGAATGGTTTTCACCTCAGTTTTGATGGTGGCAAACTGATGCCCGTGCTCGGAGAGCATATCTTTGAGCACCTGCTCCACCCGCTTGATCTTGGCCGGATCGTACTGGCTTTCAACCGAAAACCCGACCTTTTCCTTCTTCAGGCGGTCCAGCACATCTGATTGGGTAATCGAGCTAAGGTGATTGTAGTTAATCTCGCGGATCGTGGGCTTCTCCCGGACAAAGACGTTCAGGATGATGCCCTTCTCCGTATCTTCGCGCTCGATGCGCAGATCGTCGAAGTACGCCGTGTTCCATAGAGAGTTGAAGTCGCGCTCAATGGAGATGGGGTCGTAGGTGTCGCCAGGATGCGTAAAGAGGCGCGCCAGGATCGTTTCTTTGGGTATGCGCCTGTTGCCGATCACCCGGATCGAATCAATGGTTTGCGACTGCTGGGCATAGACTGAGCCGGCACTGAGAGCCACAAGGGCTACGATTGCCATCCGCGCCAGAAGGGAGATGCGGGTGCGGATGGCAATCGTAGCCCTTGTGGCTCTCAGTGCCGGCTCAGTCTATGCCCAGCAGTCGCAAACCATTGATTCGATCCGGGTCATCGGCAACCGGCGCATTCCCAAAGAGACGATGCTGGCGCGCCTCTTTACGCATCCTGGCGACACCTACGACCCCATCTCCATCGAGCGCGACTTCAACTCGCTGTGGAATACGGCGTACTTCGACGATCTGCGCATCGAGCGCGAAGACACGGAGAAGGGCATCATCCTGAACATCTTTGTCCGCGAGAAGCCCACCATCCGCGAGATCAACTACAAGGGGCTGAACGCGGTTTCCCAATCCGATGTGCTGGACCGCTTCAAGAAGGAAAAGGTCGGCTTTTCGGTGGAGAGCCAGTACGACCCGACCAAGATCAAGCGGGCGGAGCACCGTGCTCAAGGACATGCTCTCCGAGCACGGCCATCAGTTTGCCACCATCAAGACGGAAGTCAAGACCATTCCTCCGGCCTCCGTGCAGGTGAACTTCAACATCAAGGAAGGCCCGACGGTCAAGGTGGGCCAGATCAAGTTCACCGGCAACCAGCACATCAGCGCGCTGAAACTGCGCCGCTCGATGAAGAACCTGAAGCCCATCGGCATTCCGTATTCGATCGTCTTCGAGAATTTGTTTTCGCAGACCTTCGACGCCATCAAGCTGGAGGAAGACACCGAGCGGGTGCGCTTTGCCTACCGCGACAAGGGCTATTACAACGCCGCCATCGAACAGCCGAAGACGCAGATTCGCGACGAGGGCGGGCTGAACTGGTTCACCTTCCGCCCCAACAAGGGCAAGCGCATCGACATCCTGATGCCCATCGAAGAGGGCGCGCGCTACCGGCTGGGCACCATCACCTTCACCGGCAACAAGGCGGTCACCAACGTCAAGGCGCTGCGCGCCACTTTTGCGGTGAAAGACGGCGAATGGTTCAACGCCACGCTGATCGGCAAGGGCCTGGAGAACCTCAAGAAGGCCTACGGGCAGATGGGCTACATCAACTTCGGCGCCATCCCCAAGCCGGTCTTCGACGAAGAGAAGAAGACTGTTTCGATGGAGATCGACATCGACGAGGGCAAGCCATTTTACGTCTCGCGCATCGAGTTCCAGGGCAACACCATCACCCGCGACAAGGTGATCCGCCGCGAACTGATGCTGGAGGAAGGCCAGGTCTACAACTCGCAACTGTGGGAGTACAGCCTGCTGCGGCTGAACCAGCTGGAATACTTTGAACCGCTCAAGGTGGATCAGGATTCGGAAGCCCATCAGGACGCCGAGGCCGGCACGGTGGACCTGCTGCTGAAGGTGAAGGAAAAGGGCAAGAACTCGATCGGGCTGAATGGCGGCGTGAGCGGCCAGTCCGGCGCGTTTCTGGGCGTGAACTACCAGACCAACAACTTCCTCGGCCTGGGCGAAACGCTCAGCCTGCAAGGCAACCTGGGCAACGTCAGCCGCCAGTTCATCTTCGGCTTCTCGCAGCCTTATATCCGCAACCGCCCGCTCAATGTGGGCTTCCAGATTTTCAACAACAAGCAGGACTACAACGCGGCCAAGAACTACCAGGCCACAACCGGCCAGTCGGCGAACCTGACCCAGGCGCAGCAATCGCTGACGCAGAACTACAACCAGGCCGCAACCGGCTTGACCTTCTCGCGTCAGCTATCCGCTCAAGCGGCACGCCTTCCAGCGCGTGGGCTTCACCTATTCGCTGACCAAGGTCGACGATCACCGCGTTCAGCACCGCCTCGCAGACCTATTTCCAGACCATCAGCTTCCGCTCGGGCATTCAGGGATCCAATGCGCTGGCCGGCATCGTCAACAGCTGGCCTCGTTCAGCTACATCTACAACACCATCAACAACCCCATGCGCCCGCGCAGCGGCAAAGAATACACGGCGGTGTTGCAGTTCTCCGGCATCTGGCGGCAATGTGCGCTATATCTGCGCCCCTGGTGGCCTACAAGCAGTTCCTCTCCATGCACTACCTGATGCCGTCGGCCAATGGGCGCAATGTGCTCGGCATGCGGGCGCAGTTGAGCTATGTGCAGGGCTTGGCGGCGATGTGGCCCCGCCCAACAACCGCTTCTACTCCGGCGGCGAGGGCGAGCTGCGCGGCTTCGATGTCCGCGGCGCCACGCCTTACGGCTACGTTCCCACCCGCGTCAACGTGCAGTTGACCAATCCGGACGGCACTTGCGTTCCGCGCGATCCGACCAATCCGCAGTTGAACCAGTGCATCCAGGTGCCGCTGCCGATCTACGGCATGGCCTCCATCGGCGGCGACACCAAGCCTGACCACCAATGCCGAGTACCGCATTCCCATCGCCGGCCCGGTCACCTTCTCGTTCTTCGACGACTTCGGCATCGACACGGCCATCAACAAGGGGCAGTTGAAGCAGAGCCCCGAGGGCTTCGCCTCGCTGACCGCGCCGCTCTATGGCTGCCCGGTCTACAACAACGGCGCCTGCCAGGGCGGCATTCCCGGCTCGCAGGTCGGCTTCCAGCGCAACATCCGGCCCATCGCCGGCACCAACTTTGTTCCGCGCATGTCCACCGGCGCCGAGCTTCAGTCATCATGCCGGTCATCAATGCGCCCTTCCGCCTCTACTACGCCTACAACCCTCTGCGGCTGTACGAGCAGCCCTACTGCAACCTCGGAATTGGAAGCAGGAACCAGAGCTGCTCCGCGGAGTTGATTAATAG
>CAWFZU010000286.1:0-3654 GCA_963820195.1 uncultured Acidobacteriaceae bacterium | reverse complement strand
GTTCGAGGCCGAGGAGAAGGAACAGAACTTCCATCGCATCGAGCGGCGCTACGGCAGCTTCTATCGCGCCTTCACGCTGCCCTCCACCGTCGATACAGAGAACGTGGCGGCCAATTACAATGCGGGTGTGCTCAAGCTGGAGCTAAAGAAGAAGCCGGAGGCCCAGCCCAAGCAGATCGAAATCAAAGTGGCGGCGTAACAACAGTTCTCAGCTCTCAGTTGTCAGCTACCATGCCTGGCGCTGAGAACTGAGAACTGAGAACTGAGAACTGGAGAATAATGGCTATTCGTTGGGAAAAACTGACTGTCAAGTCGCAGCAGGCGATGGAGCAGGCTGGGGCGCGGGCCACCGAACATGGCAACCCCGAAGTTCAGCCGGTGCATCTGTTGCTGGCGCTCATTGAGGACCGCGAGGGCGTGATCCCCGCGGTCCTCGAAAAGATCGGCGTTCCCACCGAACGGCTGGAGCACGACCTGCACCAGATCGAGGAAAAACTGCCTCGAGTGGCTGGTGCGGCCACGCAGCCCGGCATCAGCCAGGCGCTCAACAAGGTCCTCGACCAGGCCTTTCGCGAGGCACAGAACTTCAAGGACGAGTACGTTTCCACGGAACATTTATTGCTCGGCGCGGCGCACCAGAAAAATGATGCCGCGCGCGAGGCGCTGGTCGCTCTGGGCGCAACCCACGAGGCAATCCTCAAGGCGCTGACCGCGGTCCGCGGCTCGCAGCGCGTCACCGATCAGAATCCCGAAGGCAAGTTTCAGGCCCTGGAAAAATACGCCAAGGATCTGACCGAGCTCGCCCGTCGCGGCAAGCTCGACCCAGTCATCGGCCGCGACGAGGAGATTCGCCGCGTCATTCAGGTTCTCAGTCGCCGCACTAAAAACAATCCAGTCCTGATCGGCGAACCGGGCGTTGGCAAAACAGCCATCGTCGAGGGCCTCGCCCGCCGCATCGTCTCCGGCGACGTGCCCGAGAGCCTCCGTGACAAGCGCGTGATCTCGCTCGATCTCGGCTCCATGCTCGCCGGCGCCAAGTATCGTGGCGAATTCGAAGATCGCCTCAAAGCGGTATTGAAAGAAATCGAAGAAGCAAATGGTGAAATCATTCTCTTCATCGACGAATTGCACACGCTGGTCGGCGCGGGCGCGGCCGAGGGCGCCATCGACGCCAGCAACATGCTCAAGCCGGCCCTGGCGCGCGGCGAGCTGCGGGCCATCGGCGCAACCACATTGAACGAGTACCGCAAATACATCGAAAAGGACAAGGCCCTCGAGCGCCGATTCCAGATCGTCTACATCGGCGAACCAAACGTTGAAGACACCATCGCCATACTGCGCGGCCTCAAGGAGCGCTACGAGGCCCACCACAACGTGCGCATCAAAGACGCGGCGATTGTGGCTGCGGCCACGCTCTCTCACCGTTACATCAGCGACCGCTTCCTGCCCGACAAGGCCATTGACCTGGTTGATGAGGCAGCGGCTTCGCTGGCTATTCAAAAAGGCTCGGTGCCCACGGAGATCGATCAGCGCGAGCGCGCCCGAACCTCGCTGGAGATTGAGCGCGCCGCTCTCAAGCGCGAGACCGATGCGAACAGCGTCGAGCGCCGCAAGGAAGTGGAGCGCGAAGTGGCCGCGCTGAGCGAGGAGATCACAGCACTGCGTGCCCGCTGGACGAAGGAGCGCGAGGCCAGCACCCGCATAAGCGAGGTCAAAAAGAAGATTGAGGCGTTGCGCTTTGAGGCCGAGGAGCAGACCCGCAAGGGCCAGCTCGACCGCGCCGCGCAGATTCAGTACGGCGAGCCTGCCTAGGCTGGAAGCGGAGCTGAAAAAATTGAGCGCCGCGCAGGACGGCAACTCTGGCGTCGCGCGTATGTTGAAGGACGAGGTGGATGAGGAAGACATCGCCGGCATCGTCAGCAAATGGACCGGGATTCCCGTCTCGCGGATGCTCGAAGGGGAAGTCAAGAAGCTGGTCCAGATGGAGCAGCGCCTGCGCGAACGGGTCATCGGACAGGACGCAGCTCTGACCATCGTGGCCAATGCGATCCGCCGTTCGCGCGCCGGCTTGAGCGATCCCAAGCGGCCGATCGGTTCGTTTATCTTTCTCGGTCCCACAGGCGTTGGTAAAACCGAGACCGCCCGCGCTCTTGCCGAATTCATGTTCGACGATGAGCAGTCCATGATTCGCATCGACATGAGCGAGTACATGGAAAAGCACGCCGTGGCGCGGCTGATCGGCGCGCCTCCCGGCTACGTGGGATACGACGAGGGAGGCCAGTTGACCGAGGCCGTCCGCCGCCGCCCCTATGCGGTCATTCTCTTCGACGAAATCGAAAAGGCGCATCCGGATGTCTTCAACATTCTGCTGCAAATCATGGACGATGGCCGCCTCACCGACGCCAAGGGCCGCACCGTGGACTTCAAGAACACGGTGCTCATCATGACTTCCAACCTGGGCGCAAGTCTTCTGATTGGCGACACGCTCAAGACCGAGCACGATTTCGACATGGCCCGCGAATCGGTGATGCGCGTCCTGCGCGAGCACTTCCGCCCGGAATTTCTCAACCGCGTCGACGATATCGTGATCTTCCGTCCGCTGGGCGCGGCGCAGATGAGCCAGATTCTCGAGCTGCGGCTCAACGAAGTCAGCAAGCTGCTTGAAGACCGCCAGATTTCTCTCGAACTGACCGAACCGGCGCGCCAACTGATTCTCGCCGCCGGCTCCGATGCGGCCTACGGAGCGCGTCCGCTGAAGCGTGCCTTGCAGCGCATGATTCAGGATCCGCTGGCCATCAATATCCTCAATGGCGAAGTCCTCCACGGCGCGCACGTCCGCATCGGCGTGGACCGCGCCACCAACCAGTTGAAGTTTGAGCCGATGAGCCGCGAGGCGATGGCCTAACAGCCCGTTGTGAAAGTCTGGTTTTGAAAGGGCACGACTTTAGTCGTGCCGATAAAGCCAATAGAATCCGTGGGCTTTAGCCCCTGAGGGAAGTTTTATCGGCGCGTTGGACTTTTGCCACGGGATGCTAGGTAAACTCCGTCGTCACGGTAGACTTGCGCCTGTTCTTGCGCGGGGCTACACTGTCTCCATGAAATTGACGCTTCGCGCGCTTCCCCTCGTCGCCGGCGTTTTCTTCTCGCTGGCCGCCGCAACCCTCCATGCTCAGGACTGGGCCAAAGCCCGTCTCGATGCCTCACCCCGCCACCGTGAATACGTCGCTCTCAAGCACGGCAGCCGCACCGTCCAGGCCTACGTCGCCTACCCGGAGGTCAGTACCAAAGCCCCGGTTGTGATCCTCATCCATGAAATCTTCGGCCTCAGCGACTGGGCTAAAGAGATGGCCGACGAGTTGGCCGCACAAGGCTTCATCGTCATCGCTCCCGACCTGCTCTCCGGCTTCGGCCCCAACGGCGGCGGATCGAGCGAGTTTGCCAGTCAGGATGCAACCGTGAAGGCCGTCTCCGCCCTCGATCCGGATGTTGTCACCGCCGACCTGGACGCCGCCGCAGACTACGGCAAGCATCTCCCCGCCGCCAACGGCAAGATCGCCACCGTAGGCTTCTGCTGGGGTGGAGGCAAATCCTTCGCCTTCGCAACCCATCGCAAAGACCTCTCCGCCGCCTTCGTCTTCTATGGCCCAGGCCCGG
>CAWFZU010000285.1:0-3352 GCA_963820195.1 uncultured Acidobacteriaceae bacterium | reverse complement strand
AGCCGCCGATTTTCCAGCGATCTATGATTACGCCGCGCGCGTAGGACGGCGTGTAGCGCTGTGAAGTTGCTATTGGATGAGAACCTTTCCCGGCGGCTCGTCCGTCGCATCGAAGACTTGTTCCCGGACTCCGTGCATCTCGCCACTGAAGGACTGCTTCAAGCGCCGGATACGGCTGTGTGGGCATACGCCAAGGCCAATGGCTTTTCCATCGTTACCGCGGATGCCGACTTCTATGAGTTGGCAACAACACTGGGGCCTCCTCCCAAAGTCATCTGGCTTCGAGGCTGCGATTACCCTACTGCGGTAGCTGAAAATCTAATGCGGGGTCAGGCAATTAGAATTGCGGAATTCCTGGGAGAGCCGGAGCGGGCTGTGCTGATTCTCAAGCGGTAATGACGGGAATTGCAGATGCAAGAATGAATAATGGAGGCATCACATGGCGAAAGTAACATTGGTTTTTGCGGTTCTATTGATTGCGCTGGGCCTGGCTGGCTTTTTTGGCACAGGCCACACGCACTACACCGCGCTGATTCCCGCATGGATCGGCCTTGTGCTGGGCATTGGCGGTTGGCTTGCCATCAGTCCCGATGAGCGCCGGCGCAAGCTCTTCATGCACATCAACGTGACCATCGGCGCGGTCGGCTTTCTGGGAACATTCGCCGAAATCATCCGCAGTTTCTCTTCCACCAAACCGCTGGACTTGGCAGCAATGGAAGCGAAGCTGGCGCTGGTATGGCTGCTGCTGATTTATGTCTTCCTCTGCGTGCGCTCCTTCCTCGTCGCGCGGCAATCGGGGAAGGTTTAGCGCATGGGGACGATGCGGCCCGGAGGGATGAATATGGGCGCGCGAGCCGAGCGCTCGCCGCGCGGACGCAGCGCGCGCGGGGGCCAGGACGAACAGCCCAAGCGCAGGCCTGAACTCAAGAAGATCTGGCCGCAGGTCAAAGCGCTGGTCAAGCCGCGCATCGGGTTGCTGATCGCAGGCATGGGACTCATGGTCGTCAACCGTGTGGCTCTGCTGGTCATGCCCTATCTTTCCAAGCCGCTCATGGATAAAGTGCTCAATCAGGATCACCCGCATCCAGAGCTATTGCCGGGAATCATCGCAGTGGTTTTCACTGCCATGGTGGTGCAGGCGATTACCTCGTTCGCGTTGACCCAACTGCTCTCCAAGGCCGGCCAGCGGCTGATCGCCGAGATGCGCCGCCAGGTCCAGCGCCATGTCGGCCTGCTTTCTGTCAGCTATTACGATGAGAACCGCACAGGCACGCTCGTCGCCCGCATCATGACCGATGTCGAAGGCGTGCGCAATCTGGTCGGCACCGGTCTTGTGGAGTTTGTCGGCGGGCTGTTCACGGCGATTCTGGCCTTCATCTATCTGATGCACCTCAGCGCGTCGGTGACATTGACTGCCTTTGCCGTGATGGGCGCTTTCGTATTCGCCCTGCAATACGCCTTCAGAGTTATCCGTCCAATCTTCCGCGAACGTGGCAAGATCAACGCCGAAGTCACCGGCCGGCTCACCGAATCGCTGGGCGGCGTGCGCGTCATCAAGGGCTACCACGCCGAAGATCGCGAGGCAAGTGTCTTTGCCAAGGGCGTTGGCCGCTTGCTGGACAACGTAATGAAGTCGCTGACCATGACCAGCGCTCTCTCCGCTACAGCCACCACGGCTGTGGGCCTGCTGACTGCAATAGTGATGAGCATGGGCGGACATTTGATCATGGCCCATCGCTGGACCTTTGGCGACTATCTGAGTTACAACATGTTTCTGGTCTTCATGACTGCGCCGATCTTCCAGATTGTGGCCATCGGCACGCAGTTGACCGAGGCCTTTGCCGGACTCGACCGCACCAACGAACTCATGTCGGAGCTGGAAGAGAACCAGAGCTCCGAACGCACGGTGAAGATGCCGCCAATTCAAGGCACGGTGTGCTTTGAGAACGTCGAGTTTGCCTACGACGCGGACAAAACAGTCTTGCATGGCGTGAGCTTCCTCGCCGAGCCGGGAACGGTGACCGCGCTGGTCGGCTCCTCAGGTTCGGGCAAGTCCACCATCATCAGCCTGCTCTGCGCCTTCCACACGCCATCCAAAGGCCGCGTCCTGGTGGATGATGTGGACCTTGCGCACGTGGACTTGAACACCTTTCGCTCGCAGTTGGGCGTGGTACTACAGGATTCGTTTCTCTTTGACGGCACCATCCGGGAGAACATTCTTTTTTCGCGGCCCGATGCCACCGAGGAGCAGTTCCTCTTTGCCTGCCGCACGGCGCGCGTGGACGAGTTTGCCGAGCGCTACGAGGAGGCCTACGACACCATCGTCGGCGAGCGCGGCGTGAAGCTCTCCGGCGGCCAGCGCCAGCGGCTGTCGATCGCGCGCGCCCTGCTGGCTGAGCCGCGCATCCTGATTCTCGACGAGGCTACCAGCTCACTCGACTCCGAGTCTGAAGCGATGATTCAGGCCGGATTGAGCCAATTGATGAAGGGGCGCACAACCTTTGTCATCGCCCATCGCCTCTCGACGATCCGCCGCGCCGACCAGATTCTCGTCGTTGAGGGCGGGCTCATCGTCGAGCGCGGCAGCCATGCCGAGTTATTCGCGATGCGTGGCCGCTACTACGACCTCTACACGCGCCAGCACGGCCTCGAAGCGAATCTCTTCCTCGCGCCCGGCGAGGGGGATTCTACAGACGAGGTCAGCGAATGAGTTGAGTGATCAACGGCTTGGGAACCTTTGATTCTGTAAATGTTTTGAAAGGGCACGACTATACGACTGCGAAAAAACTGATTTCAAAAGACATGAAGCGTCAGGGCACGACTTTAGTCGTGCCGATAAAGCCCATAGAATTAACAGGGCTTTAGCCCCTGAGGGAATATTTGATTGCAGGAAAGAATTGTTCAGAGCTTCCCTAGTGTCCTGAGTCAGAAATACGCAGAACCAAAATTGCTGTCATCCTGAGCGAACGGGGCCCCAGGCGTACTCTTCAGCCTGGGGGTGGTGAGTCGAAGGATCTGCGGCTGCTCTTCAATGAACTTCTGACTCACCACACTGGATGGTTCCGCTTCACGAGATCACGACAAAATTTTCCGCTCTATCCACCCCGGCAAAGGCTGCATGGCTCATCGACGGCGTTAACGCAGGCGCCCACTCGCGCGGAGCAAGCTCCGGCATCGGCTTTGCCCGGAAGAGCTTCTTGCACTGACGCGCCGTCCACTTGGCCCAGGCCTTGGACTTCTTGCGGCGCGCGCTGTCGGTGGAGATGCCCGTGCCCGCGTACATCTGCCGGTAGAGCTTCGAGAGAAACATGAAGGCGATCCGCGATGTGATCGTCAGCAATACGTGATGTTG
>CAWFZU010000284.1:0-6613 GCA_963820195.1 uncultured Acidobacteriaceae bacterium | reverse complement strand
CGCCTGGAAGCTGCCCGAGGGCGCGGTCTTCAATGAAAGCGCGATTCAAACGTACTTTTATTCGCAGGGAAACACTCCGCTCGGACGCACCTTTGCCTCTGCCACCTGCCGCTTCAAGCTGACTCGAAATATACAGACCCACACCGTCGATGTTGCGCTAATGCTGGAAAAAAAGCACTGAGGCCAGCTATCCTCATTCCATGCCACACTCACTCGTCTTCGACCATATGTTTCTGCTTGCCGCTTCCGATTCTGGAGAAGCTGCCTCGTCCGGTGATCGTCTACCTGGTGCTGGTGCTGCTGCTGCGCCTTTTCGGCAAGCGCGAACTGGCCCAGCTCAACCCCTTTGACCTGGTGGTACTGCTCTCGCTCTCGAACACCGTGCAGAACGCCATCATCGGCGACGACAACTCGGTGACCGGCGGTCGTGATCGGCGCGTTTAGCCTGCTGGCCATCAACTGGCTGGTAGTCCGCGTGCTCTTCCGCTCCCGCAAACTGACCGGAGTGATCGAGGGCCGGGCGACGGTGCTGGTCACAAACGGCCAGATCGACCAGCGCGCCCTCCAGCGCGAGTCGCTCACCCGCGAAGAACTGCTGGCCGTCATTCACCGCCAGGGCTTCGAGGACTTCGACCAGGTCCGCCGCTGCGAACTGGAGCCCAATGGCACGTTTTATGTGGAAGCCTTCGACCCTTCCGCCGCCGACAAGCGCCACGCGGAGCTGCTCGCCCGCCTCGACTCGCTCTCTCGCGAGGTCGCGGCGCTGCGTCCGCAACCCGCCGGAGGATAGACGCTCTCATTCAACAGAACTGCACGTCTCATCAAGAGATCGTACCAGTCAGGAGCCTTCCCCAATGCGCTCGTTTGGAATTTCTATCAATCGCTCCCTGCTGGTTTTCGCCGCGATTGCCTACGCCTCGGCAGTGACCGCGCAAACGCTCAAACATAGGCCCCCGGAGACGCCCGCAACACCGGTTGTGGCTCCTAGTTCCGGAGTAAACCAGGAAGCGGTGTCCTCCGTGACCCCTGTACTTCCACAGGATACGAATCTGCAGGTGGAGACCACCCGGCATTATCCAATGAGGGTGAACGAGGCCATCGAAGGGCGCTTGCTGCATCCCATCTATTTCAAGGGAAAGCTAGCCATCCCGGAAAATACCCTGCTCCATGGCAAGGTAATCGCCCTCGAACCGGACACAAAAGCTCGCTGGCGCGCAAGGCTGCGCGGGGATTTTACCCCGTTTCACACCGTACAGCTCCAGTTCAATGAGCTTGAACTTCCCACTGGGAGTTCTTGCCGTCTCAACCGGCATCGCCGCAAACGGCGCGCCAGTTCTACTGCTGGCCGCGCCTGGCGCCACGCCTCACCAGTCCTTACTCGCCCGCTACTGGACTCAGGCGAAGAGCCGGATGCACGACCAAGTAGCCTTTATTACCGAGCCAGGCTTTGGAGATCGGGCATTGCTGATGCTCTACAATCAGTTGCCCTATCACCCAGAGCGCATTGATGCACATACCATGTGGTCCTTCGATCTGACCGCGCCGCTGGTACTGCCGGATATGCCAGTTGCCACTCCTCCACTGGCCTCACCCGCCCCGGCGGAGCTCGCCAATCAGGATATCTGGTCAGTGTATGCCTTGCTAACCGCTGATTTATCCTCGGCCACCGCAAAGCCTGGTGATCCGATCCGGGCGCTGGTGGTTGAACCGGTCTTCGATAGAGATCGGCAACTCGTTGTTCCTCAGGGCACAGTCCTGGTGGGCAAGGTGAGCGAGGCTCACTCCGCCCGCTTCTTTGGCCGCAACGGCAAACTACGCTTCACCTTTCAGCAGATGCGCTTTCCCGCAGGCCCAGATCGTGCGGTTCAGGGTTCTCTGGCCGGTGCCACCGCGGAAAGCCAGCAAGCTCTTTCGCTGGACGCCGAGGGAACCATCACCCCGCGCAACCAGTCCAGCGTCATCGCTCCTCTGCTGCTCACCATGCTTGCGGGCCGCGCTCTCGACGATGATGGCAACATCACCGCCCAGACCGGAGTTGCCTCCAATGGATTTGGCATGGTGGGAAGAGTCGTGGGCGTTGCCGCGGGCAATCGCAACATAGCGGCGGGGATCGGCTACTATGCCGCCGCTCTCTCGTTCTACGACAATTTCCTTCGCTCCGGCCGGAATGTGATTTTTCCCAGAAACACACGCATTGAGATTGAGACGACGCCGTTGCGCGCCCCCGTGCTGAAGCCAGGCGAATCGTCAGAATATCCTTAGGTCGCAAGGATCACTCCGAAGGGGCGTGAAAAAATCGTATATCTGTTGCGGATATATCAATAGTGGATATATACTCTTTTCATGGCTACTGTAACTGCACCCACCGCTCCGCTTACCCCGGCCGTCTTCGCCATTCTGCTCTCGCT
Source organism: uncultured Acidobacteriaceae bacterium (assembly GCA_963820195.1). GTDB lineage: Bacteria > Acidobacteriota > Terriglobia > Terriglobales > Acidobacteriaceae > Telmatobacter. The sequence continues at coordinate 4,205 of CAWFZU010000284.1, read as the reverse complement.
TGCCGAAGGAGAAAGGACGGGGTCCCCATCGACGGGTCCTGGTCGATGGGGTGGCAAACACGGCTATCTCATCATGAAGGATGCCCGCGCCCCGCAGGGTGGCGGCCTCCGCATGGGCCCTGGAACCCTCTATGGCTCGCTGGAGCGCATGATGCGCGACGGGTTGGTCGAGGAGTCCGGCAACTCCGACGATGAGCGCCGCCGCTACTACCGCCTGACCCAACAGGGCCATTCCGTTCTGGCCGTCGAGTTGGAACGGCTGGATGCGGCCGTCTCCTCCGCGCGTTTCCACGGCCTGCTGGCCCATGGAGGCCATTTATGACACCGGCCGCGCCCCCTACCGAAGGCCTCGAGCGGATCTACGCTCAGGCCCTGCGCCTTTACCCCGCGCGCTTTCGCGCGGCCCACGGCGCTGCCATGCGCCAAACCTTTCGCGATGCCTTGCGGGATCGCTCGCTCTCCCGCCGCACGCTGATCTCGCTGGTCCTCCGCGACCTCGTCACTTCCCTTGCAAAGGAGCACCTCGCCATGCTGCGCGATACATTTCTCCGCCCTGCTCTACTCTTCAACGCCGTGGTTCTGGCCGCCATCTCCACCGTGCTGGCCATGGCGCTCTACTCCATTCCCCAGCAGGTGCTGCGCCAGGGCGCCAACGACCCCCAAATCCAGATGGCTGGCGATCTGACCGCTCGCCTAGATCGCTACGGCGTCACGGACGGATTGAATCAGGGCGCGCTCCTGCAGAGCGGCGGGGTTGTCGACATCGCGCGCAGCCTCTCGCCCTTCCTCATCGTCTACAACGATCAAGGCCAGCCTCTCGGCTCCAATGCCCAGCTCAACGGCCAGACTCCCACGCCCCCTAAAGGCGTCTTTGAGTACACGCGGATTCATGGCGAGGAGCGCATAAGCTGGCAGCCTGTCCTCGGCCGCGAGCACGGCGTCCGCATCGCCGCAGTCGTTCAGCGCGTCAATGGGCCACAACCCGGATTCGTTCTGGCCGGCCGCAATATGCGCGAGGTGGAAACGCGCGAACAGCAGGTCGAACAGATGGCCGGCCTCGCCTGGATCGCCATGCTTGGCTTGATCTTACTGGGAACTGTCGCCTTCGGTTGGTATACGCGCGAGAAGCCGGCTTAAGCAGACCATCCACCACTATTACTCGCGAATCAACTCGACTGGCACATCAAGCTGGCACTGACTCCAGAGCCGCTCGGTCGTCCAGGCTATTGCCTGTTTGCATTTGGCAAGCGCCATGCAACCTCGATCTCCAAGCGACAGCGCACGGTTGACACGGGAATAAACGAGCTGCAACCTCAGCCTCGGTCTTCGAAAAGGGAACCATTTCAACGCCGGCAAGGATAGCCGAAAGCTGCTCGCCTGAGATTTCCACCTTCTCTCGCAGCATTCTCGTCAGAATCTCACACCAGTTCACCGAGCTGATGAAGACCTCTTTATCCGAGCCGAACTCAAGCTCATTGAGCAGTGCATTTACTCGCTCGCCGCCGGGCTCTTCAAGGATCATTGCCAGTACCGCGGAAGCATCCAAAACGATTCTATTCACGCGTTGCTTCCTCTCGCCGTTCCGCAAGAAACTCGTCGAGAAGCCCCGCGAGGCTCCCACGCTGCTTGATGATCTGTGCACGAATGCTATCCAGAGCCATCTTTCTGCTCAGAATCCGGATCGTGCCCGCATCGCTTGTCACAGTCAAGCGGTCTCCAGCCTTGAGGCCAAGCTCTCTACGTATTGCCACCGGAAGAACTATTCTTCCACTTTCTCCTAAAACTACCGTTTCTGTCATATTCTGCCACCATTTAGATATTATGGCAGATTTCGATATATATGGCAAAAAATCGGTTGTGAAGGCGCACACACCCGTAGCGGCCAGCACTCACTCCCATTCGATCGTTCCCGGCGGCTTCGAAGTGATGTCGTAGACGACGCGGTTGATGCCGCGGACCTCGTTGACGATGCGGCTGGAGATGCGCTTCAGCACCTCATAGGGCAGCGGCGTCCAGTCGGCGGTCATGCCGTCCTCGGAGTGGACGGCGCGGACGGCACAGGTATACGCGTAGGTGCGCTGGTCGCCCATCACCCCCACGCTCATTACCGGCAGCAGCACGGCAAAGCTCTGCCAGATCTTCGAGTACAGGCCAGCCGCCTTGATCTCCGCAACCACAATCTCGTCAGCCTCTTGCAAGAGCTTGACCCGCTCCGGCGTCACCTCGCCCAGGATGCGCACCGCGAGGCCGGGTCCCGGAAACGGCTGGCGGCCCAGAATCTCCTCCGGCATCTGCAAATCGCGCCCAATCCGCCGCACCTCATCTTTGAAGAGATCGCGCAGCGGCTCAATCAGCTTCAGCTTCATCCCCAGCGGCAGGCCGCCCACGTTGTGATGGCTCTTGATGGTCTGGCTCGGTCCCTTCACGCTCGACGACTCGATCACGTCCGGGTAAAGCGTGCCCTGCACCAGCCACTCCACTCCGCCAGTCTCTTTGGCGATGCGCGTAGCCTCATCGTCGAAGACCGCGATAAACTCCGCGCCAATGCGCTTGCGTTTCGTCTCCGGATCGCTCACCCCCGCCAGTTGCGCCATGAAGCGCGCGCTGGCGTCCACCGCGACAATCTTCAACCCCAGCCGGTCGCGCAGATTCTTCTGGACGTTGATGAATTCGTTCTTGCGCAGCACGCCGTTGTTGACGAAGATGCACGTCAGTTGATCCCCGATGGCCCGGTGCACCAGCACCGCCGCCACCGACGAATCCACCCCGCCGGAGAGGCCGCAGATTACGTGACCCGCGCCCACTTTCTCGCGGATCGCGGCGACAGTGGTTTCAATGAAGTGCGCCGGAGTCCAGTCGCCGCGCGCCCCGCAGATGCCGAAGACGAAGTTCTTGATCAGTTGCGGACCCAGCGGCGTGTGGTGCACTTCGGGATGGAATTGCACCGCCCAGATGCGGCGCTCCGCGCTTTCAAAGCCCGCCAGAGCATTGGCCGTAACCGCCGTGCGATGAAAGCCCTCCGGAAGCTTCGCGGCCTCGTCGCCGTGGCTCATCCAGACGGCCAGCGTGGGTGGCAGGCCCTGAAACAGCGCCGACTCAGCGTCCTCAATCACGACTTCCGCGTGGCCATACTCACGCCGCGGCGCTCCCAGCACCTTGCCGCCCAGGTGGTGCACGATAAAGTGCAGCCCATAGCAGATGCCCAGCACCGGCACGCCCAGCTCCAGCAGCTTCGGGTCGGCCGCCGGCGCATCGGCATCGTAAACCGACGACGGCCCGCCGGAGAGGATGAGGCCGAGCGGCTTCAGCGCCTGTATTTCGGCGACAGGCGCGGTGCAGGGCAGCACCACGGAGAAGACGTTCTGTTCACGAATCCGCCGCGCAATCAGTTGCGTATACTGCGAACCAAAATCGAGGATGACAATTGTTTGGGTGTCCACGCTTCAAGTGTGGCAGGGTCACGGGCGGAATGTAAAGAACGAAGCACGGGTGCGCCAAATTGACTCGAACTGGATTGGTAATTGGGTTGCAGGCGAGAATAGTCGGTTTTCTGATAGCAGGATTGACCACTTCACGGCCTGCCGCGAATCGCAGAAACTGCTGTGCGGGGCTCTTGCAGTCAGCTCCCTTTGGCTGGAGTTCGGCGGAATGAGGCCTGCGTCCCCACTGGCACAGGCATACGACTTCGCTCCCTTGGCGAGAGCTGCCGCAGCCACTCCAACGTGAAACCTATTCGCGCTACAATCAAGCAGAGTCGGGGCGTAGCGCAGCCTGGTAGCGCATCTGCTTTGGGAGCAGAGGGTCGGGGGTTCGAATCCCTCCGCCCCGACCAATAACCTCTGTATTTGCTATAGTTTCTCTTCGCTTCAGTAAAACTCCATCTGGAACCTCGTGGTTCTCTGGGGATACTACGCTACAGAATCGACTACAGATGAAGATTCCTAAAATCTTAGTGGATCGCTATGCTATTGATTTATCGATAGTTCGGGAACAGCGTTTCTGGAAGAACCCTCAGTTTCCATGGCAAATGCGCTCCCATCACTCAAACTGTCTCAACTCAATACAGAGCAATCGATCAGAATCAGGAAATCGCAATCAGGGTGAGCCAAACTGTGCATCCTAGCTTTGATGAGCCGGTTGCGAGAGGCTCACAGTCTGCTTGTGCGTAACTGCCCATGCCGTATAGCTATTGAAGAGAAACTGTC
>CAWFZU010000283.1:0-6239 GCA_963820195.1 uncultured Acidobacteriaceae bacterium | reverse complement strand
ACAGTTCCTCTTCAACAGCTATACGGCGTGGGCAGTTCCGCACAAGCAGACAGTGAGCCTCTCCCAACCGGCTCATCGAAGCTAGGAGAGAAATGCGCGCTCAAATCCGCTGATCGATTTCTCGATGCGCTCCAGCGGAATCGTCAGCGAGAGGCGAATGTAGCCGGAGCGTCCAAAGCCAGTGCCGGGCACGGCCAGTACGCCTTGCTCCGCAAGCCGTTTGGTAAACGCAATGTCGTCGGGGATGGGCGTCTTGAGGAAGACGTAGAACGCGCCTTCGGGGCGCGTGACCTCGTAGCCGATGGCCTGCAGCGCATCGCAAAGCACATTGCGCTTGTGCTCGTAGGGCGATGCATCGATGGTCTCATCGAGCGACTCCAGCATCACCCATTGCCAGATCGCCGGCGCGTTGATAAAGCCCAAAATGCGATTGCTGAAGGCGCAGGCGCGGCGCAGATTTGCAGCATCGTCGAGTTGCGGCGAGAGCGCCAGGTAGCCGATGCGCTCGCCGGGCAATCCCAGCGACTTGGACCACGAGTTGCAAATCGCCGTTTGTGCGATGAACGAGGCCACCTCGGGTTGATGCTTTCCATCAAAGACGTAAGACTTGTACGGCTCGTCACTGATGACGGTGATGGGCTGGGCGGCGCGCGAAAGCATCGTTTGCAAATCGCGCAGCACGCTCTCCGGATAAATGCGGCCGGTGGGATTGTTGGGCGTGTTGAGAATCAGGGCGCGCGTGCGCGGCGTGATCGCCGCCGCGATACGCTCCACATCGGGCAGGAAAGACGCATCGGTCTCGACAGGGACCATACAGCCGCCATGGTTGGTGACATAAAACGGGTACTCGGAGAAACAGGGCATCAGGACGATGACTTCGTCGCCCGGATCGAGAATCGATTTGAGGATCACGTTGCACGCGCCCGCGGAGCCGATTGTCATAAAAACATCTTCGGCGGTGAACGCAAGGCCAGTCTCTCTGCTGGAGTTTTCGAGCGACGGCCTCGCGGAGTTGCGGATAGCCGGGATTGGGCATATAGCCATGCGAGCCGGGCCGATTGGCGGCCACAACGCGTTGCAGCGCATTGATCACTGCCGGCGGCGGTTCCACGTCGGGATTGCCGAGCGAAAAATCGAAGATCGCATCGGCTCCGCGCTCGCGCTTCAGCCGCACGCCTTCTTCGAACATGCGGCGAATCCATGAGGCGTTTTCTAATTGCCGGGTGATGGTCTTTGAAACAGGCATTGTTGTTGGCCTTTCATTTCAGCAGTTCATCGCCGGCCAGTACATTGATGCCTGCCGTCTGCAATTGCGCAATCGCCGCGTCCGGATCAGCGAAGCGGAAGATGAGGATTGCCTGGTCTCCGCGAGGATTGGGAAAGGCATACATATACTCGATGTTGATGCCGCTTCCGTCCAGCGCTCCCAGCACGTCCGCAAGGCCTCCCGGATGGTCGGGCACTTCGACGGCAAGAACCTCCGTCACTTTCACAACGAATCCATGGGCTTCAAGAAGCGCGGCAGCCTTCTGCCAGTCGGAGACAACCATGCGCAAAATGCCGAAGTGCTGGCTGTCCGCGAGGAACAAGGCGCGAATGTCGATGCCTTCCTGAGCCAGAAGGCGCGCGGGAGCACTGATGTGCCCCGGTTTGTTTTCCGCAAAGAGCGATATCTGATGAATCTTCATGAGGTCCGCCTGTCGATGACGCGTTTTGCTTTGCCTTCACTGCGCGCGAGAGAGTTCGCTTCAACCAGCGAAACCTGGACGCGAATTCCCAGAACGTGATCGAGCGCGGACTGAATTCTGTCTTGCAGTCCCTGCAATGCGCCGATCTGATCGTTGAACATATGCGGCGTGACTTCGACCTGCACTTCCATCTGATCCAATCCCTGCTCGCGCGTCAGCACGATCTGATAATTCGGCAGCGTGCCTTCGATCTGCAAGAGCGCGGACTCCACCTGCGATGGAAATACATTGACGCCGCGAATAATCAGCATGTCGTCGCTGCGCCGGCCGATGCGCCCCATCCTTCTCATCGTCCGGCCACACTCGCAGCGGCCCGTCAACAGCATGGTGATATCCCGCGTGCGGTAGCGGATCATCGGCATCGCATGCTTGTTCAAGGTGGTCAGTACCAGTTCGCCTTCGGTCCCGTCCGGCAGCGGATCGCCAGATTCGGGATCGACGATCTCCGGATAGAAGTGATCTTCGAAGATGTGCAGGCCTTGATGGCGGCGGCATTCGCAGGCCACTCCCGGACCGATAATCTCCGAGAGGCCGTAGATGTCGAAGGCTTCGATGCCGCTTTTGCTTTCGATGTGCCTGCGCATCGATTCGGTCCACGGCTCGGCGCCGAAGACACCTGCGCGCAGGGGGAGTTTCTTCAAGTCCAAGCCGAGTTCCGCGGCGCGATCGATCAGGTGCAGGAAATACGTGGGCGTGCAGCAGATCGCCGTCACGCCAAAATCCTTCAACAGCATGATCTGCCGGTCGGCATTGCCGCCCGAGGTGGGGACGACCGTCGCGCCCAGCGCTTCAGCGCCGTAGTGCGCGCCCAGGCCGCCGGTGAAGAGGCCGTAGCCATAGGCGTTCTGCAGAATGTCTCCGCGATGCAATCCGCAGCCGGCCATGCAGCGCACCATCACTGAGGTCCACACGTCTACATCGTCACTGGTGTAAGCGACGACGATGGGCTTGCCGGTGGTTCCGCTGGAGACGTGCAGACGGACCACGTCCTTCATGGGGCTGGCAAAAAGCCCGAAGGGATAGGTGTCGCGCAGATCGCTCTTCACGGTGAAGGGCAGTTTGGCGATGTCGTCGAGGGTGCGAATATCATCGGGCACAATTCCGCGCTCGTCCATGCGGGCGCGGAAGAGTTCGACATGTTCCCAGGCACGCGCAACCACGGCCCGCACACGCTGCAACTGCAAGGCGCGCAGCTCGGGGAGCGGGGTGTAATCCGGCACGCTGGCGGCGTGGCAATCGACAATGCTGGTTTCAAGAATAGAATTCATCTTCATAGATTTCGCTTGATGGAAAACGGCGGATGCCTTGTGGTTTTGAGTCTTGCGTACAGTGTACAGGATGCGCGGGACGGGAACCACAGCGGCGCGCCGGCGCGGGGCAGGCGTGAGCCGACGCCGGACGGGGAGGGATTTTGGCTCGGCTAACCAGTTCTTTCCGATTCGGTTGGGGGTTTATGGTAGAATGGTGGAAAGAGATGGTGGAAAGGTGGAATCCTATGGCCTTAAACATCAAAAACGAGGAAACCAGCCGGATGGTCCGGGAGTTGGCCGCGCTCAAAGGGATCAGTTTGGTTGTTGCAGTGACCGAGGCCGTTCGAGAGAAGCTGGAAAGGGAAAAGGCATCCAAGGGTGAGAGTCGTTTAGAGTGGCTCGAACGAATCACTTCTATCACCGCGCCGCTGATGAACGATGGCCGGACCTCCAAGGAACTGTTTGACGAGCTTTACGACGACGAAACGGGGCTGCCTAAATGATCGTGGACTCGTCAGCCATCATTGCAATTCTCAAACGAGAGCCGCGCTGGCAAGCCCTTTCGAAGGCGCTGGATTCCGCGGAATCATCGCGCATTTCAGCGGCGAATTATCTGGAAACCTCAGTTGTGGTGGACGGGTGGAGAAACCCGATTTTGAGCAGCGAGTTCGATGAGTTGATCGAGAGATTCAAGATCGTTATCGAGCCGGTGACGGCTGCGCAGGCGAAGATTGCCCGCCAGGCCTACCGCGATTATGGGAAAGGCAGCGGCCACCCGGCCGGGCTGAACTTCGGCGACTGCTTCACGTATGCGCTGGCCCGCGAGAAGCGGGAACCGGTGCTGTGGAAGGGCGATGATTTCGGGCATACGGATTTGCGGGCGGCGGTGACCCTCTAAGCTGACTTCCCTTCCATCGAATCTCTGCGAGTGTGCTAACCTTTACTCCAAGCCACAAAATGTCTGAGCTCAACGGAATATCAAATGACAGACGCCCATGAAATTTCCCTTGAAGCTAAGGTTTTTGCCTTTCTTTTCAAAAGCATCGAGGCAAAGCATCTCGGAAACCTTCCCGCAGCCAACAAGCTGATTGAGATTGCGCTTCGACTTACAGAAGGGATGCCAGCCGATGAAGCGGATGGATTTTGTGCGCTCGGACGTTGTTTACTGACGCTCCTTCGTGAGAAAGAGGGCCGACCGGACGATGCGGCTAAGGAGCGTGAAGAGGCGATGGCGCTGGTGGATCGGGTATCGAAAGCCGATCCCCCGCAAAAGAATCTTTTTTCGGAGCTGATGTCAGCGTTGCTGATGGACTTGCATGAATATCGGCGAGCAATTCCTTTCTGCGAGAAGGCCGTTCAACAAAGCCTGGAAGCGAATGACCCCCTAGAGGTCGCGGGCATGCTTTCTCGCGAAGGTCACTGCTACGCATATTGTGGTTTGAAGGATCAAGCGGCAATCCCGTTGCGCGCAGCATTGAAAATCCTTCGCAGCTATCCCGAAGAGCCCAGTCTCGTGAATGTCCTCATTGGATTGGGAAATGCGTTAAGGAAGAGTTCCCCGAGTGAGGCTGAGGAACTCTATAAAGAGGCAGCAAGTATCCACCTAGCAAAAGCTCATTTGGAATCCGCCACAACGGCCTGGGTCAACCTCGGCGTCCTCTGCTCCGAACAAGAGCGCAACTCTGAAGCGTTGGGGTACTACCAGAAGGCGTTGGAGGTCCGGGAAAAGTCACCCGGTACTTCACCGATCCGAATTGCGATGCTCTTGAACAATATCGCGAATTGCTACCGGCGCTCACGCGATTTTGAGGAGGCGTTACGGCTGATTGACCGGGCGATCGAAATGCTCAAATCGGAGAACACTCCAAAGATCGCATCTGCGTACGGATCGAAGGGCCAAATCTTCCACGACGCCGGGAATGATGCCGAAGCGGTGGAATGGCTGCGAAGAAGCTATGTAGAACGCCAGAAGCAGCCAAGCCCGGACTATGAGTTGCTTATCGAGAACCTCGGATACGAAATCACTTCCCTTAAACGTCTGAGAAGAACCGATGACGCCGCCGAAGCGGAGGCCAGAATTGCTATGGCGAGGGAAGCAATGAAAGCCGTTCCAAGTGCGAATGTCGACGTGAGCACGTTGACTGCTGAGCCGGCCGGTGCGGTGCTAATTGAGCTGGCATTCGGCCCGCGGTCCGGAAACAGATATGGCACACGCGACGCGGAGGCTGTTCTAGAACAGATATTCGCGATTCTCTCAGCAGCAAAACTCGGAGAGTCCGGCGGTCGCGCGTTGACTCCGGAGAGCATCACTCTCATATTCTATGGTGAGAATGCGCAGGCGATGTTCGACGCAATAGATCAATTCCTGTCTGATCACCTCATCTTCGCCGGTGCGGTCGTGACGATTCGCCAGGGCAACAGCGCCAGGCAAATCGTGATTCCAACAATCTTAAACTAGAAATTCTCTCATCCATGCGACTCAGTCTATGTAACCATCCGCAGGGGCTAAAGCCCGACATCTATTTTGTTGCATCTACGGCACGACTAAAGTCGTGCCCTGACGCTTCTTGCGGCTCTGAATGCGTTGTTCCGCAGCCTGTGAAGTCGTGCCCTGACGTTTGATGCAACCCTGAATGGATTTCTCTGCTGACCGATATGACTTCCCCCTTTAAAGCATCAGTTATTTCGCGAAGTTCTGCCGACAGCGCGTTATCCTGAGAGGGATACAGGAGCCCACCATGACCATCATCCGGCAGGAAGATTTTGTTGCCAGCGTTGCCGCGGCGTTGCAGTACATCAGCTACTACCACCCGGTGGATTACATCACCAGCCTGGCCAAGGCGTATGAGCGCGAGGAGTCGCCCGCGGCGCGCGATGCGATTGCGCAGATTCTCATCAATAGCCGGATGTGCGCTGAGGGGCATCGGCCGATCTGCCAGGACACGGGGATTGTGACGGCGTTCCTGAAGGTGGGGATGGATGTGAAGTTTGAGGCGGCTCCCGGCGAGGAGCGCAAGGACATTCAGACAATGGTGGATGAGGGCGTGCGACGGGCTTATCTCGACCCGGACAACAAGCTGCGGGCTTCGATTCTGGCTGACCCGGCGGGCGAGCGCGAGAACACCAAGGACAATACGCCGGCCTGTGTGACGGTGGAGTGGGTGAAGGGCGGGGACGGTGGATGTGACGGTGGCGGCCAAGGGCGGAGGGTCGGAGGCCAAGGCCAAGTTCATTATGCTGA
>CAWFZU010000282.1:0-17474 GCA_963820195.1 uncultured Acidobacteriaceae bacterium | reverse complement strand
TCTACAGCGCCTTCGGGCAATCGGAAGTCTCCATCATCTACACACAGTTGAACCAGTATTATGTAGTGCTGGAGGTAGCGCCGCAGTACTGGCAGAGCCCCGATGGCTTGAAGAACATCTACCTTAATACCACGGGCAGCGGCATCGTTCCGCTCTCCACAGTCACCTCTGCGCAGGCCAGTACCACGCCGCTGGTCATCAATCACACCAGCTCCTTTCCATCCGTAACGGTGTCGTTCAATCTTGCGACGGATATGTCGTTGAGCGATGCCACCCGCCTGGTTTCCCAGATGGAGCAGCGGCTGAATATGCCGCAAACGGTTCGCGGCTTTTTTGCCGGAACGGCAGCGGCGTATCAGACCTCTCTGGCCAGCGAGCCTCTTCTCATCGGCACGGCGCTGCTCGCGGTCTACATTGTTCTCGGCATTTTGTATGAGAGCCTGGTGCATCCTCTCACCATCATTTCCACTTTACCGTCAGCGAGCGTGGGAGCCATGCTCGCGCTTATGCTCTTCAAGGTTGACCTTAACGTGATTTCGATTATTGGCATCATCCTGCTCATAGGCATTGTGAAGAAGAACGCGATCATGATGATCGACTTCGCGCTGGTGGCGGAGCGCGAACACGGCAAAACCACGACCGAAGCCATCTTTGAAGCGTGCCAGCTTCGCTTTCGCCCTATCCTGATGACAACCATGGCCGCGTTGTTTGGAGCGCTGCCGCTAGCCTTCGGCACCGGGACCGGCTCCGAGCTCGAGACGCCCGCTCGGCATCACCATCGTAGGCGGACTGATCGTCAGCCAGATGCTGACTCTCTACACGACTCCCGTTGTTTATATTCTCTTCGATTGGGCGCGCCTTTGGTTCCGCGGCAAACAATCGGCGACCCTCCCCAACAGAACCGCGGAGGCATCCTAGCTTATGGAGTGTTCACGATGAAAAAGTCGACCGTGCGATCCCGGCAAGTATCCGCTGCCTTTGATGTACTTTCTGTCGCGATGTTCTGCGCGATGCTGGCTGGATGCAATGTAGGACCCAGGTATCTTCCGCCCGCGATTACTGCGCCTTCGGCCTTCAAGGAGTCTCCAACTCAATTCAAGGAATCCGGTGGATGGACGGTCGCGCAGCCACAGGACGCGGCTCTTCGCGGCAAGTGGTGGGAGATTTACAATGAGCCGGAGTTGAATGCGCTCGAAGATCAGCTTAATATCGACAACCAGAATATCCGCCAGGCCTTCGAGAACTTTATGGAAGCGCGCGCCCTGGTGCGCGAGGCGCGCTCGCAATATTTCCCGACCGTGAGCGTTGGCGGCTCCTACACCCGTTCGCAGACATCTTCCAACGTTGGATCAGCGGCCAGCTCCGGCACAACAAGCGGTAAGCAATCGCAGGTGTTTTCTATTCCGGCCGGTGTTTCATGGGAACCCGATCTTTGGGACAAAGTCCGCAATGCAGTGCGCGCCAGCCAATACGAAGCACAGCTGAGCGCGGCCGACCTGGAGAATGAACGCCTCACGGAACAAGCGAGCCTCGCCGAATACTTTTTTGAGATTCGCGGCCAGGATGCGCTGCAAAAAATCCTCGATGACACGGTGGAAGCCGACAAGAAGGCTCTTGACATTGCCAAGACTCGCTATGACACCGGCGTTGACGACCAGATATCCCTCGTTGAAGCGCAGACTACGCTGGAGAGCGCGCAATCAGCGGCAATCAACATTGGGATTGCGCGAGCACAGTATGAACATGCGATTGCCATGCTTGTCGGCAAACCTGCGCCAACGTTCTCTATCCCGGTGGAAGCCACAACGAGCGTCCCTCCGGCAATACCCGTTGGAGTTCCGTCCGAACTGCTCGAACGGCGCCCGGATATCGCCGCCGCTGAGCGGAATATGGCCGCGGCCAATGCGCATATCGGGGTTGCTTATGCAGCTTATTACCCTGATCTGACTCTCGCGGCCACCGGCGGCATGGAAAGCTCAGCCCTCAAGAATCTCCTGGATTGGCCCAGCCGCTTCTGGTCTGTCGGCCCATCGATTTCTGAGACCGTCTATGATGGCGGCCTGCGCCGCGCCACTGTAAATCAGTACATCGCAAAGTACAATGCGAATGTTGCTGCTTATCGCCAATCCGTGCTTACCGCATTCCAGCAGGTGGAAGACGCGCTCGCCGAGGTTCGCATTCTGTCGCAGCAGATCCGGCAACAACAAGAAGCTGTCGACTCCTCGCAAACGTTTCTGCGGCTGGAGCTGGGGCGTTACAAAAACGGCATTGATCCTTACATCGACGTGGTCGTAGCGCAAACCACCCTGCTCGCCAATCAGCAGTCCCTGACTACTCTGCAGGTGCAGGAGATGGCAGCTTCGGTGCAACTGATTGAAGCATTGGGTGGCGGCTGGGACCGGTCTCAGTTACCTGCGCCTCAACAGATAACGGAGAAGCCTTCAAAGGCAGATACCGCGATTCAGCAATAGTTTGCGAAGGCCCCTGTTCCATGGGCAATACCTTCACTACCACCATTCCGAAGCACGCCCCGATGGATTCTTCGCGCCACTGTCGGGCTTGGCTGAGCGAAGGAGCAAAAGCGGGCATTGCACGAGCATGGGCACCTGACGCCGACAGAGGGTAAGCGTTCGGTTCTCGCCGTACGTCACACTCCGCGCCCAAAAGCTGGAGGAAGCTCGGACGGGTATCGACAAGGGCGGTGACCAAGTGCGGAGCACCGGTGATTGCCGCCTTGGCTTATTGTGCCGAGACGTCGAAGTTTTCGCCATCATCCCGGTCTGGACTGAACGTACCTTATGGGACTGAGTTACCACCACTGAAGTGCCGGGGCAAATGCTTAGCGGGACCGCAGCCGGATGGCCGGTTTTGTTGGGGATATCTAAGACTATCCGTTCTTCGATCGGCGAGAGGGCGAAAGTGGCCGGCGCGGCGCGAAAGTCTCCTAAGATATATCCGATCGGCATATTCGGATCTCCGGGTTGGGCCGGTGCCAATTCACACGGTCCTCTGGTCATGTGGGCGTCGACCTGAGTCGGCGGCGGCTCATGGAAAGGAAAATGGCAGGTCATTCCCATGACGCGCAACATGCCTTCTCGGTGGTTGTCGACCGCCGAACAGAAACCGAGGCCGGAAATGGAGACGTCGTGTTTGGGCAAAGGGAATTGCCAGGTTTGCCCGACCTGGGACTGGGTGAGAGCCAAGTCGAGATGTAAGGCGAGCGGGGACGATTTGATCCTCTCGTAAGAGGCGCGCGGAACGAGGAACTGGAGGGTTTTGTAGTAGAGCCGAGTGGGATCGTTGGGTTTGTCGAAGGCATCCACTCCTTTCTGCCAATCGAGTTTGACCGGAGCGCCTTTTGCAGGGGTCAGGACAGGCCGAAAGGCATCGAGATGCCAACTGTCGCCAGGCATAACTCCCACGGCCCTCACGTTGACTTTGACCAAGGCCCATTTGTTCTCGTCGAAATTGATGAACCTGGAGTTGCCGGAGTACGACAGGGAGCACTTACTGGTGCAGTTCTCCAGGTCGCCTAAGTCGATGGCCTTGTGCCGTTTCTTCTTGTTGAATTTTGAGACGTTGCCAGGGTCGGGCGCGGGCTCAGCGCATTGAATGGCGCAGGCTTTTTTGTCTTCCGGCTCGGAGGAGACAAACCGTATCGCGGTGAGGTCTGAGGGCGCGGCGGGCGGAAAGGAGCGGTTCATCCACAGGCTGAGATTGGAGAGATAAGCAGCGAGCGCGAAAAAAAGGGGCGTGCTCCCGAGCAAGACGCGCGCCAGGAGAGTGCGCCTTGTTGCGTACTGCAGCGCGACCGCCGCGGCCAGGACCAGAAGGGCAACGGCGATTGAAACAGCTCCGCCCCAGGGAATGCGCGTGTACGGAGTGGGCAGCTTGCGAAAGTGCCATAGGGAGGTCCAGACGACCCATGCAGCCACCACGGCGGAGGCGGTGAGCGCACACAAAGCCGCAAACGACATCTGCACCAGGTTCGAGGTCACGGCAGCCACGGCGAATAGAGAGAGGACAACCAGAGAGAAGAGCATCAGCCGGTAGAGAATGTTGGGGATATAAGAGAGAGGATTGAATCCGGCCTGCAATAGACCGGCAATCTGCATCAGTAGAAAAGGAAGATAGATGAACAGCGTCACAAAGAGGAGCTTGGCGGCCAGCAGCTTGGGCCACTCGCAGGTTGGCATGGTCCGAGGTTGCTTGCCGTCTGCGGAAGCTTCGCCTTGGACCAGGCGCGCAATGACGAGGCCCCACCCGAGGAGAACAAGAAGCTTGAACCATGCGGTGATGGTCTGGTATGCCCTTGGATCGGAGAAAGACGCTCTGAGCCAGCTCCCGGGTGTGACCCATGCAAGTATTGCAACTGTAACGATGGAAACAAGAGTCTCGATCCACAACCGCCGCAGATCCTTCAAGAGAATGAGCAGGATTTGATTCATAACATCGCCTTTCGTATGTTGCGATTTGCCTGCGCCAGGCGAGTGCGGCTGCGCTCGCTCCAGGCTACCACGAGAATGATAGCGCCTTGGCCTGCTGCAGGGTTTCAGCGGTATTCTGGACCTCATTGACGGGGCATTTCGGGTCCGATTCGACCGGCTGTCTGCTTGGCTTTGGACACAATTCTACTCGCTCCCAAGTGTCCATCTGTAAGACAACTGGACACTTGAGATCAGGCGAGATCTCTCTGAGACGCGGTGAGGTTCCAGGGCAACAGATCGTGGATGCGGTTGGTCGGGTAGTCGGGGATCTGTTCGAGCAGGCAGCGGAGATAAAGCTCTGGATCAAGCCCGTTGAACTTGGCCGTTCCTAGCAATGAATAGATCAAAGCTGCGCGGTCGCCGCCAGAATCTGATCCACAAAATAGGAAGTTCTTCCTGCCCAAAGCTACCTTCGGCTCCCCCTCCGGTTCCTGAACTACACTACCGCCGTTGGCGACCGTCAGAAGTTCACCTCGCTTCTTCATCAGGAGACGCACGGCCTCAGCCGGGTCGTTGCCTACCGGCTCCCATTTGCGGTTGTAGGATAGGCAGTAGTAGCCGTCTTTAATGGTTTGTTCGCCATTCGGCGTCAGGACGGCGTGGGGGGCTTCACACGGTTGTTCGGATAGAACACCGCCTTGCAATATCGCCACCCGGTCGGCAGCTTAGTGTACTTGTAAAGTTGGACTGTACGGTTCGCCAAGGTTTTTCTCCTGAAACCAATACTTGGTTTGGAGAAACCTCAGGCTGTCTTTTGCAAAAAATGCCAGGAAGACTGTTAGGAAGCCCCCTCAGCCACTCATAAGCCACTTCCTTCGAATGGCTTACGAGAGATTTGGTGCGAAAGGGGGGATTCGAACCCCCATGGATTGCTCCGCCAGATCCTAAGTCTGGTGCGTCTGCCAATTCCGCCACTTTCGCATCCCTTGTCAATTTACCATGGAGGCGGACCTGCGAGCCTGCCAAAGCGGCTCGATTTCGCGCTTTCCGCGCCATCCCCGGCCCAAACGGGGTAATCTGGAAGGACTATGAGTCCATCCGCGCAGCAGCCGCAAATGACCCTCGTCCAAACCCCCGACTACCGCGAGACCTACGCCAACAGCGTGCAGGTTCGCGTCAGTGTCTGGGACTTCCAACTGGTCTTCGGCCTGGCCTCCAGCGTAGCTCCCGACCAGATCACCATCCGCAACCATCAGGCCATCTTCCTCAGCCCGCAGCAGGCCAAGGCCCTGTGGAATATGCTGGGGCAGAACCTGGCCCAGTACGAGCAGGCCTTCGGCGCGCTCAACCTGGAGCCGCACGAGCCACAGCTTCCCGCAGGGGCCCGATCAACTAGGGGAGCGACCGCTTGCGCTGGAGAAGATCTCATTCCGCCATGGCCAGTACGCGCCGCTGCCCGCCTGGATGATCTTTCGCGGTGATCTTCGCGGCGCTCTGCGCCAGCCACTTCACCCTGCTCCGCCTGCCCTACTACTGGGACGAGGCCGGCTACTACATTCCCGCGGCCTGGGACTTCTTCCGCACCGGCTCGCTGATTCCCCTCACCACGCTGAACAATCGCCCATCCGCCGCTGCCCAGCATCTACCTGGCGCTCTGGTGGAAGCTCTTCGGCTTCTCTCCCTTGGTCACGCGCCTGGCCGTGCTCGCGGTCGCCGCGCTCGGCCTCACGGCGGTCTGGCGGCTGGCCATGCGCCTGATCGGCGTGCCCGCCGTCGCCTTCTGGACCGTCGCGCTCACCGCGCTTTATCCCGATCTGGTTCGCACAAAGCTCGCTGGCCCACGCCGACATCTTCGCCGCCGCCTGCACGCTGTGGGGACTGGTCTATACGCTGCCGGCACAGCATCGCGTGCTGCACCGCAAACCCTGGGCCGCCGCGCTCTGGTTCGCCGCAGCCGCGCTCTGCAAGGAGACGGCCATCGTCATTCCACTCACCCTGGCCGCCGTCAGCCTCCTGGAAAGCCATCGCGCCCCCGGAATGGCCCGCATCCGGCTCAGCGCGAAGCCACCTGGCTCGCCGGTTGCGTTCTCCCCCTGTCCGCCTGGTACGCCTACCACCGCTGGAAGACCGGCTTCCTCTTCGGCAATCCCGAGTTTCTGCGCTACAACGCCCAGGCCAACCTGGAGCCGCTACGCTTCCTGGCCGCCTTCGGCCACCGCATTCTGCATCTGACCGCGCACATGTTCCTCTTTGTCCCGGTGCTGATGGCCTTGGCCGCGCTGCTGCTGGAGCCGAGGGGAGACAGAGATCAGAGATCAGAGATCAGAGATCAGGGAGGGGTTGCCGGTCAGGCTCGCCCCGGCATTGCCCCTGACGCGCTGCGGCAGATTCTTCTTCTGCTGCTGGTGAACGCGCTGCTCTTCAGCTTCCTGGGCGGAGCGCTGCTGACGCGCTACCTGCTGCCGATGTATCCGCTGGTGCTGCTGGTGGCAGTCTCCACTTTTTATCGCCGCGTGCCCTGGTGGCAGGGGCTGGCCGCCTTCTGCGCCGCGGCCTTCGTGCTGGGAATCTTCATCAATCCGCCCTATGGCTTTGCTCCGGAAGACAACCTGGACTACGCGCGCGTGATCCGGCTGCACCAGGCCGGCATCGCTCAACTTGAAGAGCGCTACCCCGACGCGACGGTGCTCTCCGCCTGGCCGGTCACCGACGAGCTGACCCGCCCGGAGCTGGGCTACCTCAGTCAGCCTTTCGCCGTGACCCCGATAGAAGACTTTTCCGCCGCCCAGATTGCCCGCGCCGCTCAGGAGCCAGAGAAATTCTCCGTGGCGCTGGTCTTCAGCACCAAGGCCGATCCTACTTCCGCGTTCTTCACGCTGGGGCAGGCGAGCAAGGCGATGGACGAGCGCTACTTCGGCCTCCACCACGATCTGAAGCCCGAAGAGATCGCGCTCGAACTCCACGGCTCGCTGGTCTGGAAGCAGGAAGACCACGGGCAATGGATTGCGCTGGTCCGGTTTAACCGGCAGCTTGAGGCGCGAGCGGAAAACCTGTGGCCCAAGCCGGGAACAGGGAGTATTCTTGGAAGTCAATGAAAGTCGTCAGGAGTGGCTATGAATGAAGCTAGCGGGCAGGAAACAAAGCTTGCATTGAGCGCGAGCAGCAAAGGCGCGGTTATGTCATCGAAGGAACGATCCGGCTACTGGGCCAAACTAATCCTCGTGTCTATTCCAGCAATCATCATGCTGGGGATGAATATTTACTTTGCAGTCAGATTCAGTCATATAAATCGACCTGATAGTCAGTTGTTAGTGAGGCAAATATTGATGATACTAGTAGTTTCTTCAGTCCTCTTTCTATCAATTCCTCTGGTGCTTTTCTACAAAATCGTGCGTCGCCGGACAAGAACAGGAAGCTTCTTTCCTGCGGGGGAAGAGTTGCTTGCGATCCGCAAACGCCGCAATCAACCTTTTCCCTTGTGGTTTTCAATTACTGGTTCAGTCTTCTATCTTCTCCTCGCAATCGATGAGACGCACAATGCAATGACCAATCATCTCCATCCGGTCTATCATTGGGGTTTCGCAGCTATGATATGGGCGTTAACAGCCTTCTTTATAGTACAGATATTTCTATTCCGCCCATCCAAACGGAAGGATGTGTTATCCATAGCGCCGAAGGAGCCGCAAACGCCTCCGGGACCCGAGAGCTGGTAGCCTTCACTTTCTACCGGCTTCAAGCGCGGCGCGAATCGTCCGCAAATCCAGGAACATCTTTTGCGACCCGTCCTCGCTTGCACCCTCAATGGGAACAAAGCCATACTTCGCATACCAGCCGATCTTGTCGCGGTAGGCGTCGGTGACGAGGCAGCGGCAGCCGATTTCATCCGCAATCCGCAGGGAAATCCTGTATGCCTCGGCCAGCAGCGCCCGCCCCAGTCCCCGGCCCGCAAAGCGCCTGTCCACAGCCAGACGCGCCAGCAGAATCATCGGGAGATCGTAGGACGGAAGGCCGCGCACAAATTTCTTAGGCAGACGGCTGCGCGGAATGCTGGACGCCGCCAGCGTGAAATAGCCCAGCACCGTTCCCGGTGCGGCTTCATCCACCACAACATAGCTCACGCCGATAGAACTCTTCTGTTGGTTGATCCACGCATGACGGCGCAGGTAGTTGTTCAGCGGCTCATCGCCGCAATCAAAGCCTTCTGTGGCGTCGAATTCTTCCAGGCGGCGAAAAGTGACGGCCAACTCAGCCTCTCATCAACTGGATCAGCGCTTCAGTCGGGCGAGCCTGCTGGCCTAGCAAATGCTCTGTCAGACTCTCAATCTCCCGCTCGCTCCAGTGAAGATCGACCCGCGGCAGATCCACATCGGGCGCTACGCGCTCCAGGCGGGGAAAGAGCAGAATCTTCCGCTCTCCGCTGGCGCTTTCGCTCACAATGCGGTGGCCGCGCTTGCGCTCTATGACAGCCCAACGGAAGAGGGTCAGAGCGTCCACCAGGAACTCCGAATTGCTGGTCAGTTGCAGTTCCGCCTTGAGCGCGCGCAAACTGCTATCTTCCGACGGCGCGAGATCAGCTTGAAACTTCGACTTCCGCGAACGCCGCGGAGTTGGATTCGGTTTGGAGTTGGCCGCGAGCGTCATGGTGTCACCTGCGTCTATTCTACACTCGATTTGGGAGTGAGATTCGAGTCAGATTCGATTTATTTTTGCACGACCTGGACGCTGGGCGACGGATCGGCTTGCGCGGCGCAGACGAACTTTGTTGCGCTGATCACCGCGCAGCTTGCCGCACCCTCAGGGCCGTTGGCGATCAGGAAGGTTCCCGTGCCGGGAGCCGTTGCATCCCATGCGTAGGTCGCGCTCAGCGATTGATCCCAGGAGAGCACGCCCTGAGCCGCGCTGGTGAAGGCGCCGGTGATCGCGCCGCTGGCGGAGAGGTAGTACTCGCCCACGTAGCCGGTCGGCTCCACGCTCATCAGCGGCAGTTCGCCGAAAAGGTAATTGCCGGTCAAAGCCGCGCCGGTAAAGGTGGTCTGCGTCTGAGGCTCCATCCAGCCGGAATCCAGCGAGCCATTGACCCCCACGCTCATTTCAATCGCGCTGTTGGCGTTGAAGAGGTAAAGATAAGTTGTGCCGCTGGCCGATGTGAAGGTTGCGCGGCCGGGGTTGCTGGAGTCAAAGGTGAGAGCGGTCGGACCGCCGTTCGATTGCCCGGCGGTGTAGACACCACTATTGTTGGTGTAGCTCTGGTTGATGGTGATGTTGCCCTCGCCGTCGCCCGTGCCCTGAAAAACATTAGAATAAAAGCCCGACGGAATGCCGCCGCTAGCGTTGAATTCGGCTCCGCGCGCGTAGAAAACGAATGGACCGCTGACGGTCGAGCCGGTGGTTGAAGCCTGCTGCTGGACGCGTATGTTGCCGGCCTGCTCGCCGTCATCCGAGGTGTTATCGAGAATGAACATACGGCCGGCGTCAATAATGTACACGGTGTAGCCGGTGGATGTGCCGACGCCTTTGATGGCGATGGTGAAGCGTCCCGTGGCGGGGTCCGGCGCGGTGTAACTCCCGGTGAAGGCTGTAGTCTGGACGGTCGCGCTGCCGCCCAGCGACGTGTCGAGATTGCCGCCGGTGATCTGGCCGCCGGAGGCGCTAAAGAGGCCCACCGTCGCCTTAGGATTGCTGCTGTTGTTCTCGCCGTCGAGGCCAAAGACAAAGCTCGAGCCGCTGATGGTGCTGGGGGCAAAGGTGCTGGTTGCGGCCAGGTAGCAATTGGCTGTGGCTTGCATGCCGGAGGGCAATGCGCCCAGGTCATCGACTTCGACCATGCGGAAGTTCTGCGCCGGTTGCGCGGCGCCGGTGAGCGCTAGCGCCCACTGCATAGTTTGGACTCCCGCGGCGTTATTGGTCAAAATCGTATGGACGGAAGCAAGGCCGTTCATGTCAGAACCGATGCTGTAGCTGCCGGTCATGATGCCGGAGGCCGAACCGATGTCATAGCTATTGGTGTCGAAGATGCCGCTGTTGAAGTTACCCTGGCCGTCGGCCTGGAAGCTGACCACGGTGGCCCAGCGGCTAACGTCATCGTCGATGGATCCCTGAAGCAGGCAGGCATAGCTGCCGTTGAGGCTGCTGTCGTTGACGCCGCTCGGGCCAGCGACGACGTTGATGGTAAGGGTGACCGGGCCGGCGGTAGCGCCGACGGTATCTTGTACGGAGACTTGAAACGTGATCGCGCCCGGCGAGGCGGGCGTTCCGGTGATGGTCAACGTGCTGTCGCTGGAATTGAAATAGGACAAGCTGTTCGGCAGGCCCGTGACCGTCCAGGTATATCCAGGCGCGCCGCCCGTGACATTGATCGGCCCGGAGTAGGCGTTGCCGGTGGTTCCGGAGGGCAGCGTGGTGGTGGTGATTCTGGGCGCCGCATAGATCGTGAAGGCGGCTGGAGGCGATGTGCCTGCCGCAGTGGTTACCGTGACGCTGGGGGCGCCGGCGCTGGCGATCAGGCTGGCGGGAACCGCGGCCGTCAGTTGTGTCGAGTTTACGTAGGCCGTCGTCAAGGCGGTCGATCCCCATTTCGAGGTAGTGGCCAAAGTAAAGTACGCTCCGTTGATGGTGAGCGTGAACCCGGCGCTGCCTGCGGTGGTCACACTTGGAGTGAGGCCGCTGATGGCTGGCAGCGCTGGATTGATGGTGAAGGCGGCCGGAGCCGATGTGCCCGCCGCGGTGGTGACCGTGACGCTGCCCGCGCCGGAGAACTGGATCAGAGAGGCTGGGACAGAAGCCCTCAGTTGCGTTGGGCTGACGTAGACGGTGTCCAGAGGGGTCGTGCCCCACATGGCAGTCGAGGTCGTGGTAAAGACCGAGCCATTGATGGTCAACATGAACCCGGCGCCGCCGGCAGTGACCGAAGAGGGACTCAGGCTGGTAATGACCGGAGCCGCCGGATTAATCGTGATGCTGGTCGAATTCGACCAGCCCTGACCGCTGCCGTAGACTTGAACGCCGGCCGTGCCGGCTGTGGCGATCAGGCTGGCTGGGATGGTCGTTGTCAACTGCGTGGAGCTGATAACGTTTGCGCCCACCCAGGTCGTTCCCCACCTGATGTTCATGCCCAAAATGAAGTTGCTTCCATTGACCGTCAGCGTGAAGGCAGCGCTGCCGGCCGCAACCGAAGCCGGGCTCAGGCTGGTGATCACGGGCGGCGGTGGAGTAACAGTGAATGTGACGGGAGCCGATGTCCCGCCTGCGGTGGTCACAGTTACGCTCACCGTGCCGGCGGTTGCAACCAGGCTGGCAGGGATTGTAACCGGGAGCGTGGACCCTCCCACGAGGGTTGCAGTCAGAGGCGTAGCTCCAAAATTCGCGACCATTGGCGAGGTGAAGTTCGTTCCGTAGATGTTCAGCGTGAAGGCCCCAAAGCCGGCGGGAACTTGAGTCATACCCATGACGGTGATGATGGGCGGAGCCGGGTTGACAGTGAAGGAGACGCCGGATGAAGTTCCACCAGCAGAGACGACCGAGATGCTTGCCGTGCCGGGATTGGCGATCAGGCTGGCAAGAACTGCGGCCGTCAGTTGAGTGGAACTCACGTAGGTTGTCGTCAGCGCAGTATAGTTCCACCTCACTACTGTCACTCCGTCTC
Organism: uncultured Acidobacteriaceae bacterium; assembly: GCA_963820195.1. Classification (GTDB taxonomy): domain Bacteria; phylum Acidobacteriota; class Terriglobia; order Terriglobales; family Acidobacteriaceae; genus Telmatobacter. The sequence goes on along the minus strand of CAWFZU010000282.1, from coordinate 5,405 downwards.
CGGGAAGAAAATTGGTTCCGTTGATGGTCAGCGTGAAGGCTGCACTTTTGGCAATCGTCGAAGTGGAACTCAGGCTGGTGACGGTGGGCGGTGGCGGATTAATAGTGAAAGTTGCACCAGCGGAAATTCCGTTTACATTGCTGACAGTGATGCTCATCGCGGCGGCGCTGGCAATCAGGCTGGCCGGGACGGCGGCCGTCAACCGCGTGGCGCTGACGTAGGTGGTGGCCAGCGCAGTTGCGCCCCACGACGAGGTTGAAGTCGCTGTGAAGTTCGTTCCGTTGATGGTCAGAGCGAAGGCCGCGCCGCCGGCGACTGCGATGGCCGGACTAAGGCTGTTGATAGTGGGCGGCGGATCGACGGAGAACGCAAAGACGGGCTTGGAGGCGCCAACGAAGGTCGTCGTGAGCGCATCGGAAGACAAGTTTGAATTCGTGGATGAAAGAGGACCGGATGAGGATGTAGCGGTCAGGAGAGAAGCGCTTGGGGAAGGAATCGCGCCGCTGATGGGCGGCTTGAGGAGAGCGCCGCCAGTAGAGCCTGTAGCCGGAGTCACGCTGGTGACCGCAGGCTGGGGAGCAGACGGATGGATGGTGTGATCAACTCCGGGCGCAACTGCCGAAGCTGGACTCAGGCCGAGGATCGCTGCCGGTGGCGGATTGATGGTAAAGGTTGCGCAGGAGGAGGCGTCGCCGTCCGTGCTGACCGTGACGCAAATCGCATCGGCGCTAGCAACCAGGCTGGCTGGGACGGAGGCCGTGAGCTCCGTGGCACTCGCATAGGTTGTAGCCAGCGCGATTGTGCCCCAGGTTGCGTTCGAGGCGGCGGTGAAGTTCGTTCCGGTGATGGTCAGCGTAAAGGCCGCGCTGCCGGCTACTGCCGTAGCCGGACTCAGACTGCCGATGGAGGAAGCCGCTGCCAACGCTGCCGGCGTCCATGCCAATGCCAGGATTACCGAAAAGGCCATAATCGACCAACGGATGAACGAACGCGCGTTTTGCATTTGCAACCACCTCAGTCGAGTAAAACTGTCTTTCTCTCGCCATTCGCTGTTCAATGGTCCGTGTCTTGCGTGGTAGAACGGGCCGATTGAAGAGTGGGCGCTATGAGCCGCCTGGTTAAGAAATCGTCAAGAGTGAAGGGAGCGAAAGGTTACTTTGGTCTAATTTCTTGCAATTCCTCATGGAGAGTTTCAATCCGAAGACTTAGAGCGTAGTTTTTTAATCGATTGTTGGAATTTTCTAATTTCCTGGGGCCCAATTCTGCACAATGCTCTGCCCCTCTGCTCTGCTCCTCGTTCCTTCAACCGGCCGCTGGCGGGCCGACGGCCTATAATCAGCGTGTTGTGCAATCATTTTTTTCATCTCGTACCGGCCGGGTTCTGCGGCAATTGGGAGTGGCGCTTGTGCTGCTCCTCTCCATAGCGGTTCCTGCGCGCGCTCAGGCCTCCGCGGAGGCTGGCCGCGCCGCAGGCGAACGCATCCTGCTGGTGCTGCCCTTTGACAACCGCACCGGCCAGCCCAGCCTGGAGTGGATTCGCGAGGCCTCGGCGGAGATTCTGACCAGCCGTCTGGCGGCGGCGGGCTTCAGTCCCATGAGCCGCGCCGACCGCCGGTATGCTTTGGATCACCTGGGGCTGCCGCAGGGCTTTCACCCCTCGCGCGCCACCTCGCTCAAGCTGGCCGAGACCCTGGACGCCGATTCGATCATTGTGGGCAGTTACGTGACCGACGGCGCCGGGATTATGGCCGAGGCGCAACTGGTGGACGTACCCCATCTGCGCATGAGCGATACGGTCAGCGCCCGCGGCGATATACGCACGCTGATCGCGGTCTTCGATTCGCTGGCCTGGAAGCTGACACGGCAGCTCGACCTCGGCTTCAAAGCCTCCGAAGAAACCTTTGTGACCGCAGATTCCGGTCTGCGCCTGGACGCATTCGAGCAGTACATTCGCGGCATCACCGAGCCCGACCAGCCGGAGCGTCTGCGCCATCTGAATCAATCGGTCGCGCTCAGCCCGGAGTTCTCTCCGGCCTGGATGGCGCTGGGCCGCGAGGAGTATGCCGGCAAGCAATACGAGCAGGCGGCAGCGGCCTTCGCCAGGGTGGGGGGCAACGACGCCGACGCTCTTGAAGCCGGCTTCTACCGTGGCCTCTCGCTGTTCTTCTCCGGCAGCTACCCCAGCGCCGAAGAGGCCTTTGCCGGCGTGGCCCGCGTGCTGCCGCTCGCCGAGGTTCTGAATAATGAAGGCGTGGCTCTCGCCCGCCAGAACAAGGACGGCATTCCGCTCTTCCGCCAGGCCATGGCTGCCGACCCCAATGAGGCCGACTACCACTTCAACCTGGCCGTCAGCCTCAAGCGCCATGGCGACGCCGCGGAAGCCATGACCGAACTGGCACAGTGCCTGCGCCTGCATCCCAATGACAGCGAGGCCAAGGCGGTCCAGAGAGCCTGGACAACGCCCGAAAAGCCTGCGGTGGCGAAACCTGTCCCTTCCAAGCCGGGAACGGCGGCGGTATCCCCACCCGCCACTGTGGGCGCGCCGGACGAGGCGGGAGACTTGGACGAGGACGCCATCGCCGACCCGCTGGAGCGCATTGAGCGCGGCTTTGACGCTACAGCCTTCCACCAGGCCGCTCTCATGGTCGACCAGATGGATGCCGCGCGCCTGGCCCAGCTTGCGCCGCGGGAGCGCGCGCAAAAGCTCTCCGATCAGGCGCATGAGTACCTGGAGCGAGGCCTGCTGCTGGAAGCAGAACGGCACTATCAGGCCGCCCTGGCCGCCGACCCCAGGCTCCCCGCGGCCCATACCGGCCTCGCTCCAGGTACTCATGCGCCTGATCGGAGAGCTTTTGCGCGCGCTCCCGCGGCGCAAGCTGGGGCCAGGCGCGCGGCATCCATCTGGTGGACATAAGAGCGGCCTGGTGGAAGGCTGTAGCGTCAAAGCCACGCTCAATGCGCTCAGGCGGTCGGCGTTTTTCCTAGTCCAAGTCTCCCGCCTGGTCCGACGCGGCCCCCCGGCGTTGGGCACACCGCCGCCGTTCCCGGCTTGGAAGGGACAGGTTTCGCCACCGCGGGCTTTTCCGGCTTTGTCCAGGCTTTCTGGACCGCCTGGGCCTCGCTGTCGTTGGGACGCAGCCGCAGGCACTGGGCCAGTTCGGTCAAGGCTTCGGCGGTGTCGCCGTGGCGCTTCAGGCTGACGGCCAGGTTGAAGTGGTAGTCGGCTCCATTGGGGTCGGCGGCCACGGCCTGGCGGAAGAGCGGAATGCCGTCCTTGCCCTGGCGGGCCAGCGCCACGCCTTGATTGTTCAGAACCTCGGCCAGCGGCAGTACGCGGGCCACGCCGGCAAAGGCCTCCTCGGCGTGGGGTAGTCGCCGGAGAACAGCAGCGAGAGGCCGCGGTAGAAGCTGGCCTCAAGCGCGTCGGCGTCGTTGCCGCCCGCCTTGGCAAATGCCTCCGCCGCCTGCTCGTACTGCTGGCCGGCGTACTCCTCGCGCCCCAGCGCCATCCAGGCCGGCGAGAACTCCGGGCTGAGCAGGACCGATTGGTTCAGATGCCGCAGACGCTCCTGCTGGTCGGGCTCGGTGATGCCGCGAATGTACTGCTCAAAGGCATCCAGGCGCAGGCCGGAGCCGGCGGCCACAAACGTTTCCTCGGAGACTTTGAAGCCGGGATCGATCTGCCGGGTCAGCTTCCAGGCCAGCGAGTCGAAGACCGCGATCATCGTCGCGCATCTCGCCGCGAGCGGTGACCGGCTCGCTCATGCGCAGATGGGGCACGTCCACCAGTTGCGCCTCGGCCACGATACTGGCGCCGTCGGTCATGTAGCTGCCCACGATGATCGAATCGGCGTCCAGCGTCTCGGCCAGCTTGATCGAACTGGCCCGCGAAGGGTGAAAGCTATGCGGCAGCCCCAGGTGATCCAGCGCGTAGATGCGATCCGCGCGGCTCATGGGATTGAAACCCGCCGACGCCAGAGCGGCTGCTAAGAATCTCCGCCGCGGCTTCGCGAATCCATTCCAGGCTGGGCTGCCCGGTGCGGTTGTCAAAGGGCAGCACCAGCAGGATGCGGCCTCCGGAGGCGGGGCGGCTCTCAGCGTCCGTCTGCGCTTGAGCGCAAACCGTAAAGGAAAAGGCCAGCAAAAGGCCAATCCCACGTTAGCCCCAGGCCCTGACGAAACGAGATGAAGGAAAGGTTTGCACAACAGGCTGATTATAGCGTTGGCCCGCCAGCGGCCAGTTGAAGGAACGAGGAGCAGAGCGGAGGAACAGGGTGTTGTTCAGGTTTGGATCCCAGAAAGTGGGAAAATTCCAACAATCAATTAAAAAACTACGCTCTAAGTCTTCGGATTGAAACTCTCCATGAGGAATTGCAAGAAATTAGACCAAAAGCATAACCTTTCGCTCCCTTCACTCTTAACAATTACTTAAGCCGGGCGCCTCATAGCACCCACTCTTCAATCGGCCCGTTTTACCACGCAAGACACGGACCATTGAAGACAACGAATGGCAAGAGAAAGACAGTTTTACTCGACTGAGGTGGTTGCAAATGTAAAACGCGCGTTCATTAATCCGTTTACAGTCGATTTGGCCTTTTTGGTTTTTTTGCGTTGGCATGGACGCCGGCCACCTGCGTTGGCAGCGGCTTCCCTCGCAGTGTCGGTCTCTGTCCGGCTACGGCAGTCGAAAGCAGCGCGGCCTTACACTCAGCCCGTCGCCGGAACAAAGCTCACCGCCGCCTCGAACGCAAGCCTGGGGCACGATCGCGCTGGCTACAACCTATGCAAGTGCCACGGAGCCCACGGCCTCCGTCCCAGCCAGCCTGGTTGCTAGCGCCAGCGATTTGCGTCACGGTCAGCACGGGCGGCGACGCCTCCTCCTGCGCAACCTTTACCATCAATCCGCCACCGGCAGCGATCCTCGGCCTGAGTCCAGCTTCGGCAGTTGCGCCCGGAGTTGATCACACCATCCATCCGTCTGCTCCCCAGCCTGCGGTCACCAGCGTGACTCCGGCTACAGGCTCTACTGGCGGCGCTCTCCTCAAGCCGCCCATCAGCGGCGCGATTCCTTCCCCAAGCGCTTCTCTCCTGACCGCTACATCCTCATCCGGTCCTCTTTCATCCACGAATTCAAACTTGTCTTCCGATGCGCTCACGACGACCTTCGTCGGCGCCTCCAAGCCCGTCTTTGCGTTCTCCGTCGATCCGCCGCCCACTATCAACAGCCTTAGTCCGGCCATCGCAGTCGCCGGCGGCGCGGCCTTCGCTCTGACCATCAACGGAACGAACTTCACAGCGACTTCAACCTCGTCGTGGGGCGCAACTGCGCTGGCCACCACCTACGTCAGCGCCACGCGGTTCGCAGGCCGCCGTCCCCGGCCAGCCTGATTGCCAGCGCCGCCACA
>CAWFZU010000281.1:0-15659 GCA_963820195.1 uncultured Acidobacteriaceae bacterium | reverse complement strand
ACGCATCGACTTCCTGGTCAGCGAAGTGGGCCACGAGCGCGACAACGCCACCGCCGAGGTGCGCCGCTCCGTCAACGGCGACTACGACCCGCTCTACCAGTGCTCCTATATGCTCGGAGCGCTGCAATTCCGCGCCCTGCGCCATGAACTTGTGGATTCAGGTAAGATGACCAGCCGCCAGTACCACGACACTATCCTGGAGGAGAATATGATGCCCCTCCCGGTGCTCCGCGCACTGCTCACCGGCGAAAAACTCACCCCGGACTGGAAGCCGCACTGGCGCTTTCTGGATGAAGTGAAGTAAGGTCTATATCATTGGCTGCAAACAAAGCAAGAGGCCCTGCGGTCTTGCCAGGGCCTCTCGTTGAATGTCGTTCAATCAGCATTCTTTCAGGCAATACACCTTTTGCGAAAGAGGAAGCCCGCAAGGCTGAGCAGGCCGCTCCCGAACAAAACCAAGCTGCTGGGTTCAGGCGCTGCAAGCGGATCGTTGTTGCCGTCTGGCTGAGGATCCCCTACAAATAACTGAGGATAGCCACCCTCGTTCTGGGTGTTGACTATCGGGATAAAAATGTCAATATTCGGGAAGTCGGTCGTAATGACATTGTTCACGGCAAACAGCGACGCCGTGGCAAGCATAGTGTTGATCTGAGGCTGATACCCGGAGGGCAAGTTGGCCAGCAATTTAGGATCGTTGGGATCGAAGAGTTCCCAATTAGCCCACTGCGCTACCGCGATGGTATTCGCCGATGCGCCGGGAGCGGCGGCCTGAGCGAGAATGTATGCCGCTTCCACGTATTGCTCATTGCCCGATACCGGCACCATCGTGGCCGTCCAGGTCTCGCCAAAGTAGATTTCATTCTCATAGCTAATGCACATCAGCGGAGTGAGAGTCTGTACTGCCGTCGAAGCTGAAATTATAAGGGTATACGTACTCCCCCTGTACAACCCCGGAACTCTGCCCACCGACACTTTCGAGCGTTATTGTCATGTTGTCCGCGTAACCCATCCGCGGGCTCAACACTAGAAGAACACCGAAGGCAAAGACGGACAGAATCGTGCATATTTTCAACTTTTTCATATTTCACCACCTCATGTTGGCCCGTTACAGCCGAGTTCATCTTCTTGAGTGATTCCTGGTTGTGCACGTGCTCAGCGCGATTTGGCCCGCTTTCCATGCAGCGAGTCGACACGGGGAAAAACTCGCGACGGAAAGTCTTAATTCTTTTGACTCACATGGAGGCATAGGTGATTCAAATAATATCTCTGAATGGCACCATGTCCATCTTTCACTGATTTCATTCTATTCACGCAATAACTAACCCACAAGATTACCGGCAAGATTACTCCGGTAATGCTATGACGGAAATCAGTAACTCTACAAAATATGTCAAACTTCGTGGAATCACGGATCTGGTAGTCTGGCTTGCCTATACGCCTTTGCTATTGCTGTAGAGAGAATCTCATTGCATCAGATGCGAGCGCCTGGTCCCAGCCGGATGCGGGTGTCCTAATCTCATAAGGAACGCTTCTCTCAAGGGCCAACGGAGATAGGCTTCTCATGCAGAGTGACTTCTGCGCCACAAAAAGCCTGCGAGGCCGAGCAGGCCGCTTCCGAGCAGGATCAGGCTGCTGGGCTCGGGAGCCAGCAAATACAGAGTCCCCGGCGTGGACGGCGTCAGCGAAATCTCAACAAAGCGCTGTGAAGCCGAGTCATCGGGGATGAAAAACACACTGTCGGGATTATAACCAGCCGCCACTGCAGCCGTAGCCTCAGCAATCCAGGGCGCCGCTGCCGGATCAATGGGCAGAGTCCCGCGTTCAGAATTGTTCGAGGAGGGAAACTCAATCTCCCAGATGGCCATTGAAATGGGTCCAGATTCATTTACTCCATTTATAATTAAGGGGTTGCTTGGGGTGGTGCCGGCCAGTTGGTCGGCCAGCCACGACACCTCATTATCGGCGGTGGTGACGGCGTACCCGAAGGTGCCGCTGTAGAATGTGCCGACGCTCGTCCCGTTATTGATGTCCAAACAACCGAACTCAGAGGCAACGTTGACTCCGTTAATGGTGGAGGTTGCTGGGTAGGGAGAAACCCACTCATTGACGGCGGTCGGACTCGTCGAGGTGATCTGGCCCGCCGTGGTGATCTCGCTCGTCGAGGTATAGGTGTAGTAAAGATAGGTGGGCGAGCTCAGGTTACCGTTGAGGGTGATTCCATCGGCAAATGCCGTGGAAGCGAAGGCCACGCCCAACAGGGCCAGACCTAGGGTGCGAACTACAATGCTCTTCATCTATTCAACCCCACATAGCCCCTTAGAGACAAGGTCCAGAACCTTGAGTGGGTTCTGATTCTTCCCGTACATTTCACAACCTCGTACGATTCCTCAGTGTCGAATCCACGCAATGGAAAACTGCATGAGACTCGATGGTTTCTTCTGACGGAGATCAAGTTTTGTATTCCTATATAATTTTGACCAGTTCCAGATAAGAGCACAAGATTACGCGCGCAGGGTTACGCTGGTAATTTGCGCATACTAAAAACAGTTACGTTGCACATTTTACAGGGGGTATTTTACGTTACCTTGGCTGGTTTTCGATCTTGTAACTGTCGATTCGCCCGGGCTGGAAAGCAAGGCAATTTTGTGTGCTATCTCTTTCTTTTCTGCGCTCTAGCCCGTGCGCGTAATCATCTTCACAGGAAAAGGCCGGTATGTGAAGAGCAAGCTAGAGGATCGGATAGAAGCTCTCTATCCACCCTTGCAACAACGCCGGGAAGCAGCCCAGCAGCACCACCGCCGCCGCAATCACCACAAGCACAACCATCGTCACCGGATGCGCCTTGATCGGCGTCTCGTCGATGGCGGGCATCACGTAAGCCCGTTTGAGGACTTGCAGGTAGTAATAAAGTGAGACGGCGCTCATCGCCACCGCCAGAGCCACCAGCGCAAAGGGAATCGGCCCGGCTGAAACGCCCAGCACCGCGGCAAACAAATTGAACTTGGCCCAGAAGCCGACCAGCGGCGGAATCCCGGCCAGCGAGAGAAACAAGCACCAGCAGCACCGCCGCCAGCAGCGGATTGCGCTTGTGCAGGCCGAGGAAAGAATCGAGCCGGTCGCTGCCAGTGGCGCGCTCGACGACGGAGACCACGCCGAATGCGCCGATGGTGGTCAGGCCGTAAGTGACAATGTAATAGAGAACGGCGAAAAAGGTTCGACTTGTTCCAAGATATGAGTCAAGCAGGAAATGAAAGACGGTTAATTGACCAGTATAAATCGGCTTGACCGCCACTCCGAGCAGGACATATCCGGCATGAGCAATTGCGGAATAGGCAAGCAGACGTCGTACACTCACCTGGGCCAGTGCTGCGAGATTTCCAACCACCATTGAAGCCGCCGCGATCACGAGCAACACGAGTGCTAGCGGTTGACATGCGCGATAGAAGCCCTGCAGAAGATGTTCGATGACATCACGCTGCCCTGAAATGGGACCACCCGGCATCAACCAGTAAGAGGAAAACGTCAGAAGCAGCCCGAAACTTGCGATTTTGGAGACAGATGCGATGAAAGCCGCAGTCGGCGTGGGCGCGCCTTCATAGGTATCTGGCGCCCACAAATGGAATGGAACTGCAGCAATCTTGAAGCCGAGTCCCGCCACAATGCAGATCCAGGCAACATAGAAGAGCGGGCTCGGGCCTGAGAATGCAATTTGGCCTCCAATCCAATACAGATTTGTACTACCGCTTAATCCATAAATGTAGCTGAATCCGAAGAGAAGAAAGGCCGCAGACATACCACCGAACAGGTAATACTTGAGCGCAGCTTCGGCGCTTTTGCCTGAACTCTTGTTGAATGCGGTCAAGATGTATAGACCGAGACTCATCAATTCCAGACCAATAAAAATTACTAGCAAATCCTGGGCCGCAACAACAAGTAGGCCGCCTGACGCCGCCATTAACACAACGGATACGTATTCGCCGATATGTCGGGTAAACCGCGCTTCGATCATGAGCAACAGGGTCAAAATGGTCAGCAACAGAATCCATATTTGAAGGAAGGCTGTACCGCCCCCAGTGCCGAGGATATTGAGTCCGTCAGCGTCTTGCAGCCCAACTCGTTCAAGAGGAACTGTACAGAGAGCCATTCCGCAACCGACAATGCCGAGAAGTGCGGCAACGGATATGCGAGTCTTGAGGGCGGCTTTGCGGAGGAAAGCCAGGTCGACAACGAGCACGAAGAATGCAGTGACTTCAAGGACTGCTACAGGCATTGTTGCGTAGAGGATGTCTGCGTAGTTCATTGCACCCCTCCCGCAAGCAAAGCTTTAACCGCCGGTTCGATCGCATCCAGCAATATCTTCGGGTAAAGCCCCACAAACAAACTAACTCCCGCCAGCAGAACTACGCCGGTAACTTCCGGCCAGGTGATCGCGACGAAATGATGTCCGTGTTCCTCTTCCAACACGTGCGCGCTGGGCAGCGCATCGCTGAAGAAGGCCTTTGTAACGCCCGCCACGTATAAGCCACGCCGACCACAATGCCCACGCCCGCCGCCAGCAGTCCACCAGGGCCTGACCATCCACGCTCCCACCAGCACCTGTAACTCGGCCACAAAACCCGAGAAGCCAGGCATTCCTATCGAAGCCATTCCGGCAATGACAAAGGCCCATGCGGCAAAGGGCAGCCGCTTCGACAAGTGCATGGTTTCCAGTTCCGCCAACTGACGCGTGTGCGTGCGGTCGTAGACGATGCGCCCGACGATGGCGAAGAGCAGCCCGGCGATGATGCCGTGCGAGAACATCTGCATCACCGCGCCGGTCACGCCGATCTGATTCAGAGTCATCAGGCCCAGCAGCACAAAGCCCATGTGGCTGACGCTGGAGTAGCCAATGACGAATTTGAAGTCGGTCTGCGCCAGCGCCACCAGCGCGCCGTAGACGATGCCGATGACCGCCAGCACCGCGAAGACATCGCGCCAGGAGCCGATGCCGATGAACGAGAATCCCCACGGATCGAGGCCGCGCGGAAAGAGCGCAATGCCAACGCGCAGGCAGCCGTAAGCGCCCAGCTTCATCACCACGCCGGCCAGCAGCATGGAAGCGGCGGTGGGCGCGGCGACGTGGCCGGTGGGCGCCCAGGTGTGGAAGGGCCACATGCCGGCCAGAATCGCAAAGCCCGTGAAGACCAGCGGGAAGCACCACATCTGGAAGCTGACCGGCAGGCCGGCGTGCGCCAGCTCGATCAAGCCCTGTCGAGTGGCTGCCCGCCGTCGCGTAGGCCGCCAGCAGGCCGATCAGCACCATCGCCGAGCCGGCGAAGGAATAGAGCGCCAGCTTCATGGCCGCGTACTCGCGCCGCGTGGAACCCCAGATGGCGATCAGGAAGTACTTGGGCACGATGGCGATTTCGTAGAAGACAAAGAGCAGAAACAGATCGAAGCTGAGAAAGACTCCGTAGACGCCGCCGATCAGCGCCAGAAAGAAGGCGAAAAACTCATTGGTGCGCAGCTCGATATTCCAACTGAAGAGCACGCCGGCCACCGCGGCCAGGCCGGTCAGCAGCACCAGCACGCGGCTGATGCCGTCGGCCGCCAGCAGAAAGTGAATCCCCATCGACGGCACCCAGGGCAGATCGACCAGCACGGTACGCGCCCTGCCCCATGCCGGCGACAAATCCCTGCACAGCCAGCGCCAGCCCGGCCACGGCCACGGCCAGCGCCAGCCAGCGCGCCAGCGCCGGCTTGCCCTTGGGCAGCAGCGCCTAGCATCAGCGCCCCGGCAAACGAGAGATAGATCGTCCACGCCAACATCTAAAATCTCCAGTGCGCCAAGCAGGTTAACGACCGTTGGGTTCACGCTGTCCACAATCAGTTGCGGCACAAGGCCGAGCAGCAGCATCAGGCCGATCACCGGGGCCAGCGCCATCCGCTCGCCGTGGTGCAGATCGGGGAAGCTCGACGCAGTGCTCCGGCACCGGCCCGGTAAAGACTTTCTGAATCACGGTGAGAATCACGGCCGCCGTGACCAGCAAGCCAAGAATCGAAACCGTCGCCGCGACCCAGGCCAGCGGAAAGACGCCGCGGAAGATGAGGAACTCGCCCACAAAGCCGTTCAGCCCCGGCAGGCCCAGCGAAGAGAACAGCGCAATCCCCATCAGCCCGGCCAGCACCGGCGCCGGCTTGCGCAGGCCGCCGAATTGGTCGATGCCGCGATGGCCGCCGGTGCGCTGCTGGATCATGGCCACAAACCAGAAGAGCGCCGCCGCCGTGATGCCGTGGTTGAACATCTGCAGGATCACGCCGTTCAGCGCCGCGGCCTGGCTGGCCAGCGCCGCCGCTGCCGCGCCGCGCGGAACCGCCAGCGCGAAGATGCCCAGCAAACAATAGCCCAGGTGATTCACCGACAGAGTAAGCGAAGACGCGCTTCAGATCCTTCTGCGCCGCCGCCGCCCAGGCGCCCATCACCACCGTGGCCACGGCCAGCACCAGCAGCGGCGTGCGCATCTGCGCGATCTGATGGCCGAAGAGCGGCATCGCAATCCGCAGCAGGCCATAGACGCCCATCTTCGACATCGCGCCGGTCAGCAGCATCGTCACCGGCGAAGGCGCCTCGGCGTAGGCCGCGGGCAGCCAGGTGTGGAAGGGAATCATCGGCACCTTGACCGCAAAGCCGGCCAGCACGCCGATGGCCAGCCATATCATCACTGGCCCCAGATGCGCAGTGACCATCTGCTCCAGCTCGCCGGTTGAGGCCAGCAGCGTCAGGTGCGGGAAATCCATGCTGCCGGTGGAAAGAAAGACGGCCAGAAACGCCACCAGCAGCGCAACGGAGCCGGCCATGGTGTAAACGAAGAACTGCGTCGCCGCCGGACCGCGCCGCGCCCCGCCCCACAGCTTGATGAGAAAGAAAGCGGGAATCAGGCTCAACTCCCAGAACAGAAACCAGTGAAAGAAGTTCAGCGCCGTAAAGGAGCCGAAGAGTCCCGCTTCCAGCATCAGCACCAGTGCGAAGTAAAGCCCAGGCTGATGATGCACGCGGTGCGCCGCATCCACCGACATCAGCGTGACGATCGCGGAAAGCACCAGCATCAGCGCGCCCAGCCCATCCACGCCGAGGTGATATTCGATGCCCAGCGACGGCGCCCAGGCATGCTGCTCTATTAATCCGTAGCCGCCATTCGCAGGCAGTTGCGTCCACACCACCAACGCCAGCGCCAGGCTGACCAGCGCTGTGATCAGAGCCACGGCGCGCGCGTGCTTGCCGGCGACCAGCGCAATCGCCGCCCCCACCAGTGGCAGCACGGTCAACAGCGTCAATAGATGGATTCCGCTCATGCCCTGCTGCTCCAGATCAGAATCACGGCCAGTACCACCACGGCCAGCGCCAGAATTCTCAGGTAAGTCTGCACGCGGCCCGTCTGCACGCGCGACAGCAATCCGCCGCCAACGGATAACTCATCGCAGCCCTTGTCGAAGCCGCCGTCCACCACATTGTTATCGAGGAAGCGGTTCAACTGCGCGCCGAGGCCAAAGCCCCATGCAACCCCGGCCACCACACCGCCCCAGATCGCGGCGGTCCAGCCAATCGGCAACGCGCGCCCACCATCCATAGAACGCGATCACCGTCACTCCGTAGAACTCATCCACGTAGAGCTTGTCGCGTAACGCATGCCCAGACCAGGCGGACTTATCCGCTCCAGCGCATCCGGCTCTTCGGCGCTTTGGGGAGCGATCTCCGTAGAGCCACCAACCCAGCCCGAGTCCGAGAAACACGACCAGCGCGGAAGTCCCCATCAGCGCCAACAGCCCAGGCTCCATCAAATCCGTGCAAGTCGAAGTCAGCTGCGCGGCCCATCCAGGAAGGCTCGGAACCACGGCCAGGCGGGAGTTCCAATGTATCCCAGCGTCATGGCGAAGAAAGCCAGAATCCCTAGCGGTACGGTCATCACCACCGGGCTCTCATGCGCGGACTTACCGCCCCGCCAGTGGCCGAAGAAGACATAAGCCACCTGCCGGGTCATATAAAATGCCGTTAATAGCGCGCCAAAGACAAGCATATAGAGCGGTGTCTTGGCCACGCTCCAATGATGTGCCGCCTCCAGAATTCCATCCTTGCTCCAGAAGCCGGATAACATCGGAAAGCCGCACAGCGCCAACATTCCGATCCCATAGGTTGCGAAGGTCAGCGGCATATCGGATTTCAGTCCGCCCATGCGCCGCACATCCTGCTCCTCATGGCAGCCGTGAATTACCGAGCCCGCGCCCAGGAACAAGAGCGCCTTGAAGAAAGCGTGAGTTATCAGGTGAAACATTCCCACCGCGACGCCGCCCATGCCTAGCCCAGCCATCATGTAGCCCAGTTGCGAGACGGTCGAGTAAGCCAGGATGCGCTTGATATCGTTCTGCGCCACGGCGATCAATGCGGCGAAGACCGCTGTAAACGCTCCTACCCATGTAACTACTGTAAGCGCCGTCGTCGTCCCTCCGGTTAGCGCTCCGGCGGCCATCAGCGGATAAACTCGCGCAATCAAATAAACGCCCGCAGCCACCATTGTCGCCGCATGAATCAGCGCCGAGACCGGCGTGGGGCCTTCCATCGCATCCGGCAGCCAGACGTGCAGCGGAAACTGGCCGCTCTTGCCCGCCGCGCCGGCAAAGATCAGCAGACCAATCGCGCCCGCCGCCGTAAGTCCCAAGCCGCCGGCTGCGCCAGCAGTCCGGCCAGCGCGCCGGCTTCCATCGAGCCCGCGCCGTGGTTATAGAAAAGCAGCGTTCCCGTTGCGCGAAGAGCCAGACCATCCCCAGCAGAAAGAAAACATCGCCGATGCGCGTAGTCAGGAAGGCCTTCTTTGCCGCCGCGGCCGCCGAACGGCTTCTGATACCAGAATCCGATCAATAAGTACGAAGTAAGTCCAACCAACTCCCAGCACATAAAGAGCAGCAGAATCGAGTTGGCAATCACCACGCCCAGCATCGCCCCGGCAAAGAGCGACAGGAAGCAGAAGAAGCGCGTGTAGTTCTCATCGTGCTTCATGTAGCCGATGGAGTAAATGAAGATCAGCAGGCCCACAAAGCTGACCATCACCAGCATCACCGCCGAGAGCGGATCGAGCACCCAGCCCAGATCCACATTTGCCCTGCCTACTTGAATCCATGTGAAGTTGACGATCTCGCGCACTGCCAGTCCATGCGTCCATCCAGCCAACACGTGCGCAAATGCAACCAGCGAGAGCAACAAGCGAAACACTCATCGACCCAATGGCAAGCGTGGCGGCGGTTTTGCGTTTCGGCTGCTTCAGCAACGCTGCCATGCCCGCAGCCACCATCGGCACCGCGGGAATCAGCCACAGCATCTCCGCGATGGGAGAAGCCGCTAACTGCGGAGTGAATGATATTGTCTCTTGCATACCTCTCACCCCTTCATCCTGTTCATCGCATCCAGATCGGTCGTCTGCGCGTGGCGATGAATCTGAATCACCAGTCCAAGTCCCACCGCCGCCTCGGCCGCCGCCACGGCAATCGAGAAAATCGCAAAGATCATCCCCGTCAGCACCTCCGGGATGCGGCCCGTAGCGCCAGAAGGCAATCAGATTCAAGTTCGCCGCGTTCAGCATCAGTTCAATCCCAATCAGCACCAGAATAGCGTTGCGCCGCGTCAGCGCCCCGGCCAGGCCAATCGAAAATAACAATGCTGCAACCAGCAGATAACTCGCCAGCGGCGTCATTTCTGCCCTTCTTTCTCATGCATGGCCACAATTACCGCGCCAATCATCGCCGCGGTCAACAGCACCGCCACTATCTCCAGCGGCAACACGTAACGGCTCACAAGCGCATTGCCGATTTGCAAAACAGTTACGGTTGGGACGGTTGTCTCATGCGGCAAAACTCGCACGCTCCCGATCACCGCCCAGCCCAGCACAGCAAAGACTCCCGCCGCAATCACCAACCCTGCTAGCCATGTCTTGCTGAAGACTCCATCCCTGGGCGTTTCCGAGCCTCGCGTCAGCAGGATCGCAAAGACCACCAGGATAGCAACCGCGCCGATGTAAACCAGTATCTGCGCAAATCCGGCAAACTGCGCGTCCAGACTCAGAAACAGCAGCGCCAGCCCGGCAAAAGCAACGGTGAGCGCCAGCGCGCAATGCACGGTGTTCTTCAGCAGCATGGCCGACAGACCGCCAGCCACCGTGAGTGCTGCAAGGATGTAGAATACAAAGCTCATCGCCCGCACTTCCCTTCCCTGGCCCCTAAAGAATCACTCCGCATAGCGATAATTCCTTGGCCCGATCTTCCCTCGGCGCATCTCGCCCCAACCCATCGCGGCATACGCTCCAATTAATATTACGGAGCAAATTACCCAGCGCAGCCACCCGTCGCCCAGGAAGCGCCATAGCGCGGCGACCATCAGATTCAGCAGGCACATTGGCAAGACAAACTTCCAGGCAAAGTTCATTAACTGGTCCTGCCTCAGCCGCGGCAGCGTTCCCCGCAACCAGATAAAGACAAAGATCGACATCATTAACTTGGAGAAAAACCAGATCCACGACGGAATCCAGGTCAAGAACGAAAACGGCGCGGACCATCCGCCCAAAAAGAGCGTCGTGCCCAGCCCGGAGATGGAAAACATCTCCAGATACTCGCCCAAAAAAAAGAGCGCAAACTTGAAGCCGGAATACTCGGTATGATAGCCGGCCACTAACTCCGACTCACCTTCCGGTAAGTCAAAAGGCGAGCGGTTGGTCTCCGCCGTGGTCGCGATAACGTACATCACAAAGCCCGCGCAACCCCAGGGGGTGAAGATGAACCAGTGCGGCAATCCCCAAGAGAAACCGCTCTGCGCGGCGACGATTTTCGTCAGCGAAAGCGAGCCGGTCATCATCACAACCACAACGCTCGACAGCAGCAGCGGCACCTCGTAACTGATCATCTGCGCAACTGCGCGCATTGCGCCCAGCAGCGAATACTTGTTGCGGCTCGACCATCCGGCCATGAAGACCGATAACTCCGTGGATGCGCCCATGGCAAAGTAAAACAGCAGCCCGGCGTCCAAATCAACAAAGACCATGTTACGGCCCATCGGCAGCACTGCGAAGCCCATGAAGACGGCCACTACCAGCAGCACCGGCGCCAGAAAATGCACCACCGCGTCCGCGCTTAGCGGCACAATATCTTCCTTGGTCAGTGACTTGATGCCATCGGCGATCGGCTGAAAAAGGCCGAATGGGCCCACGCGGTTCGGGCCGAGGCGGTTCTGTATGCGGGCCAGCCCCTTGCGCTCGAAGACCGTGGTCAACGCAAAGAGAGCCGGAAAGAGGCAGACAATGGCCACCACGCTGAGCAGCACTCCGGCCACCGGCTGCCAGGCCGCTGGCAGAAAGCTCACCAGCCAGTAGCGAAGCAGAACGAAGACCTGGTCCAGAGTATTGATCATCGTCTACGCTCCCTCTCCGGCGATGGCCGCGGCCTTGGCTACCGCTGCGTCGGCCGCGCTCCTGGCTTTGGCGTCGGACTTGACCTTCTCCGCCTTCAGTCGCTCATCCACACTGGTCGCTTCCGTGGGATGAATCCGGTGGTAATACTCGTTCGACTTAGCCAGTTGCCGGCGGTCTAGCAGCAGCCCGCCAAAGCGATCCGTCGTGCTCAACTCAAACTCGGTATCCATCTTGATCGCTTCAAAGGGGCAAACCTCGACGCATATCTGGCAGCTCATGCAAACAGAAATATCAATGTCGAATTTGGCCGGATAAAACTGCGGCTTGCCCAATGCATCCGGCTTTTTATCCGTACTCTTGACAATATAAATGCACTTCGGCGGGCATTCCTTCTCGCAAATCTGGCAGGCCACGCAGCGCAGCCCAGCCTCCCAATCCGCGCCGTCCCCCAGGTTTTTGGAATCATAGACAAGAAAGGGAAAGACGCGCGCCGCCTCTTTCGGAGCGATCCGCTGCTCCGGATACTCGACCGTCGTCAGCCGTTCGGCGGAGTGATAGCTGCCGAAGAAGTTCTTCGCAGTCTCCGCCATGCCCTTCAGTATGCCCTCGCCTAACAAAATTCCTCTCCCAATAAATCTAACCGTGATCCCCACTAACTGCGCGTCGCTCAATCATACATTCGGAATGGATGTTGAGCTGACTGCTTCATGTCTTCCAAACCTGCGCTTAACCCTAAGAGCTACTAAATCGTAAAGGTCATACCCCTTATCAACCACCCATGGAAAAAGCACAAACCACTGAAGACAACCAATTGCGAAAATGCAAAGCCAGATGGCCAGAATCGTTCGCGAATCATTTTCTGGATAAATCCACCAAGAAAACGAAACCCATCTTAATGCCAGCACAATCATATAGCTTAATGGAGCTGACAACCCAAGCATTAAGAGAATTTCCGCTTCTTCTGCATCTCCGAACTCTTTTGGTGAGGTATTCCTGAGAAGGAGAATCCAAACGAGCGCCCAAACACAAGCAAGTACCCATAGCACACCGATCACACGCCGTGCGAGTTCTCTTGATGGTAATAGCCGCATCATCACAGAAACTCCTCACAAGATCTCAATACTTCCCCTGCTTCACCTATCAACTTCTCCCAGTACTATATCCACGCTGCCGAAGATCAGCACCACATCGGCTACATCGCTTCCCAGACACATATCTTCCAAAATCGTCAGGTTGATCAAACTCGGCGGCCGTACCCGGTAACGGTAGGGATTCGGCCCGCCATTCGAGATCAGATAGAAGCCCAGTTCGCCTTTCGGCGCTTCGATCCGCCCGTAAGCCTCGCCTGGTTTAGGACGGAAGCCGCGTATCTTCGCCGTTGGGCTCATCACCGGCCCGCCGGGAATCTCTTTCAACGCCTGCTGCAAAATTACAATCGACTCCCGCATCTCCAGCAGGCGAATCATGTAGCGGTCGTAGACGTCGCCATGATCGCCCAGCGGCACGCGGAAGTTGAAGCGGCTATAAATCCCGTAGCCGTCCACCTTGCGAATGTCGTAGTTCACGCCCGAGGCGCGCAGCATCGGCCCAGTGACCCCGGCGTTCACCGCCAGTTCAGCCCGCAACACGCCCACGCCCTGCGTGCGCGCCATCAGAATCTCATTGGTCGCCAGCAGCCGGTCAAACTCGTCCACAAATCCGGCGAGGCCCGCGACCACCTTGCGCGTTCTGTCGAGCCACCCCGGCGTGGCATCCACGCGGCAGCCGCCGAAGCGCATGTAGTTGACCATCATGCGCGCGCCGGTCAGCTCCTCGAAGAGGTCGAGAATCTTCTCGCGCTCGCGGAAGGCGTACATCAGCGGCGTGCCGCTGGCGCCCATCTCCTGAATCAAAAAGCCAATCGACGAGGCGTGGTTCTGAAAGCGCGTCAGCTCGCCCAGAATCACCCGCAGGTACTCGGCGCGCTCGGGAACCTCCTGGCCGGTCAGCTTCTCCACCGCCAGCGCATAGGCCCAGTTGTTGGTGATGGGGCAGATGTAATCCAGCCGGTCGGTGTAGGGCATCGAAGCCAGATAGCTTTGCCCCTCGGCGATCTTCTCGTGGTTGCGATGCAGGTAGCCGAAGACCGGCCTGCAGCCGGACCACGCGCTCGCCATCCAGCGCCACATCCATGCGGAAGACGCCGTGCGTCGAGGGGTGGTGCGGCCCCATGGCCACTTCCAGCAGCTCGCCGTCACCGCTCTCGGCGCAATCGAAGCGGGACGGTTCCAGCCCTCAGCTTTCCGGATTCAGTACTCTTCGCGACACTCATGCGCCGGCCTCCGATTCTGGCTGGCCGGCAGCTATAGCCTGATTAGCTCTGCGCCCGCTTAAGCACCTCGTCGTGCGCCGTCGGCTCGTACTCGAAGTCGTCCGGCTCCACGTAATCCCGCCGCATGGGATGATCCTTGAAGCCCTCCCACATCAGCAGTCGCCGCAAATCCGGATGGCCGGTGAAGACGATTCCATAGAGATCGAAGATCTCCCGCTCCTGAAACTCCGCCGAGCGCCAGATGGGCGTCAGCGAAGGCAACTCCACCTGATCTGTCCGGTTCGCGGTGTGCATGCGGATGATCACCGGCCCGTGCTTTTTCTCGACAGAATACAGGTGATAGACCGCCTCCAGAGACTCCGGCCAATCCACGCCGGTCGACGTTGGAGAGATAATCGAGCTTGAGTTCCGCATCGTCGCGCAGAAACTTCGCCACCGCCAGCGCGCATTCCGGCGCAAGCCGCAGCGAGTGCTGGCAAGCGGGGCTGGGATTGGGCGCAATCTCCACCCCTGCGCCCGGAACAGCCGCCTCAATCGCCGATTTGATCTCTTCGACCGTCTTCAATCCCGTACCCTCGAATCTTCATTTTCTAGCTCAATCTACGATCCTGGTTGCAATAAAATAATCTCTGTTGTCACTTACTATTTGCGCTACATGAACCATGCTTCCGGGAGGAAATTCCCATTGTTCGTCCTTAGAATCGTACTCCTGATTCGGAAGTAGTTGGTATACGCCTTCCTTGACTAGCGCAGCTTGTGTTGGGCGGGATACTTCTGTTCCTTCACCCAGAAGCCGGACATACACAGTCAATTTCTCCGTATTGAACGCCGCATTCTGCAATTTGTGAAATCTCCATTTTTTTCGTTATCCACAAATTCGGATAATCTAGTCCCTGCTATTGATCACCGGCACCGGCCAAACGCCCTTGTTCGCCGCGGGCTCCAGGTCGTGCTCTCCAAAGACCGGCACGGGAAACTCGCCCTGCTGCTCCGCATCCAGAAAGCGCGGACGGTCCTCGCCGGTCAAATGCTGGCCGTCGATCTTCTTTTGCAGCGTCATAAAGGCCTGAATCAGCGCCTCGGGCCGCGGCGGGCAGCCGGGAATATGCACGTCCACGGGAATATAGCGGTCGATCCCCTTCAGCACGTTGTAGCCCTGCTTGAAGGGCCCTCCGGTGATGGCGCAGGCTCCCATGGCAATCACGTACTTCGGCTCGGCCATCTGGTTGTAGAGCCGGACCACCTGCGGCGCCATCTTCTTGGTCACCGTGCCGGAGATGATCATCAGGTCGGCCTGGCGCGGCGACGGCCGGAAGACCTCGGCCCCGAAGCGCGCCAGATCGTAGCGCGCCATGGTGGTGGCGATCATCTCGATGGCGCAGCAGGCCAGCCCGAACTGCATGGGCCAGATCGAGCTGCGCCGGCCCCAGTTGTAGAGCTCCTCGATGGTGGTCACGAAGACCCCCTGCTTGCCCAGTTCGATCTTCAAGCCCTCATCCATCGTCGCTACGCTCCAGTTGTCAGTTTTCAGTTGTCAGTTGACTCAGTCGTCACTGCCACTCGGTGTCCACAATCATTTCGATTCATCTGCGTGCCAATTGGAAACACTGACAACTGAAACTGACAACTGAGCACTGTCTCACGCCCACGTCAGCACGCCCTTGGCCCAGGCCCATGCCAGCCCCTCGACCAGCAGCAGCACAAAGACCAGCATTGCCCCGCAGGCCGCCACGCCCAACCCGCTGAAGGCCACCGCGAAGGGCAGCAGAAATACCGCCTCCACGTCGAAGATCAGAAAGATAATCGCATACAGGTAATAGGCCGAGTGGAACTGCATCCAGGCATCGCCCCTGGACTCCAGGCCGCACTCGTAGATGGCGTTCTTCACGGCATTCGGCTTGGGCGGCGAAAACACCCTG
>CAWFZU010000280.1:0-5416 GCA_963820195.1 uncultured Acidobacteriaceae bacterium | reverse complement strand
TAACTTGAAGGGATTCTCAGTCCCTTCGCTCTTGAGCAGGCTGGTATTGATTCCGGCCTGGCGTGTGAGTTCAGCTTCGTGGCCGCCGTCGCCCTCTTGAGCGGGCAGGCTCTGGGCATAACTCATCGCATTGGGGCCGGAGATGAAGCCCGCATAGATGCAACTGAGCAGCGAGTTAGCTCCCAGGCGGTTGGCGCCGTGGTACTGATAATCGCATTCGCCAATGGCAAAGATGCCGGGAATGTTGGTCATTTGATTAAAATCCACCCACAAACCGCCCATCGTGTAATGCATTCCCGGAAAAATCTTCATCGGCACATCGTGGGGATCGTCGCCGACAAACTTCTCGTAAATGTCGAGAATACCGCCCAGTTTGCGGTCGAGCGTAGCGCGGTCAATATGAGATAAGTCGAGATAGACCATCGGCTGGCCGTCGATCCCCAGGCCTTCCTCGTAGACCACCTTATGAATGGCGCGCGTGGCGATGTCGCGCGGCACCAGGTTGCCGTACTTGGGATACCACTCCTCCAGAAAATAAAATCGCTCGGCCTCGGGAATCTGCTTTGACCGGGCCGCTTATCGCCAGGCGTTGCGCGGAACCCAGACGCGGCCGCCCTCGCCGCGCGCCGACTCCGACATCAGCCGCAGTTTGTCTTCGCCGGGAATGCAGGTGGGATGAACCTGGATGCACTCGCCGTTGGCGTAAGTAACTCCTTGCTGGTAAACCGCCGATTGCGCCGAGCCGGTGCAGACCACGGAGTTAGTGCTCTTGCCGAAGATAGCTCCGATGCCGCCGGTAGCAAGAATGATCGCGTCGGCGGGGAAGCTGCGCAGTTCCATGGTGCGCAGGTCGAGCGCAGTAATGCCCCGCGACACGCCCTCGGAATCGATAATTGCAGAGAGAAACTCCCAGCCCTCGTACTTCTTCACCTTGCCTTCGGATTCATGCCGCCGCACCTGCTCGTCGAGCGCGTAGAGTAGTTGCTGGCCGGTGGTTGCGCCGGCGAAGGCGGTGCGATTGTAGAGCGTACCGCCAAAGCGACGGAAAGTCCAGCAGCCCCTCGGGAGTGCGGTTGAAGGGCACGCCCATACGATCCAATAGATCGATAACCTCCGGTGCGGCCTCGCACATCAGCTTGACCGGCGTCTGATTGGCCAGAAAGTCGCCGCCATAGATCGTGTCGTCGAAGTGCTTCCAGGTAGTGTCGCCCTCACCCTTGAGATTCTTCGCGGCGTTGATGCCGCCCTGCGCACAGACCGAGTGCGAACGCTTTACCGGGACGATGGAGAACAGGTCGACCGTGCCGCCGGCCTCGGCGATCTTGATAACCGCGGAAAGTCCGGCCAATCCTCCGCCAATCACGATGATTCTGGGTACTGCCATAAAGTATTTTCCTTTCGACCTGATGCGCCGACGCTAAATCAAAACAGTTCCATTGGCTGCCGGGGCAACCACAAGCGAGACAGCCGGGTCTTCCGACGTGTTTTTGTAATCAGGCCCCACAAACGCCCAAATACTCCAGAGCCCCATCACCGCCAGCCCCAATCCAAACGCCACGCAGACGTAGCCAAAGCGTTTGCGGGCGCGTGTGCCGGGAGTGATGCCCCACTTGGCTGCAAAGAGCCAGACGCCGTAAGAAAAATGCCAGCAGATGGCGATCATGGCCACGATATAAACGGCCAGCATCCAGGGATTGGCCAGCTCCTGCTGCACCTTGGCGAATGCCGCCATCGGGATGCTCCGGCAAGCTGACGCCCATGAATCGCTGGCGAATCACGTGCTGCAAAATGTAGGCGAAGGCGATCAGGCCGGTGTAACGCTGGGCGACGTAAAGCCAGTTGCCCGCCCAGGGATAGTAGACGATATTCGACTTGCCGCGTAGCCAGATCCAGACCCCGTAGCATGCGTGATAAAGCAGTGGCAGAAAGATGAAGACCCACTCCAGCACGCGCACCATCGGCAGGCTGTTGAGGAAGCGGACCTGCGCCCCGTAGGCCGCCGGGCCCTTTGAGCGCCTCGAAGTTCGACAGCAGGTGCTCCAGCAGGAAGGCTCCCAGGGGGACAATGCCCAGCAGCGAATGCAGTTTGCGCCAGAGAAAGGACCAGCCCTCGCCGGCTCGCAGGGGCTGGACGCCACGCGAACGGTAGGCGCGGCAGGTTGTTGAGCGGTTGCCATAGTGGTGTCAGCTCCTTAAGGCTTGCGGGCGTGGCTTCTGGCAGACGGCGGTCTCAATATCGAGGAACGGGGATGCGCGGCCTGATTTTCATTCATTATTGGTGTTCCAGATCACCTTCGTCAAGCCCATTCCATGGGTCTTGATCGGTTTCCGTTTCAATAATTGGAAGGTCATGGGCCCAGCATCGGCAGCAGTGCCGCAATGGCGCGGCCGCGATGGCTGAGCGAGTGCTTGGTTTCCAGGTCCACCTCGGCCATGGTGCGGTCGAGCGCGGGCAGGTAAAACAGTGGGTCGTAGCCGAATCCGCCCGTGCCGCGCGGCGCATTCCAGAATCAGCCCCTCGACCGCGCCCTCGGCGGTGTGCAGTGCCGTGCCGTCGCGGGCCGCCACCAGCACGCAGCGGTAGCGCGCCGTGCGTTGGGCGGCGGGAACGCCGGCCAGCCGTGCAGCAGTACGCAAGTTGTTCCACACGTCCGTATTGTCGTTGGCGTCGGGTGAATCCACCACGCCGGCGTCCGCGGCAAAGCGAGCCGAGCGCACGCCGGGAGCGCCGTTGAGAGCGTCCACCTCCAGGCCGGAGTCGTCCGCCAGCACCAGCTCGCCGGGAGCAAACCGGGAGTAGTAAACGGCCTTAAGCGTGGCGTTGGCGGCGAAGGTCGCCCCGTCCTCCTCAGGCGCGGCGATTGCTTCGATTCCCGGCAGAGGCTCAAGGTCGAGGGTGTGCGCAGCGGCGGCTGTGCGAAAGTCGCGCAGCTTGCCCTGGCTGGTGGTGGCGACGTAGAGGCGAAGAGCCATGATCTGAGTGTAATTTGTGAAGTGATCATACTCCCGCCACCTTTGACAAAGGTCGCCCGTCTTGCCTATCGTCAGGTGTCATCGGGTAGGGCGATTGAGATCATGAGAAATACAGGCTTGCGCGGCACGATATGCGGAATGGTCCTGGCGGCAATTGCGGCTAGCGCCTTCGGCGCTAAGTTGGCCGCCGGTGTAGGAGCGCGACAGTTGCGCGTCGATGAGTCTGACGACGCCGCTGGGCATCGACGATCCGGCGCCCCGCTTCTCCTGGCAGTTGCAGGATCCGGCGCGCGGCGTAAAGCAGAGCGCCTATGAGCTTCATGTTGCCTCGCGGCTCGAACTGCTCCTATCTGGCAAAGCCGACATCTGGGATAGCGGCCGCATCGAATCGGCGCAGTCGTTGAATGTGCGTTACGCCGGGCCGGCTCTCCAGCCCAGCACGCGCTACTTCTGGCGGGTCAAGGTGTGGGATGCGGCGGGCAAGCCGTGTCCTGAGAGCGATTCAAGTTGGTGGGAGACTGGCCTGCTCCGGCAGGAGAACTGGCGCGGCCAGTGGATCGGCTTTGAAACGCCGGAAGAAGATGCCGTCCGTCACGCGCCCGCCGCGTGGATCACCAGCCCAGAGGCCTGGGGTGTGGCGACTGGAAATGCTAAAGAAGAGCATATCGCCTACCGGCAGACTGTCACGCTGGCCAAGCCGGTGCGCAGCGCCGCGCTCTTTGCAGCCGGGCAGGATACAGTCTCCGTCTGGGTCAACGGAGCGCAATTGCTCAAGGCCGATCCCTTGCCGCCCTGGAAGCAGATGCCCTGGAAGAAGTTTGTGCGCGCGGATGCAACCGCCGCGCTGGCAGTTGGCGAGAACACCATCGCCATTGAGATAGTGCATTACATCACCAATCCCAACGGTATGGCCTCGGCGGATGCGCCGCCGATGATTGCCACGCTGGTGGTCGAGTACGCCGATGGGAGCGTCGCCTCCTTCGCGAGCGGAAGCGATTGGAAGTCGGCGATTCATCCGCTGGAAGGTTGGCAGCAAAAGGGCTTCGACGATGCGGGTTGGAAGAATGCGGTGCCTTGGAAGCAGAGGCCCGGCCCGACGAGCGCGCCGCTCGGTCATCCGTGGATTCCGGACAGTGTGAAGACCTTGCGGCATCCATTCATGGTGACCAAACCGGTAAAGTCAGCGCGGCTCTACGCCACGGCGCTGGGAGCCTATTATCCGAGCTGAATGGGATCCTGAATGGGGGCCAGGTGAGCGACCAGGTGCTCGCGCCGGGATGGACAGACTATCGTCAGCGGGTCGTCTACCAGACCTACGATGTGACGAATCTGCTTCTCGTGGGGAAGAATGCGATCTCCTTTTGGCTGGCGCCGGGATGGTATTCCACGCCGCTTGAGTGGTTCCAGCAGCCGAACAATTATGGAGATACGCCGCCCGCTCTACTAGCGCAGTTGCGCATTGAACACACAGACGGAACCGTGGAGTGGGTGATAACCGATGCGAGCTGGCAGGCTGCCCGAAACGGTATCCACTCAGAGCTCTATGACGGGGAATCACTCAACCTCGACGAGGGCTTTGTTGGCGAATCAGATCCGGGGTTTCCCGACATCATCAAGGACAAAGCGGCGATCATTCACCCCGCGCCCGTGCTGATCGTAGCCCAGGACTTTCCGCCCATTCGGATCGAACGCGAGGTACATGCGGTTTCGATGACGGAACCCAAGCCTTGGGTCTACGTGTACGACTTCGGGCAGAATCTTACCGGGATGGAAAAGGTCGTATTTACCGATTGGAATGGCGGACGGATCCAGCTTCGCTTTGCGGAGATTCTCAATCCAGACGGCACAATCTATACCGACAATCTTCGCACTGCAAAGGCTACAGACACCTTTACTCAAACTCTCCCCAAATCCGCCGATCGTGTTCACAGCAGGACTCATTCCAGGTTCGAATATCAGGCGTTCTTCAGTTTCCACGGCTTCAGATATGCCGAAGTGACGGGACTGTCGACGCCGCCGGCCCTGGACGCGGTGAAGGCAGAGGTCATCCACACTGATGCGCCCTTCACGGCAAAGCTGGAGACCGGCAGCGCGATGATCAACCAGTTGTGGAGCAACATTCTGTGGGGTCAGCGCTCAAACTTTGTTGGCATTCCCACCGACTGCCCGCAGCGCGACGAGCGCCTGGGCTGGATGGGCGATGCGGAGGTCTTCTGGCGCGCCGCTGCCTACAACATGGACCTGGCGGCCTTCTCGCGCAAGTTCGCCGGGGATATGCGCGGAACGCAGGCCGGCACGCCCTTCTACGGCATCTACTCGCCCGGAACCGTGACGCCGAATGCGGGCTTTGCCGCGGGATGGAGCGACGCCGGCGTGATTATTCCCTGGACCAGCTGGCTGCAAAGCGGAGACACCAGCATCATCGACGAGAACTGGGCGGGTG
>CAWFZU010000279.1:0-7056 GCA_963820195.1 uncultured Acidobacteriaceae bacterium | reverse complement strand
AAAGCGGATTCTGCCTTTGCCGCCGCTGCTGCATCGTTTTACTCCTTCCTCTTTCTGATGGCGATATTTCTGACCGTTCACTAGAGAGTGCGGCAAGCAGAAAAGAAATTCTCAACTTTCTTTGGGAATCAAAAGCGCGGCGGCGGGGCTCCTCTAGGGCAATCGCATAAAAGGCCTCTGTTTAGTAGAGAGTTCGTTCCCCCCTGGCGATGGATTCTGCTTGGAACGCCTTCCCAGGCGATTGTGCTGCGCTCTTTCCTGGCTACTTTCATCTCCACCCTCCGGGAGGAGTTGCGGCTGTCGAACAATAGATCGTGTGAAATGAAAACGATTTTTATGAACACTATAGGTTTATGCACTGCTCGTGGGCTTCTCCGCGGGAGGAGAAATGAGCGAGGAAATGGTAGAATTCAGGCAGGATAGCGTATGTTGCGCCCCACGCATGGAGGGGGGCTTCGGAGCCAGCCAAGGGAGAAATTACGTTACTTTTGGCGAAGTGGAGAGGGACGGCTAACTGTCGGCCTTCGTAGAGTGACGCCCCGTGGTCTACTCCCACCCCTGCGAAGTGGCCGCATCCTAATGCGGGGAGCGAGCGTCCGGATCTTTTGCAGGCGACGTGCTGGTGCACGAGCTATATCTTCGCTTGCTGAACCAGAAGAAAGCCGCCTGGGTCCTCGCTGTCATTTCTACACCTTTGCCGCCAAAGTGATGCGCGTGATCGATCAGGATCATGCGCATCACTTTGGCGGCAAAGGTGTAGAAATGACGGCGATCCTCCCAGGCGGCTTTCTTCTGGTTCAGCAAGCGAAGATATAGCTCGTGCACCAGCACCGTCGCCTGCAAAAGATCCGGATTCCGCTCCCGGCGAATATAGGATGCGGCCACTTCGCGCAGGTGGGAGTAGACCAGCGGCATCAGCTCTTCGAAGGCCGACGGTTCGCCGTCCTTCCACTTCGCCAAAAGTAACGTAATTTCTCCCTTGGCTGGCTGCAAAACTGCCTCCATGCGTGGGGCGCAACATACGCTATCCTGCCTGAATTCTATCATTTCCTCGCTCATTTCTCCTCCCGCGGAGAAGGCCCGCGGGGCAATTGCATAAACCTATAGTGTTCATAAAATCGTTTTCATTTCACACGATCTATTGTTCGACAGCCGCAACTCCTCCCGGAGGGTGGAGATGAAAGTAGCCAGGAAAGAGCGCAGCACAATCCTGGGAAGGCGTTCCAAGCAGAATCCATCGCCAGGGGGGAACGAACTCTGCTCTCAACAGGGATCGCCTTTTATGCGATTGCCCTGAGGAGCCCCGCCGCCGCGCTTTTCATTCCCAAAGAAAGTTGAGGCATTTTTCTTCTGCTTGCCGCACTCTCTAGTGAACGGTCAGAAATATCGCCATCAGAAAGAGGAAGGATGAAACGATGCCCGGCACAGCGCTCGATTCCCCACAGAATCCGCTTTACATTCCCCTCAATGACAAGGGTTTGCCATTCTTGAACGACCAGTCTGTGTGCGGCTCCCCTGCTACCGGGCGCGCCTTGACCCAACAGGCCAAGGTACGCCCGAATAGCAACTTTGCCACCCATCCACAGTCCAAGGTGTATGCAGGTCTGGCCGGCTCGCTGCGGCGGCCGGCTCGGCAAAGGAGCATGGAGGTTCAGATGTTCAACGTTCTGTTTGGATCGGAAAGCGAAAAGGTTTCGGGAAATCACCTGCCTCGGACGCCCTTCGTTGTCTGGACGAACCGCATGAGCGTGGAGGTGAAGCTGCTGGATAACGACCATAAGAAACTGGCGATTCTCATCAGCGAACTGCACAAAGGAGTTGTCACCGGATGGGCCAAACAGGCGCTTGTGCGCATATTTGAAGCGCTGGTCAGGCACATCCGCATTCACTTTGCCCATGAAGAGCAGCTCTTTGCCGAAACCGCTTACCCCGACACGGCGATTCATCTGCGCGAGCATGACAATCTGATCATGCGGGTCAACGAGGCTGAAAGCACGCTTTGTCAGCGAAACGGGAGTGGATGGCTCCTTGGAGGTGGTGAACCTGCTCAAGGGCTGGCTCTTCCGTCATATTCAAAGCTCTGACCAGGATTACGTTTCGCATTTCAAGGCAAAAGGCGCCGAAGCGATGCTGGCCGCGCGGGAAACACTGGTTAAGATTGCGCCAAGGAAGAAGGCAGATGGGCTCAGAATCATGCAGGGAGCCTGGTCCGCATAGCTGGAGACCCGGTTGCCCGCCTCTGTTTGCACTCGTGGAGTGTGTGTTATAGTAGTAGGCAGATCGGCTCTGCTCTTGCTGCGGGAACCGCTACAGCTTCATAGATTTTCTTGAGAAAGAGGCGCCTCTCACGGCGCCGAATGTGCCGCCGATAGGGAAAGGGCCATTAGGCCGAGTCCGGGGGGGGCCGGTCTCATTCTCGAAACTGGTCTCTCATCCACTTGCACTTGCTACAATCTCATCGCTCCTGCCGCTGCTGCTGAGGTTTGCCGATTCTCTTCGGAAACCATGAAACGCTTTTGCATCGACCAGCACAATATAGCCAGATCCGTTGTGCACCACTTTGAGAACGTAAAACGTTCTGGAAAGGATCGCCGCATATGCCACTGATTGTTTGGACAGATCAAATGAGCGTCGGGGTGAAGCTCCTTGATAACGACCATAAGAAACTGGTGCTTCTGATCAACCAACTGCACGAGGGGCTGATGACTGGCCACGCCAAGCCGGCGCTGGAAAGTTTTTTTCAAGACCTGATCAGCTACACCCGTGTCCACCACGCCCACGAGGAGCAGCTCCTTGGCGAAACCGGATTTCATGGTACGGCCGCGCACAAACAAGAGCATGAGTCCACCATCGAACGAGCCGTTGAGCTGCAACTGCGTTTTAAGAGCAGTGAAGGATTGGTTACCGAGCTGGAAATCATGCATCAGCTCCGGGAGTGGCTCTTCAGGCACATCCAGGGCTCGGACAAAGAATTTGTCGCGCATCTCAAAGCAAAAGGAATCGATGATATTCTGGCCACGCGAAAGACTCTGGATGGGGTTGTGCGGAGTCAACCTGCGAACGAAATCAGAATGGTGCAAGGAGTCTGGTAGGCATCGCTGGCCGCACACTGCCGGCCTCTGCCCCAAACCTGCCTCGGAGCGCCCTTTAAGGATTCCCGTTTTGAGGCGGCGTCTCTATAGTTGCGTCTTTGACGTCGAGAACGCGTTCCACTGAGCAGGATGGACCAACTTTACAAGCCAAGGGAGTGTTAGCATCGAATCTGACAGATGCAGACAAAAAAACTGAAAATCATTCCCCTGGGCGGACTCGGCGAGTTCGGCATGAACTGCCTCGCCATCCGCTGGGAAGACGACATTATCGTGATCGACGCCGGATTGATGTTCCCGGAGTCGGAGTTGCTGGGAGTGGATATCGTTGTCCCCGATATCACCTACCTGATTGAAAACAAGGAGCATGTCCGCGCCATCATCCTCACCCACGGCCACATGGACCACATCGGCGGCCTGCCCTGGATTCTTGAGCGAGATCAAGGTTCCGGTCTACGCCACCGAGTTCACGCTGGCCTACGTCGAGGGCAACCTCGAAGAGCATCGACCTGCTCGACGAGACCGAGCTGATCGAGATCGTGCCCAAGGAAAAATTCACCATCGGCCCCTTCACCATCGAGCCGATCCACGTCACCCACTCGCTGGTGGACGCCGTTTCGCTGGCCATCGAGACCCCGGTCGGCATCGTCATCCACACCGGCGACTTCAAGATCGATCTCGCGCCCGCTCGACGGCAAACCCTTCGACCTGCACACCTTTGCCGAGTACGGCAAGCGCGGCGTGCTGGCCCTGCTTGCAGGACTCGACCAACGTCGAGCGCTCCGGCTACACGCCCAGCGAGTCGGCCGTCATTCCCCGGCTCGACGAGATTTTCTCGCGCACCAAAAAGAAGCTCTTCTTCAGTTGCTTCTCCTCGTCCATCTACCGCATCCGCATCGCCCTCGATCTGGCCCGCCAGCACGGCCGCAAGGTGGCCATCATCGGCCGCTCGATGATGGAGAGCACGGAGATCGCGCAGGACCTGGGCTACATCGACGTTCCCCAGGGGCTGATCATCAATCCCGGCCAGATGCGCGACTACGCGCCCGAGCAGTTGATGATCCTGATCAGCGGCACGCAGGGCGAGCCGATGAGCGCGCTGAGCCGCGCCGCCGTGGACAACCACAAGCACGCCCGCATCGACGCCGGCGACACCGTCGTGCTCAGCTCGCGCATCATTCCCGGCAACGAGAAGAGCATCTTTCGCGTCATCGACCACCTCTATCGCCGCGACGCCAACGTCATCTACGACAACGGCTCCAACGGCCTGATTCACGTCAGCGGCCACGGCTCGCAGGAAGAGATGCGCCTGCTCATCAACCTGGTCCGCCCCAAGTTCTTCATCCCCGTCCACGGCAACTACGGCAACCTGCGCAAGCACGCCCAGTTGGCCATGGATACCGGCGCCGTCGAGCACGCCATCGTCATCGAAGACGGCGACGTGCTGGAGCTGGACAAGAACGACGCCCGCAAGAAGGACAAGGTCACCACCGGCCGCATCCTCATCGACTCCGGCTCCTCCATCGATGTGGTCGAAGACCTGGTCCTCCGCGACCGCCGCATTCTCTCCGAAGACGGCATCGTGCTGGCGGTGCTGGCCATCAACAAGCGCACCGGCAAGGTGGAGCAGCAGCCCGAAGTGGTGATGCGCGGCTTTGGCGGCGCGGACATCACCGAGCAGGCCCGCGAACTGGTCCTCAAAACCCTCGACAGCCTGAACACCGAGCAGAAAGTCCGACTACGGCATGGTCAAGGAAAAGGTCCGCGCCGAACTGAAGCGCCTCATCCAGAAAACCACCGGACGCAGGCCCATGATCATGCCGGTGATTCTGGAAATCTGACGACGGCTTGCACGAAGCCATCGGCGACTCCCTTCCGCTGAATGTGTCCCCGAAATCTCAAGAAGCTTGGCGGGTGGCCGGATTTTCGGACGTGAGAGATCACGAACCCGTGCTAGAGCTTTCGATTCGATCACGGCCAGGGCGCCGGCCACAAGGGGCCGCTGAATCGCTGCTCGGTCTACGGCTCGAAAGAAGCCGGTGCGCGCCTGAACGCGATGCAGATGATGGGCCTGTTAAAACCTTGGCCCGAAGCCTTAAAAGTAATGACCGGCAGCGACAAAGCCGACGCCAGCGCGATCGTCGAATACTTCCAGCCGCTGATAGACGGGCTCAAGGAACGGAACAAAGGCGATAAGGAAGGCTGGACGCCGCCCGCCGACCCGCTTATCCCGTGTTTGACACGATAGCTAAAAAAGTTTAGTATTCCAGTAATTTCAATCCTGAAACGAAACTTGGTCATGAGGTATACTTATGAGACAATTTTGGGCTGCAATCTTGCTTCTTTTCGCCATTGGCATAGCCGCTGCTGAACAGAAATCCGCTGGTTCGCCATCGACATCGCTCGCTTATGTATTCGATTCCGGCCAACAGACGGTAGCCGCCATCAATCTGTTGAGCGGAGAGAAAATTGCGGCAGCTCCAGTCAGTGGCAGTGGTGATTCCAAACGCGACATGTTGCTGTTGACACCAGATGGCTCTCGATTGGTCATGCTTGTTGCGGGTACTCAGAAGACGATCGACTTTAACGTACACCAGCCGGCTTCAAAATCTACGGCCATAATTATCGACACGAAGACAATGAAACCCACTCAGCCAATCGACGTTGGCTGGAGTCTCAGCAACTATTTCATTACCCCCGACAGCAAGGTCCTTGTCACCCTAGCGTCCGGCTTCGAGGGCGTGAGGTCTAAGAATAGTTTACCCAGTGAAATTGTAACGACAGATTTATTGACTGGGAAAGTACTCGAGCGGTATTCAATTCCACTGCAACTTACCTCTTGCCTCTTTTCCAGGGACGGTAAAACTGTTGTGTTGTTTTATGCAAAACAAAAGCTAAAGCATAATATCTATTCTCCTGCTGAGCTACAGTTTTTCAGCATTGAAAAGCAGGCTGTCGTCGGGAAAGTTACTCTTGAAGGCGAACCGGAGATGCCGGTTATATCGCCAACTGGCGAGTTTATCTACCTGGTTGAAAAAGGGCATCCATCGCACAATCCCCGCAAGAATATCAACGGCAGAATTCACGTCGTCTCGCTGAAAGATATGACGATTGCAACGGTCCTGGATGCGGGTTCGGACCCAAAGATTGCGCTGCCTGATGACGGGGCCGGACAGACCATTCTTTTCAGTGATGGACCACCTGTTGATCTCGAAGGCGAGTTCGTGGATGCGGAACTGCGCGTCATCCGCGGCGCATCGATCACGAGTCCTTTAAAGATCGGGAACGGTCCACGGTACTTGAGTTTTTCGCCAGATAGTAGACGTCTCTACGTAACTTCCTCGATCGATTCATCGAAATATTCCGGTTTGATGTTCGATCCCGCGAAGGAATATACTAAATATCGCGATATACGCAATCCTGATGGCTATTCCTTTGATGATATGTTAACTGCAATTGATTATACTTCGTTCAAGGTACTCGGTCAGATGCACCTTAACGGCGCTGTCAGTCAGGTCGTGTTCACCCCTGATGGACATCTTGGATTTGTACTGGACCCCACGACGGATCGGATGTTAATGCTAGTGTAGTGCGTCGCAAATAGAGTCAACTATAGGACGGGCATCATCTTATGATGAGGAGACCTCGTCATGCGTGTTGCTCAGCCTATTGTTTTAGATCAACAGAGTCGGCTACAACTTGAGCGCCAAGCGCGTGGCCGCTCGGTGGCGGTTCGAGTCGCCGTTCGTAGCCGCATTGTGCTGCTGGCCGCGGATGGCAGGCAGAACAAGCAGATTGGCATTGAACTCGGAGTCAGCACACGCATGGTGGCGTTGTGGCGCGGTCGATTTCTCCTGCGCGGTGTCGAGGGATTGCTCAAGGATGCGCCCCGGCCTGGGCGTACCCCGTCGATCAAGGCCTCAGTGATCGACACCGTGATCCAGAAGAGCCCACAAGCAGATGTCGG
>CAWFZU010000278.1:0-5847 GCA_963820195.1 uncultured Acidobacteriaceae bacterium | reverse complement strand
GGAAGAAATTCCGCAGCGCATCGCCTTTGTTTCCGACCCGGTATTCGAACCCTCCCGCGCCGCACGCTGGTGGGGCGCTTTCTGGGGATCGCCGGGCGTGCCGGTTTCGCCGGCGCGGCCCTGCTCTCCGCCGCCCTGCTCTTTTCCACCCTGACGCGGACGGCGGGGACTCCCCGGGCGGGGCTCCCGGCGGCCGAGATCGACCGGCGCATCCAGGCGGCCGTCGCCTCGAGCGAGGCCCGCCAAACCGCCAGAACCACCCAATTGGTCCACGATCTGGTGGATCGCGTCAATACCGAACACTACGCCCGCCAGGTCGCCGAGAACGACGCCAGAATCGCACGGCAAGACGCCTATAAGGCGGAAATCGCGAGCGGAGCATACGTGACGCTGGCATCCAACCAAGGAGGATTGAAATGAGACTGGCACTTTTGCTGACCGCTGTCGCCCTCGTACCGGCCAGCGCCCAAATAGGGGGCATGAAACAAGCGCCCGCCGCACCCGTTGCGGCCAAGCCAGCCGGCGTCATGGCGGGTTCCGAAACCCCCGGTGCCCCTGGAAACGATGGGCGCGCTCGAAAAGGAAATGGACGCCCGCCTGTCCGCGACCGGCTCCCCCATCAACGACCCCTGCGTGGTCCAGGGTGGGGGCATGCGCGGCCTCTATATCGACGGGTTCGGCGTGATTTTACCAGCGACGTCGAAGCGGCAGTTGCACTGCCGCCAGCTGCGCCTTTACCGTTCCCGCCAACACCTTTACCAGCACGCAAACCGCGACGCTGACAGCCAGCTACAGCGGAGACAACAACTACTCCTCGAAGACGGGATCAACGACTGTTGCGGTGACCGAATCGAGCTTCACAATCTCCGCCGCGGCGGCAACGCCAGCCTCGATTGCTCCGGGGTGGCACGGCGGCCTCGACGATCACGGTGACCGCGGTGGCCGATGATGCTGGTACGGCCACGCTTTCCTGCGCGCTGACCTCTCCGACGGGGCTGGCCGACCCGCCCACCTGCGCAATCACGTATTCTGGCAATGCGACATCGGCTTCAATGGGCGGTACGGCGACGGCCACGGTGAGCACGACTGCGGCCAGCAGCAGTTCGTTGCTCTATCCCAAGGTGCCGGTGAAGGGCTGGGCGGGCGGCGGAGCGTTGCTGGCCTTCCTCGATCTTCCTGGGCGTTCCCTCGCGGCGGCTCGGCTGGCGCTCGATGCTGGGAGTTCTGATGCTGTTGGCTGCCTTCAGTGGCCTCTCGGCCTGCGGCGGCAGCGTCAGCGGCTCGACCACGGTAACCAATGCGGGAACGGCGGCCAGTACATACACCTTCACAGTGACGGGAACGGGAACGCCTTCAGTTGGCTCGGTGACCACCACCTTCACGGTGACGCTGAATTAGGGCGGCTCAGTTCAATCCGTTTTACTGCTGCTGCTGCGCGGCGGCAAAGTAGCCACTGCGCAACTGGGCCTTGAGTCCGTCGCCGCGGCAATCGACCGCCAGCCGGCGAAAACTGCCGTCGAGCTTGGTATTGCTGGGCGTGTAGGAGGCCGAGTACTGGGTGCGCAGCTCGTCCTCGATCTGCTGAAATGCGGCATCGAGCTTTTTACTGTTACTGCCCACGTCGATCAGCCGCCCGCCAGTCACGGCGGTCATTTTTTTCATCGCCGAGTGGCCGCTATAGCCCAGCTTCGCGTAGAAGTCGCGGTCGGCGATCAGAATCACGTAGAGGATGACGTTCGAGTGCAGGGCCTCGTCGATGGCCTCGCCGATCTTGGCGCGGCTACCCTGGTCCTGTCCGTCGGTGAGCAGAATCATGGCTTTACGACCCGTTTCGCGACCGATCTTGCGGCTGGCCAGCGAGACCGCGTCATAGAGCAGGGTTCCTTTGGTCGCGCCGGAGGTGGGAATGGTTCCGCCGCCTGCGCCGGGAGAACCCGCAGCGCCATTGCCGCCGGCCGAGTTGATCTCCGCCTTGTGAATAGCGCGGGTCAGCAGTTTGGGATCGCCGGTTACGTCCTGCAATAGATCGACATTCACGTCGAAGGAGAGCAGAAAGGCCTCGTCCTTGGCTTGGAGCACGCGCTCGAGAAAGCGGCTGCCGGCCTCCTGCTCCTGCGCCAGCACGCGATCCTGACTGTCGGAGGTGTCCAGCAAGACTCCCAGCGTCAGCGGCTGGCTGGCTACTGCGGAAAAACTCTTCAGCCGCTGCGGCTGCTGGTCTTCAGAGACCGCGCAGTCGTCCTGGGTGAGGTGCGCGACCAGATTGCCGGCCCGGTCGCGGACGGTAAAGAAGAGATCAACCAGGTTGACGTTCATCTTGATGGCGGCAGCGGGCGGTTCTTCCGGGGCGGCTGACGGTATGGAACTGACCGGGGGCGCGTCGGGCGAGGGAGCGAGCTGGGCGCGCAAAAATGGAGCCAAAACGATCCCGGCAAGCAAAAAAGCGGCGATTTTTGATGGATGATTCATTTCCACCTCTGGCACAATCAGGACGCAATTGGGACTCAAAGGACAGCATACCGGAATGGTTTTGAGCAAGATGCAACATCCGCCCTGCTGGCGCGTCTGATAATCTGACGATTGCAGTACAGTTGTCAGTGAACACTGGAGAATATCTGTGAAGCTTGGTTTTTCGGCAATAGCGCTGGCGGCGCTCCTCGGTTTGAGCTTGAGCCTGACCGCTCCGGCCCAGCAGCAATCCAACGTTCCCGATGCGCCGGCGCCTCAGACGCCCAAGCCGCTGGCCTCGGACGTAACCGGCCCGATCACTCCCGGCATTGGTGCCGGCGACCAGCAACCGGATGCGGCTTCGTCTTCGAATCCATCCGTGCCGCAAGAGGCTGCTCCGGCTCCCGTGAGTCAGCCCGTGGTCAGCCCCAGCAGCGATGAGGACAAGATTCAGAGCTCGGTTCCGGAGACGCCCGCCGCTGGCGAAGGCGTGGAGAGGGCAAAGACGATGATCCGCCAGCACGTGAACTTTGTCGAAGTGCCGGTAACGGTCAAGGATGCGAAGGGAAAGCTGGTTGCCGGCCTCACCTATCGCGACTTCAAGATCTACGAGAACAACACGCGCGAACCCTTCTCATTTTTCACGACCGATTCGTTTCCGCTCTCGGTGGCTTTCGTTATCGACCAGAGCCTGACCTCCGACGTGATGGCCAAGGTGAACGACTCGCTGGGCGCCATCCAGGGCGCGCTGACGCCTTACGACGAAGTCGCCATCTTCTCCTATAACAACGGCGCGCAGGAGCGCACCGGGGCTTTACCGGCGCGCAGAGCAGCCGTGTTCCCTTCCGTGCTGCTCTATGACCAAATCCGACCGGCGCGGAGATGCTGGTGCCGGTCAACGACGGGCCGTTTTCCAGCTGCAACATCCGCCAAAACGGCAACTGCGTCGATCCCAACCTGCAGGCTGGCAAGTCGGCCGGCGGCAGCACCTGGACGCCGATCCCCAAGGAGATTCACACTCTCAACGACGCCATTCTGGCCGCGGCCAAGGAGCTCTCGACCCGGCCCAAAGGCCGCCGCCGCATCATCTACGTCATCAGCGACGGCAAGGAGTACGGCAGCAAGGCCACCTACAAAGAGGTGGTGCGCTACCTGGAAACCAACAAGACCGCCGTCTACGGCACGCTGGTGGGCGACTCGGCCCGCTGGGGCGAGGGCTACGTAAGCCGCTTCCACCTGCCCTTCACCATGTACGACAACGTCCTGATCAAGTACACTCACGCCACCGGCGGCGTGCTGGACTCCGAGCGCGGCGTGAACGGCATCGAGAAGAGCTACGCCAAGATCGCCGAGGAGGCGCGCACTCAGTACACGCTGGGCTACTACAGCCACCAGCCGATCCTCGACAGCAAGTTCCGCAAGATCGATGTGCGCGTGGAGCGGCCCGGCATGGAGGTTATCGCCAAGACCGGCTACTACCCCTCCGCGCAGGACGTGAAGTAGGGCGATTTTGCAGCGGGAAGCAAGAACACGAAAGGCCTGTGCGTTTGCACAGGCCTTTCTCTTTGGTGCGCCCAGCATGGGCGCACTCTTACGGGTGCAAGTCCCGTCGTGAGCTGGTCACAGCGAGCGAAGTGAAGCGCAACTGCATGAGGGCGACCGATTGTGGGGAGGAAGCGTGGAGCGAATCTGCGGGCCGATGAACAAGAACCGGATAGAAGGCGGTGCCGAACAGGGCGAGCGGGCCAATGGCCGCGAAGCTCTTGTGACCAAGGTTCGGTGGCGTAGATCCGGCGGTCGCGCAGTGAAGGAGTGCGTTCTTACCTGGGGAGATCTCGCCTCATGCCTGAAAGGGCAGCGATGCAAATCGGAGCGAGAAGTCAGCCGAGGCCGTAGTAATTCGCCGCGAGGTGGATGAAGGGCTGAACGAGAAGGAGTGGAATCCCTTATGGCGATGCGAGGGGCATTGCGTCAGATGTCCGCGCCAGCGGAGCAGTCCGGCAACAGGCAGGGTGAAGCCTTGTCTGCACCGGGCAGTGACGAAGCCCTCCGCCCGCGCCACGAAGCGGAGGACACGGGGGCCGGACTGCTTTCCGCAGTTCTGTCCAGAGAGAACATGCAGCAGGCAATGAAGCGGGTCCGCTCGAACAAGGGTGCGGCCGGAATCGACGGTCTTGAGATCGACGAGACGGCGGAGCGCTTGATGTGGGAGTGGCCACTTCTGCGCGAACAACTGTTGCAGGGGACGTACCGGCCTCAGCCGGTGCGACGAGTCACGATCCCCAAGCCGGATGGAGGCCAGCGCGAGCTTGGCATCCCGACGGTGACGGATCGACTGATTCAGCAGGCCCTGTTGCAGGTGTTGCAACCTCTGCTTGATCCAACCTTTAGTCAACACAGTTACGGATTCCGTCCGGGCCGCAGTGCGCATCAGGCCGTTCAAGCGGCGCAGGCGTATGTGCAGTCGGGCCGGCGCGTAGTTGTGGACGTTGATCTGGAGAAGTTCTTCGACCGGGTACATCACGACATCCTGATCGACCGCTTGCGGAAACGTGTTGCCGATGCCGGAGTGATCCGGCTGGTTCGCGCATATCTGACGAGCGGCATCATGGATGGCGGGGTGTTCGAGGAGCGGAAGCAGGGAACGCCGCAGGGCGGACCGCTGTCTCCGCTGCTGGCCAACGTGCTGCTGGACGAGGTGGACAAGCAACTGGAGCGGAGGGGCCACTCGTTCGTGCGCTATGCTGACGATGCGAATGTGTATGTTCGCAGCCGTCGAGCAGGGCGGCGGGTGATGGCTCTGCTGTTGAAACTCTACGGGCGCTTGCGTCTCAAGGTGAACGCTGCCAAGAGCGCGGTGGCCAGTGTCTTTCAGCGCAAGTTCCTGGGTTACAGCTTCTGGGTGGCCGCAGGCGGAACGATCAAGCGCCGTGTGGCCAACAAGGCGATGGCGACGTTCAAGCAACGGGTGAGGCAACTGACTCGTCGCTCAGGCGGACGCAGCCTTGAACAGGTGGCGGAACGGCTGCGCAGTTATGTGTTGGGATGGAAGGCTTATTTTCGACTGGCGGATACGCCGAAGGTCTGGCGCGAGCTTGACCAATGGATACGCCATCGGATGCGAGCCATCCAACTCAAGCAATGGCGGCGCGGCAGAACCGCCTATCGAGAACTTCTGGCACGAGGTGCAAGTCCAGACGTTGCGTGCATGGTGGCGGGAAATTACCGCCGTCTGTGGCGGAACAGTGGACAGGCGCTGAATATAGTTCTTGATCTAAGCTGGGCCGATCAGGTGGGAATCCCCCGACTCTATTGACCTCAACTTCTCGAACCGCCGGATGCGGACCCGCTTGTCCGGTGGTGTGGCAGGGGAGAGCGGTCTTCCGCTCCCCCTATGCC
>CAWFZU010000277.1:0-4796 GCA_963820195.1 uncultured Acidobacteriaceae bacterium | reverse complement strand
TCTTCTTCCGCTTCTTCAACTTTCAGTTACGTATTGCTGACCCGAAAAGGATTTTCCAGTTCAGGAGCAAGGAATGGCAGCACCCGATCCCGTCGTGATTGTTAGTGCCGCGCGCACACCGATCGGCGCGTTCCAGGGCGATCTGAAAGATCTGTCCGCTCCTGAACTCGGCGCCATCGCCATCCGCGCCAGCATGGAGCGCGCCGAGGATCCCGGTCGATTCCGTGGACGAAGTGTTCTTCGGCTGCGTGCTTTCCGCCGGCCTGGGCCAGGCCCCCGCGCGTCAGGCCGCGCTTGCCGCCGGGCTGCCGGCTTCCACCGGCGCAGTCACCATCAACAAAGTGTGCGGCTCGGGTATGAAGGCCGCCATGCTGGCGCACGATCTGCTGCTTGCCGGCAGCGCGAAGATCATGGTCGCGGGCGGCATGGAGAGCATGAGCAACGCCCCGTATCTCCTGGATCGCGCGCGCAGCGGCTATCGCATGGGCCATGGCCGCATTCTCGACCACATGTTTCTCGATGGGCTTGAAGACGCTTATGATAAAGGCCGTCCGATGGGCGCGTTCGCGGAGGAGTGCGCTGCGAGCTACGCCTTTACGCGCGCGGCGCAGGACGAGTATGCCGTGGCATCGCTCACGCGGGCGCAAAAAGCCACTACTAACGGCAGCTTTGCCGCGGAGATCGTTCCGGTCACGGTGAAGGCGGGCAAGACTCAACGCCAGGTGAACCACGATGAGCTGCCGCTGAAAGCAAATCCGGAAAAGATTCCGTATCTGAAGCCTGTGTTTCGCGAGGGCGGAACGGTGACGGCGGCAAGTTCCAGCGCGATCTCCGATGGCGCCGCCTCGCTGGTGCTCATGCGGCGCTCTGAAGCGGACCGCCGCGGTCTCGTGTCGCTGGCGACAATCGTGGGTCACGCCACCTACGCAAACACGCCTGCGCTTTTTACCACGGCGCCCATCGCCGCGATCCGCCGGCTCATGGAAGGGACCGGCTGGGCGCTCGACACGGTGGATTTGTTCGAGATCAGCGAGGCCTTCGCCGTAGTCGCGATGGCGGCCATGCGCGATCTGGGCTTGGCTCACGAAAAGGTTAACGTCCACGGCGGCGCCTGTGCTCTCGGTCATCCCATCGGCGCATCCGGCGCGCGCATGCTTGTCACGCTGCTTGCGGCGCTCGCAAAATACGGATTGCGCCGCGGGATCGCCGCAATCTGCATCGGCGGCGGCGAAGCGACCGCCATGGCGATTGAGCGCATCAGCTAAGCTGACAAGCCATGATTTCGCTGCGCCTTATCCACGGCCGGCCCGCTTGCCGTATGTCAAGGGCGGCATCATAGGAGACCACTGGGGCAGAGCCGCCAGGTCGCTATCCTGCCAGGAGTGCGATTGGTCAGCCTGTCTTGCCCACAGTGATCCGGGTCTGATGCCCTTCGTAAGTGACGATGCGATCTGCGCGCGATTCCGACCCGGCTCCTACGCCATGTCCTGTTCTAACCAGCACTATCTGGAAGGTTCGCTTGCTTCGCATTCCCGGGAATGTTCCCGATCGATCTCCAATCGTCAGAACATTTCGATGGTCATCCCAGTGGAAGTGAATTGCTGTCCTCGCGCCATGCTCATACGCGTAGCCATCTCCACTGTCTTCATACAACTCAAAGTCGGCGTCTTTGCCACTGTAGATGCGAATCTCCAACGGCTCTTCCGTCTCTGATGCGGATTGTACGATCGGCCCCAGAGGCACAATGCTACCTGCCTTGATTAAAATTGGCATCCGGTCCAATGGAGCATCGGCAAGGATCGATTGTCCTCCGCGGTACGCCTGTCCCGTCCAGAAATCAATCCAGTCGCTGCCCGCCGGCAAGGCGACTCTTCGGCTCGTTGCGCCCCGTTCTGCAACGGGATTCACCAGAAGCGAATCACCGAACAGAAATTGATCGCTGATGTCTCTCAGGGAACGATCATTCGGATACATAAAGGGCAGAGCTTTCATCACGATCTCGCCACGGCTGGTAACACCCCAGGCCGCGGAGTAAATGTAGGGAAGAAGACGGTAACGAAGTTCATCGTATTGCGTCAGGATCTTCTCCACCTCGGGACCGTACTTCCACATCTCAGTTTCGGATTGATATCCGTGAATGCGAAAGATCGGGCAAAATGCGCCGAATTGAAACCAGCGGATGAGCAGTTCGTGGTACTCCGCCGATGTGTACTGGTCCTTGGGACGGAAGAATCCACCGATGTCCGTTGTCCAATAAGGAAAGCCCGACATTCCGAAGCTGAGGCCCGCCGGGATCTGACGGCGCAATGTCTCCCAATTACCCGAGACATCGCCTGACCAGGAGATGGAGCCGTTGCGCTGCTGTCCGGTAAACGCGGAACGCGACAGAATCACGACACGCTTGTTCGGGTTCGCGGCCCGTTGCCCGTCATACACTGCCGAAGTTTCAAACAGCGGATATGCATTGCGGACGGTCCTTCCCGGCCCTAAGAAGGTCTGATCGTTTTTGAGCGGATCGCCTTCCGGTTCCGAAGCATCGAGCCACCATCCATCCAGTCCGGAAGCAAACAGATTGCGGTCTATATCCGACCCAATATGCTTTTTGTGCTTTCGGATTGAATAGATCGGCCCAGCTCTCACTCTCCTTCGACTCGCCGGGTTCACCCGTACTCGCTGCGCTGCTAAGGAGCAGGTGGGCTGCTTCCATTTCGCGATTGACTTCTGTCTCTGCTCCGAACTTAGGCCAGACGGAGATGATCAAATGGAGATTCTGACGATGCAACGAGGTCATCATCTCTGCGGGATTCGGATACTCGCTTTCATCAAACCGCATCGCATTCCAGCCATATTTTCCCCAGTACTGCCAATCCTGCACCAGCACATCCACCGGAATCTTCTGCTTGCGAAACTCAGCGGCTATATCAAGAATCTGCTGTTGGCTCGAGTAGCGTTCCCGGCACTGCCAAAAACCGTATGCCCAGCGTGGCAGTAACGGCGCGGCGCCTGTGAAATCCCTGTACTGAGCAATGACCTGGCTTGGTTCTGGTCCATAGATGAAGTAATAGTCAACTGCTTCCCCTGTTTCAGAACGAAAGGCCATGGTTTCCGATGGAGCGCGCAAGGAGAGCTTCGCATCGCCTCCCGTTTTCGCTATCACTTTGTAGGTTGTATTAGCAGCCAGATGAATCTTTCCGCTAGCCGAACCGGGAACCCACATATTCTTGATATCGATGATCTGCTCGCCATTGATCGACAACCGAAGAGCTTTCTGGTAGTTGCCGCTCAGCAGGAATCCGTATTCCCCTTCTTGAGTTGTGCGGAAGCTTCCTGTGCCTGTAATGTCCAGCGGGATTACGTCGGTCGTCGGGTTGAAATCAGTAAGCGCAGCGTTGTTCCAAAGCAGGCCGTATCCCTTTGTCGATACAAGAAACGGAATAGCGATATTTGTGTTTGCTTGCAGCAGCCGGACTGGAATGTCGCGCAGGTTAAAGAATCCTTCCTGATGCTGCCCCAACCCGTAGAGCGCCTCACCGGGGGACAGTTGGAATTGCTGCTCAATTCCCTGCGCTGAACCCTCAATACCAGTCAGTGCAACAGGCTGACCTTGCCGTAGATTCTCACGGAGGATGCTGCCCCCATCGGATGTCAGAAAACTGACACGACCTGTATCCTTGGCTATCTCAATTTTCAGTTTGCTGGTCTGAATGCGAAAAGCTGAGTTATCCAACGAAGTCGTGAATTTCGCGCCGCCACACGGCCGGATAACCGCAGGAACTAACTGCTTGACTGGCACGGGCTTTGCGCTGGCAAGGACATGGATCACGCTATCGGAACAGATTTCAACCTGAACAATGCCGGATTCCGAATGCACAATCGCGCCATTGGCGACTTGCTCGATGGACTGAGCGCCACTGCGAACCGTGGCGAACGCGAATAGAAGGACGAAGGCGGAGGTCGTAAGAAGAAGCTTTGTTGAAGAGGCAAAGAACATAAGGCTAGCTCCTGATAAAAGCGAGAAAGTGGAATCGACAGAAAGTATTCGCGATTGGGTGCTGGTCGCGAATTGTTGTGTGCGCAGACACCTTAGGTTGATCGATAGCGGTCCGATGTCGCGATACAATCAGCCGCAGGAGATCACTATTGATGGCTTGAGTCAGTGGAACTCTGTCCGAGCGTAATGCGCGCGTGTTCATCCCACTGGTGGCTGAGGCGCTTTGATTCTCTGAACGCATCTTCGGCCGCGTTCTTGTCGCCGGTTTTCTGATACAGGCGGGCAAGCTGGAAGTGGATGCTTCCATCTTCATCGGTTGACAGTCCTGCCTTGTACTCCGAAATTGCTTCTGGAATCCTGTCGGTCGCCGCATATACCCTCCCCTGGAGGGCGTGTAAACGAGGCATGAATTCCAGTTGCAGATTCTGGCATTTGGACAGATACGACTCAGCTTCCGCATAGTGGTTTTGCTGGACAAGGATCTCGCCCGCCAGGAGATTTGCCTCAGGATCGTTCGGATCTTCCGCCAAGAGGCT
The DNA here is from genome assembly GCA_963820195.1 of uncultured Acidobacteriaceae bacterium. GTDB lineage: Bacteria > Acidobacteriota > Terriglobia > Terriglobales > Acidobacteriaceae > Telmatobacter. The sequence continues at coordinate 269 of CAWFZU010000277.1, read as the reverse complement.
GCGGCCGATATCGAATGCTTCGTCGTTCTTCAATTGGGAAAACAGCACTATCGCCAAGCTCAGCCGCGCGGCGTGGCTTTTTGGATCGAGAGCAACGGCTTTTCTGTATTCCGTTTCGGCATCGCCCCACCGCCGCTGTTGCCGGAAGACGTCCCCGAGCAAAACGTGCATGCGCGGAGAGTCTGCGTCAATTTCGCCAGCGCGAATCAGCGCCGCAGCCGCCAATTTCTGATCGGCCTTGCTCTATGTCCTAACTTTACTTCGTTCGC
>CAWFZU010000276.1:0-8251 GCA_963820195.1 uncultured Acidobacteriaceae bacterium | reverse complement strand
GCGGCGAAGATCAGCAGAGCAGCCGCCACCCATAGAGGCCAGCGGCGGGCTAGTTTTCCGTCCGGTGCAAGCAGGCCACGATCCACGCCATAAGCACCAACGCCAACCGCAATCAGAAAGTACGCCATGTAATGAAGAATACGGCTGGTTTGGAAGGTAAACGGACCCCAAGCTATCCAGGCAAGAGATGTGAAATGAATCGCCATGGGGATATAGACCAGTGCGGAGACGGCGGCCAGCGCGGCAAAGAAGAGAACCGGCCTGCGCGCCACGCCCGAAGTCAGCGCGCCCAACGCCTGACCCCACTTGGGCGCCAATACGAACAGAAGCGCGGCGATACAGTCGAAGACAAGCAATACCCAGATGAACCACCCTGGGCCGGCCGGCCAATTCCCCAGCGAAAGCCATTGATGCCAGTATCCGGAAATGCCGTCGTGGCCGGAGATTTGCAGATAGGTCGGATAATACGCGAGCGGCGCTAAAACAGCGGCCGCCACGACAAACGGCAGGCCGAGTCGCAGCAGACGATCGCGCAGATACTTAGCCGCGCCTTTTTTTGTTAATCCATGCCAGACGAACAATCCAGAGAGGAAGAACATCAGCGACATGAAGAAGACATCATTAAAGCCGGCGAAGAGCGCAAAGCCGGTCCACTTGTGCGTATCGAGAACGGGAAATGCTCCCCACCAGCGCGGCTGATCGACAAGAGAAGCGGGCGGCAGCAGCGGAAGCGGGTAATAGGCGAGCGCGGCATGGTGCGCAACCACCAGCGCCACGATAAAGGCGCGCAGATAGCCGATTGCATGGTTATACTTCGACGCCGGTGCGGTCTGGGCAGCGGTGGTTTGAACTGCGATTGTCGTTGTCATTTTGGTCTCCTTTGCATGGGTTTAGGCGCCCGCTGTCCGTTGAAGGGCTGGCATAGTCAATTTGAGATTCATCTCTGCAAACTGTTCGTCCGGCGAGACAGCATTCCGATCAGAGCCGTTGCATTTTCAGGGAGTTGTTTCTGCCCATTACGGCAAAGAGTGTCCTTCTGCCGGTTTCAAGCGCACGATTCGATAGATGCCTGTTGCGATTACAACCAAACCGATGACGATTGCCGCCGGGAATAGCGTGATCATCCAGTGATTGATTGCCTGGGTCAGGCCAATCGCTTTTTCGGCTGGCAAGTTTTTAATGGAGATACCGGCCAGGATGTTGGCATGCATCAGCCAGCAGAAAAGCGCCGCTCCCACTCCATCGGAGAAGAGGCGAAGTTTGGCGCGAGTTACAGACCAGAATGGAAGCAGCAGGTTCGTGGCTGAAAGCGCGGCATTGCCCAACGCCAGCGCGAGATAGCCCCAGAAGAACCAGAGCCACTGCGGTTGGAAGGAGATTTGGATCATTGAGCCGATCCGTACTTCTGGGGAGTGCGCGTAAATGGCCCACCAGACGAGGAAGATCAGGTTGACGGCCACCTCGATGGCGGAGGATGAGCGCGGAATCAGGTTTGGGTTACGGACTGCGGGAAGTTTGCGCGGGCTCCAACGATCGAAGAAATGGATGCGCGCCTGCATCCGCTCCAAGACAGCGAAGGCGAGAGTGACCGCAAGAACAGCCACACCGGTGGCGAACCACAAGTAACTGAACAACGACGCGAACGCGTGAAACCACGAGGATTGGGTCTGTTCAAAGCGATAGGACGGGCTGAAGATCATCAGCCCAATCCACACCAGCGTAGCGGGCAGCAAATAGCCGTAGGCAAAGATCTTCAGAACAAAACGGTAGATGGGAAAGAAAACCGGCCCGATCAGCGACTCCTGCGGCAGAAAGCGATTAGCCACCAGCAGAGGGTGGCCGCGCTGCTTGAGCAGCTCTTCGACTTCGGCCTCGGTCATCTTTTGGCCAAGGGCAGTCTCCCGCTCCTCGATCTGGGCGTAGATGTCCCCGGAGAGTTCGGCGATGATGTCGTCCTTCTGCCGCTTGGGCAGCCAAAACTTGACGGCTTCGAGATAGCGTTCAATTAGTTCCATGACTTTTCTCCTTCAGAATTGCTTGGATTGAGGAATCGAGGTTGTGCCACTCAGCGAGCAACTGGTCGAGAACCAGGGCGCCGTTGGCGGAGAGGAGGTAAAAGCGTTTCTTGCGCTTCTCTTCCTCTCGCCACTCGCTGTCCAGGAGGCCCTGGGATTCAAGGCGTCGCAAGAGGGGGTAGAGTGTGCCTTCATCAATCTCCAGGCCACGCTCGGAGAGGGTTTTGCGCAGCGTGTAGCCGTACTGCTCGCTGCGCAGCGCCGCCAGGACGGCCAGCACCAGGCAGCCGCGGCGAAGTTCGAGGCGAAGGTTTTCAAAGGCTTCGGGATTCATCGGGATTACCATGCGCCACATCCTGTACTACACACACTATGTGTCACACAGTAGTTTTTGTCAAGCACTTTTTTGTGGAAAAAATGAAATTAATTATTTTCGTTGTTTCGACATCGACGTCGAACTCTCCATGAGAGATGGAGAAGGGTGCACACCGCAGGAGGGACAAACTAGGGGATGTAATTAAGGCCTATTATGGGCAGCTCTGATCTTTCTTAGATGTTTCAAATATAGAGGGTTATGCCGAGTGAAGATGCAGCAGAGCGCGGCAGCGTGCGGCAAAGGTTGGCGCTTCCGGACACTCGAAGTAGACCTGCCGGTTGAGCGCCATCAGTATCTGCACAGCCTGCAACTGCGCATTCATGGCGGATAGCGCACCGTTCTCATACACGAACTCGTTGGTCAGGTATTCGATGGCGTGGCTGAGGATCTCCAGCGCGTGCCCGGCTTCAGGGGTAACGCGGCGTTGGCGGCTTGGGACTACAGCAGCAGTATTCGCAGCCCTTGCGGGGACCGGAATCGGGAAGCTGGAGGTCGTGGTAGCTGCCATGATTGTATCCTCACTCTGATCTTCGGCTTAACTCGCCGAATGTCCAGATGACGAACGTACCGTTTTTAACGAGCGAACAACATATTGTCGCGTGCAACAAGCAAAAAATGACGTGATACAGATCACATTGCAACGCCTCACTTGCCTTCACTCTACCTCTGGGTCGAAGAATGGATGATGAATGGAGCCGCCTGGAATCTGTCTAGGCAACAGCAATTCCTTGAATCCAGTCCTCGGCCTGGGAGAGGACTCGAAGCAAGCGTCGCATGAGACGCTGAAAAAATCTGTATAATAAGACACGCCGGCCTTCGGTTGCCTTGACGGAATGAGGCGATAAACCTAAGCTCAAACCAGCATCCCTTCGCTTAAGAGCCATTTGCGGCCTCGGAGTGATGGGTGCATTTTCCCCTTGATTTGACTGGACTGAACGGCCATGATTCCCTACCACTGGCAGTATCTTCCGCTTTTGCTGCAAATCCTTGCCGCCTTTGGACTTGGCACGGTGATGGTAGTAGCCTCGTGGTTTGTCGGGCGGCATCGCAACACGCCCACCAAGCTAGCCGCCTACGAATGTGGAATTGTGGCCGTGGGCGACGCACGGCAGCGCTTCAGCGTACGCTTCTATATGGTGGCGATGCTCTTTATTTTGTTCGACGTGGAAACGGTCTTCATAATGCCCTGGGCGGTAATCTACCGCAAATTGCCCGCGATTACCGGCTCCCGGCTCTTCGGCTTCTGGGAGATGGTGGTCTATCTGGGCTTTGTGGCCGTAGGGCTTTACTACATCGTGCGCAAGGGCATCTTGAACTGGAGCCAGGACAAGGCGGACCTCTAGGATGAGCGAAACGCTATTGAGTAAGGCCGCGGTTTTGGAGCGACTGTCCGAGCATCCGGCGGTCAAGGCCATCCTGGCCTGGAAGCCCGAAGCTGTGGTGGACGCCAAGTTTGACCACGGCGAGCTGACGCTGACCATCGTCCTAGAGGAGATTCGCTCGGCGGCTGCCACGGTGCAGGCGGCCGGCTACAACTTCTTCGAGGATGTGACCGCGGTGGACTGGTACCCTTCCTCGCCGCGCTTCCAATTGAGCTACCACATTCTTTCGCATTCCCATAAGGAGCGCATCCGGCTGCGGGTGCTGCTGGACGGCGATGCGCCGGCGGTCGAATCGATCACATCCGTCTGGCCCTCGGCAAATTTTTATGAGCGGGAGGTTTTCGATCTCTTCGGCATTAACTTCGAGGGCCATCCCAATCTGCGCCGCATTATGATGCCCGATGACTGGCAGGGGCACCCGCTGCGCAAGGACTATCCGGTGGAGGGGTATCGCTGAGTGACTGAGACGATTGGCAGCCCCATCCTCGAAGCTCCGGCGGCCACGGGAGCGCACGATCAGCACATGGTCCTGAACATGGGGCCGCAGCACCCGTCGATGCACGGGGTTCTGCGCCTGGTCGTCGAGATTGACGGCGAAATAGTCGTTCGCCTCTATCCGGAGATCGGCTACCTTCACACCGGCATCGAGAAGACCTGCGAAGCCAAGTTTTATCAGCAGGTTGTTCCGCTCACCGACCGCATCGACTACCTCAGCCCGATGGCCAACAACCTTTGCTATTGCCTGGCTGTGGAGCGGCTGCTCGGCCTGGAGATTCCCCAGAAGGCGCAGTGGCTGCGCGTGCTGCTGGCTGAGCTGACCCGCCTGAACTCGCATCTGATCTGGCTGGGCACGCACGCCATGGACATTGGCGCGCTGACCGTCTTCCTTTACACCTTCCGCGAGCGCGAGGAGATTCTGCGCATCTTCGAGGGCCTTTCCGGCCAGCGCATGATGACCAGCTACTTCCGCATCGGCGGCCTCTCGATGGAGCCGCCACTCGATTTCCACGATCGCGTACAGCAATTCATCAAGACATTCCCAGAAAAGATCGACGAATACTCGAATTTGCTCACCGGCAATCCGATATTCAGGAATCGCTTGCAGGGCGTGGGCATCTTATCTTCTAAGGATGCAATTGCACTGGGTGTGACGGGGCCGAATATGCGCGGCTCGGGGGTGGATTTCGATCTGCGCCGCGATATGCCCTACTCCGGCTATGAGAAGTTTCAGTTCAATGTGCCGATCGCGAACGAGGGCGACTGCTGGGCGCGGTATGAAATCCGGCTCGATCGAGATGCGCGAGAGCGTGAAGATCATTCAGCAGGCGCTGGACGGGATGCCCGAGGGGCCCATCACAGCCGACGCTCCGAAGATTGTTCTGCCCAACCGGGAGAAGATGAAGACGCAGATGGAGGCGCTGATCCATCATTTCAAGATCGTCACTGAAGGCTTTGCGGTGCCGGCGGGTGAAGTTTATCAGGGGATTGAATCGCCGCGTGGGCAGATGGGCTACTATATCGTCTCCGACGGTACGGCCAAGCCCTATCGCGTGCACTTCCGCAATCCGTCGTTTGCGACGTTGCAGGCGCTGGAGACGATGTGCAAGGGCCGGATGCTGGCCGACGTTGTGGCCGTGGTGGGTTCGATTGACATTGTGCTGGGGGAGATTGACAGGTGAGAGGGGGAAATAATGGTGAATTACGCGAAGCTAGCCGATAAGGCAAAGATGATACAGATAGCCGACAAATTGGAGGCCGAAAAGCATCAACAACTGAGAACCGACCCTTGCGTCTTCTTTGAAAAAGTAAAGACGCATATCGCGGAGGAGATGAACAAGGCCAATGTGGAGCTGCGCAAGAGGGGCGCGGCGACCTTTGACCGGAATTATCTGCCCGGCTTCTCCGACGAGCTTTTTCTGACGTACGGAACGGATTCGCTCTGCCGTGTGGGACTTGGGATCATAGATGGAGGATGCCGGGTCACGGCCGTAATCAGCGGTCCGCCGAATGGATATGTACTCTCGCGCAAGGAATATCTTTGCAATCAGGATAAAGCCTGTCAGGAGGTGCTACCTTCCGCTGAAGAAGGAATGCCGCCCGAAGGATTATGTCCTGAAGAAATTGCAGTTGAGATCATTTCTGGTATCCTCCGTGGCGGACTTGATTGAGTCTGGTTCGGCAGGCCGCCTTGAATGATGCGTGACAGTGCCGCGCGGGCGCTGGAGAGGATGTGCAAGAAGCGAATGTCGGTCAAGGAAGCGGTAGTGGAATCCATTAATATTGTTTAAGGGAGATCGACAGGCACGAAAGGAAGAAAGGAAATGGCTGATTACGCGGAGCTTGCTGGTATAGCAAGAGCGAGGCATGAGGCGGAACGGCATTCAGCCGTCAGGCATCGGGTACCAAAAGCGGACCCGAAAGCATACTTTGACAAAGTGAAAACGCACGTTTTTGCGGAAATGATCAAAGCTAATGTCGAGCTTCGCAGGGGTGGAGCTCCCCTCTTTGGCCGGAATCATCTGCCGGGCTTTGACCGGGAGATCTTTGTTACATTTGGGACTGATTTACTGTGCAGAGTTTCGCTTGAAGTCCGTTTGGGTAGGGATTTCATTCTGGCTGTCATCAGCGGTCCTCCGAATGGATTAGAACTCTCGCGAAAAGAATATCCTTGCAACAATGATGCATCATCCTTGGAGATGCCTCATGCGGGGGATGCGGGAGCGCCGGTCAACGGATTTCGTCCTGAACAAATTGCGGTGGACATCATTTCAAGCGTTCTTCGTGGCGAATTTACCTAACATTGCTTCGGCGCTTCACGCGGAGAGATTCGCGACTCTCGCTTTTCCGCTTTGCGGAGCTTTAAAGCAGTCCACCAGTTGAGCGCAGGCAGCAGGCAACTGTGGAGTAGAGCGAGAAGATGCCGAGTGGCTGTTCTGCAGCATGGGCGCGGGAGATGTGCAATGAGCGACGAAGCGATGAGTGTCTTTTCTCCCCAACTGGCGGCGCGCTTTGACGCGCTGGCGGCAAAGTACCCGCTGAAGCGCTCGGCGCTCGTTCCCATGCTGCTCTACGCTCAGGATGAAGTCGGCTACTTGTCGGATGCGGTGATCAGCGAAGTGGCCGAGCGCATCGGAATTACCGAGTTAGATGTGCGTAATGTGGCGAGTTACTACTCGATGCTGCGTTTCAAGCCGGCGGCCAAATTCAATGTTCAGGTCTGCACCAACATCAGTTGCATGTTGCGCGGCGGCTATGATGTATATGAGCGCTTCCAGCAGGAGTTAGACATCGGGCACAAGGGAGTTACCGCCGACGGAGTGTTTTCGCTCGAAGAAGTCGAGTGCATCGGAGCTTGCTGCTGGGCGCCCGCGATTCAGATCAACTACGACTTCCACGATGAGCTGACGCCGGAGCAGGTTCCCGCGATTCTGGATAATTATCGCGCCGTGGCCGGGGCCCCCAGCGACGGGTCTTCGCCGCTGGGGTGGAAGGCCGGGGCCCCCAGCGACGGGTCTTCGCCGCTGGGGTGGAAGGAGACCGCTCATGCCTAAGCTTGTCTCCCATCCCGATGAGGTCAAGATCGTCTCCCAACGCTTCGGCAAGGGCGCGGCCAGCATCGACCGCTATCTCGAACTCGGTGGCTATGTGTCGGTGCGGAAGTGCCTCGAGCTGGGCCCCGACTGGATCATCAATGAGATGAAGGCCAGTGGCCTGCGCGGGCGCGGCGGCGCGGGCTTCCCCACCGGCATGAAGTGGTCCTTCGTGCCCAAGCAATCCGCAAAGCCCAAGTACGTTCTGGTCAACGGCGACGAGAGCGAGCCGGGAACCTGCAAGGATCATCTGATCTTTCTGCACGATCCGCACGCGGTCATCGAAGGCACCATCATCGCCGGTCTGGCCATCGGCGCCAAGCTGGGCTTCATCTATCTGCGCGGCGAGTACCGCTATCTTCTGGAAATTATGGAGAAGGCCGTCGCCGACGCCTACGCGCAGAGGCTTTCTGGGCAAAAATATCTTCGGCTACCGAGACGGAGTTTCAAATCATCACGCAGACTGGCGCGGGCGCCTATGAAGTGGGCGAAGAGTCGGCGCTGATGGAGTCGCTGGAAGGCAAGCGGGGGATTCCGCGCATCAAGCCGCCCTTCCCTGCCGTCGTCGGCCTTTATGGCGGGCCTACAGTGATCAACAACGCCGAGACCATCGCCGCCGTGCCGCACGTGATCGCGATGGGCGGCGCGGCCTTTGCGGCGGTTGGTTCGCCGCGCAATGGTGGGACGCGTCTCTTCAGCATTAGCGGCCACGTTGAGCGGCTCGGAGTCTATGAGCTGCCCATGGGCTACAACCTCAAAAAAATGATCTACGAAGTAGCGGGCGGCATGCGCGGCGGGCGTGGGCTAAAGGCCGTCATCCCCGGTGGCTCTTCGACTCCGGTCTTGCTGCCCGAAGAGATCGACATTGGCATGGACTTCGACCAGGTG
>CAWFZU010000275.1:0-3025 GCA_963820195.1 uncultured Acidobacteriaceae bacterium | reverse complement strand
GCTCTGGCCTACGGCCCATCGGTGCCCGCCTGGTTTTCAGCCAGTAGCGCCGGGGCATTTCTGCTTTGGCTCATGATGTATGGCACGCTGTTATTGATTTCGGGCGCGATCAGTTTCTGGCTCTATCTTCGCCATACACAAGCCCCGGCAAAGGAGGCCAATGAACCGGCAAACGCAGACGTTCAATGAACTCGATCGCGTGATTCACGAACCGGGGCGGCTCATGATTGTCGCCCTCCTGTTCGCCATCGACCAATGCGACTTCCTGTATCTGCAACACGAGACAGAGATGAACAAGGGCACGCTGTCCAGCCATCTCTCCCGGCTCGAGGAGGCTGGTTATGTCGCGGTGGAGAAGACCTATCGCGGCAAGGTGCCGCAAACGCTCTTGAGTCTGACGGCTTCCGGCCGCGAAGCCTTTCAACAGTACAGGAAGAAGCTCAAGAAAGCACTATAAATTGAGATGTGAAAACTCGTCTTATGCCGGGAACTAAAGTGTGGAAATCTTCGTATTGCATTCCCATAGAGGAGTGAGTATACTTCTCCTATTGGTTTCCAAGAGGAGTGGGGAATGGGCGAGAAATCCGACGTATGGCAGGGCACGCTGGCTCTGATGGCGCTCAGAACGCTCGAATCCATGGGGCCGCTGCACGGCTATGGCCTGGCGCGGCGCATTGAGCAGATTAGTGGCGACCGGTTGCAGTTGAACTATGGCACGCTCTACCCGGCGCTGCTCAAGCTGGAGCAGGAGGGGTTCATCCGCTCGCGCTGGGGATTCTCAGACAATAACCGCCGCGCCAAATACTACGAACTGACCAAAGCCGGCCAGCGGCAGGTGAAAAAGGCCGCTGCCGACTGGGAGCAGACCACCGCGATCCTGGCGCGGTTCCTGACCCCGGCAGAGGAGGTCTGAAATGATGATGCCGCGCAAGCTCAGAGCATTATGGATTCGCCTGCTTGGCATGATCGGTGCGCGTCGCAACGACGACGACTTCGACGCCGAACTGGAAAGCCATGTGGCCCTGCACACCGAAGACGGCATACGCGCGGGCCTGAGTCCCGAGGAAGCGCGGCGGCAAGCGCTCATTAGCCTGGGCGGCGCGGAGCAGACGCGGCAGGCCTATCGCGAGCGGCGCACGCTGCCCTGGCTGGAGACGCTCTGGCAAGACATTCGATTTGGCCTGCGCATTCTCTGCAAGAATCCCGGCTACACGGCCGTTGCAGTCCTCACTCTGGCGCTCGGAATCGGGGCCAACTCGGCGGTCTTCACGGTGGCGCAGGCGGCTCTGCTGCGTTCCTGGCCGGCCAGGGAGCCAGAGCGTATGACCAGGCTGATCGCCACGACGCCGCAGGGCGAGGAAATCAATTTTTCCTACCCGGATTACCAGGATCTTGCCGGACAAAGCAGATCGCTCGAAGGAATTCTTGCCTACAATCGCCGCGCAAAGATACTGCGTGTGGGAGCGGATTCCCAGGCGGTGCTGGATGACGTTGTTTCTCCCAATTATTTTTCGGTCCTGGGGATCGAAGCCCAGCTAGGCCGGTTCTTCTCCGCGGAGTCCCGGCCGGAGAATGAACTGGTCGTCGTGATCAGCGACTCGCTCTGGCATCGGATTTTCAATGCGGATCCATCGCTGGTGGGAAAGCAAATATGGCTGACGAACCGCGCCTACACGGTTCTCGCCATTGCGCCTCCGGGTTTTCGCGGCCTCGAGCGGGGTTCCTACGGACCTGTGGCTACCCGTCGCGAACGAATACGCAAGCCAGGAGCTTGCCGACCGGAAGAGCCGCGAGTATGAGGTGCTCGGGCGCTTGCGGCCCGGTGTGACCCCGGCAGAGGCCAAGGTTGAGCTTGATACTCTCGGAAACCGTCTTGCGCTGGCTTATCCAGCCATCGACAAAGCCAGAAACATTGGCCTGATCTCCGAGCGCGAGCGCCTCCGCGAAGCGATGGTCCCCACCTTGATCCTGCTGACTGCCGTCGGATTGGTTCTGCTGATCTGCTGCGCCAATGTCGCCGGGCTGGTGCTGGCTCGCGCCGACGCAAGGAGCAAGGAGGTTGCCATGCGCCTGGCGCTGGGAGCTGGACGTCTGCGCCTGCTGCGCCAGTTGTTGACCGAGAGCTTGCTGCTCGCCTCGTTGGGCGCGGCTCTTGGCCTGCTTCTGGCAGTAGGGCTTCTCCGGTTGCAACCGGCGCTGATGCCTCCGGCACAGTATGAGCTTGGGCTTGATCTGCACCTCGACGCGTCGGTCCTGGCGTTTACCGCAGCAGCCGCCCTTCTGTCGGTCCTGGTCTTTGGATTGGCGCCCGCAATTCAGGCCTCCAGGACGAGTCTTGTCACGACGCTCAAGGGCGATGGAACGGGCGCTGTGCGCGGTGTGCGGCGATGGACAATGCGCAATGCGCTGGTGCTGGGTGAAATTGCGCTGTCGGTAGTGCTGTTGACGGCGTCAGGGCTGGTGGTGCGCAGCCTGCTCTTCAGCCGCTCGCTTCCTCTAGGCTTCGACCGGCAAAAGCAACTGATCTACTTCGATCTGCTTCCCGCAGTTGCCGGATACAACTCGGAGCGCAGCGCGGCCTTCTTCAACCAAGTAGTGGAGAAGGCGGCGGCGCTGCCAGGGGTCCGCCACGCGGCTATGGTACGGCGCGTCTTGCTCTCTGATTCGGGGGGAGGATGGGCGCAACGCGTTTCCATCCCTGGCGTGGAGTTGCCGCAAGGACAGCTCAGCGTTCCCATCAGATTGGACGCGGTTGACGGCAACTACTTCCGTACCGTTGGAACGCGCCTGATTGCGGGGCGTGAATTCAATTCCGGCGACAATCCTTCCACTGGCAGAGTCGTGATCGTCAGCCAAACCATGGCGGAACGCTTCTGGCCGGGCCAGGAGGTTCTGGGGCGGCAGATCGTGGTCGACGGGACGGCCTGCCAGATCGTGGGCGTTGTCGAGGACGCAACGATCTACAGCATCCATGAAACCCCGGAACCCTATATGTACTTCCCGTTTTCACAGATGCCAGCGATAG
>CAWFZU010000274.1:0-5994 GCA_963820195.1 uncultured Acidobacteriaceae bacterium | reverse complement strand
CTTCAAGAAGGAACTGGGTAGTTACTATGATAAGACGGTAGCCAACCTGAAAGTAGTGAAGGAGTTGGCATTGTCGGTAAAGACTGCTGACGTCCAATTTGACGAAGATTCACTTTACAAAGCTATTTGGTTGGCTAAGACTGATCTAACGACTGAACTCGTGAAGGAGTTTACCGAGTTGCAAGGGAAGATTGGCGGGCTTTATGCGAAGGAGCAAGGATTGAGTGAGAGAGTAAGTTTAGCGATCTATCACCAGTTCAGGCCATCATGGGCAAAGGATACGATCCCCCCGACGGTAGAAGGACAATTGTTAGGATTGGCGGACCGCATTCAGACAATTACTGCGATGTTTGACAAAGGTTTCGAACCAACAGGATCCAAAGACCCATTTGCACTGCGCCGAGCAGCAAGCGCAATCGTGAAGATATTGGCTGAATCGGATTTGCCACTGACCTTGCGCGACGTACTACACGCACCGGGCACAGAGTCAGAGCAAGGAATCGGTCCTGACGATAAACTCCAACCGGATAGTCCAGTCCGGGCGTTTCTAAAGGAGAGGCAGCGTTTCGATTTGCAGGATGTCCGCGGATTCTCCTATGACGTGGTGAACGCTGTGCTGGCCGCCGGAGCCGACGATGTGCGTGATGCTATCACCCGCGCCGAAGCCCTGACCGCCGCGCGCGAGTCAGCCGACTTCGCTGCGATCTCCGCCGCCTTCAAGCGCATCAAGAACATCCTGCGCCAGGCCGAAGAGAAACAGTTTGAGATCGGCTCACCGACTGATGTAACGCTCGCGCCCGAGGCGCAACAGCTTGCCAATGCGGCTGCCGCACTTGTGCCGGTTGTCGCCAAGTTGCGCCTGCAGCACGCCTATGGCGAGGCGCTGGCCGCCATCGCCTCGCTGCGCCCGGTAGTAGACGCCTTTTTCGACAAGGTAATGGTCCTCGATCCCGACCCGGCGATTCGCGGAGCGCACCTGGCCCTCATCGACGAAGTGTTGTCCGGCTTCTCCGGCATCGCCGACTTCAGCGAGATCGTGACCGCCTGAATCATGCCTTCCTCCCGTTACGCGTGTTGAGCAGGGATGGCTTTTCCCTGCCCTTCTCAGCCCTGGAACCAAGACGCTGTCCGCTGCGTATGAGAGAAGAGCAGGGCGTCCTCGGTCTAGCTGACAAGGGCAGGTTTCAGCCGTCTAAGCTATTTTGCCTGCTTCACTCATTGATTTGCGTCTCTTATTCCGGCAAGAGAGCGTTGCTATTCTACGTCTTGGGAGGTTCTGGTGGCCGCATCACGCAAAAGCAAGAAATTCTGGATCTGGCTGATTGCCGGGATCGTTGTGGTGGTTGCGCTGCTGGGCTTCGGATTGGCGCGGATGGTCTCGCGATCGTCGATTGACCCCAATAAATTGGCCAAGGTGACGCGCGGAGATGTGGCGCGCTCGGTGGTAGCCACGGGAAAGATTCAGCCGATCACCAAGGTCGAAGTAAAGTCAAAAGCCTCCGGCATCGTGGAAAAGCTCTACGTGGACATCAACAACCAGGTGCACAAGGGGCAGGAATTGGCGCAGCTCGATCAGCAGGAGATTGTGGCGCAAGTGAATGCACAGCGGGCGCAACTGTCGGCCGCCGAGGCCAATGTGGCCACCTATGAGGCCAATATCGAGCAGGATAAGGTCAACGCCAACGCGCCCGACCTGCCCATGTACAAGGCCACACTGGATCGCAACCAGGAGATGCAGAAGCAAGGCATCGTGAGCCGCCAGGCGCTGGACGATGCCAACAAGGATTACCTGGCCGCGCTCACCCGGCGCGACAACTCCAAGGCTCAGATCGGTGTGGATTCAGCCCGCCTGAAACAGGCGCGGGCGCAGGTGCAGCAGGCCCAGGCCGGCCTGCAACAGCTCGAAGAGCAGTTGAGCTACACCACCATTGTGGCGCCTATGGACGGAGTGATTCTTTCGCGTGACGTGGAGATCGGCGACGCGGTCAGCTCCATCCTGGTGCTGGGTTCCACGGCCACGCTGGTGATGACCGAGGGCGACATCAACGAGGTTTATGTGCAGGGCAAGGTGGACGAGGCCGACATCGCGCATGTCTACATGGCGCAGCCGGCGCGCATCAAGGTCGAGAGCTTCCGCGACCGCGTCTTCGACGGCAAGGTCACCAAGATCGCGCCGCTGGGCGTGGAGAAGGACAACGTGACCACCTTCGAGGTGCGCGTCTCCATCAACAATCCCGGAGGCGAGCTGAAGGCCAACATGACCGCCAACGCCGAGATCATTCTGGACGAGCACAAGGGCGTTCTAATGGTGCCGGAGAGCGCCGTCATGTATGACAACCAGAAGAAGGCCTCCGTGGAAATTCCCGACAAAAATCAAAAGGAAGGCAAGCGCAAGATTCCGGTCACTGTGGGATTGTCGAACGGCTCGGTCACCGAAGTTCTGAGCGGCCTGAAGGAAGGCGATCAGGTGGTGTTGCAGCAGTAGACAGTTCTCAGTTGACAGTTTTCAGTTCCCAGTTGAAGCGTTCGCAAAATATTCGGCATGGATTGGTTTTTCACAAGCCTGAACGCTACGACAACAATGCATTTGTTTTTCACTGAGAACTGAGAACTGAAAACTGAAAACTGAGAAAAGAAAGGAGCACAATGAAGAAACTTTGGATTGCAGCGATGGCAATGGCCGCGCTGGCGGCGCTTCCGGCGCTGGGCGCGGAGGCTACCTTCGATCGCACGCTCACAGTGAGCGGGCGCGTGGAACTGTCGGTCTCGACCGGCTCAGGCAACATTCACCTCACCCACGGCTCGGGCAACCAGGTGCACCTCTTCGGCAAGGTGAAGTCCGGCTGGGGCGGCAAGCGAGGAGCGGGTGCGGGAGATCGCGGCCAATCCGCCCATCGAGCAGACGGGCAACATCATCCGCATCGGCGGCCATCACGAGAACCTGCACAACATCAGCATCGACTATGAGATTCAGGCGCCGGAGAATGCGTTTCTCGACGCCGGCTCCGGCTCCGGCAGACATCACCGACGACGGCGTGGGCGAGAACGCCAAAATCTCAACCGGCTCTGGCAATATTCACGCCACCGGCCTGCACGGCGGCTTCAAGGTAGACACCGGCTCAGGCGACATCTACGCCGAGCAGACAGGTCAAGGTGATGTGAGGGCGGGGACCGGCTCGGGCAATATCGAACTGCGTAATCTGCGCGGCAGCTTGTACGCCCATACTGGCTCCGGAAATATCAAGGCAAGTGGAACGCCGGCGGCGGATTGGAAACTGGAGACCGGCTCCGGCAATGTGGAACTCTGGCCGGGCAGTGCCGCGCTCACGCTGGAAGCATCCACCGGCTCGGGCAACGTTCACACCGATCAGGAGATGCTGACGCACGGCTCATCGGACCACCACCACGTCTCCGGCAAGATCAACGGCGGCGGACCCACGGTGCGCATCGAAACCGGCTCGGGCGACATTCGGGTGCATTGAGTGCAGGCGCAAGCGGAAGAAATGATAAGATGGTCGTATTCCAAACAAAGGAGAACGGCCATGACTATCGACAACTTTGAAGAAACGCTCTCCTTTCCAGCGAAGCAGTAAGCGCCGTAAAGGATACCCATCGGAAACCCATGTAAAACGCGGCCTTCGCGTCGTGCATGAAGACAAGGAATTGCTGGAAAAGCTAGGGCGCAACGATCCCTGTCCATGCGGTTCCGGACGCAGCTTTCAAACGGTGCTGTATGCGATCCGGCCAGTTTGACGGCTCAAATCGCCAATACTTTTTTCCGCGAGTAGTTCAAAGCCGGGGTAGTTGTGCGACGAGCGCAGCTGCCCCGTTAAACTAAAAGCATGGTTCGCATCCTTCGCCCACTTCCCGTCGAACAACTGAAATTGCTGGTCTTCGATCTGGACGGCACGCTGATCGACTCCGCGCAGGATTTGTGCAACAGCGTCAACGCAACGCTGGCTAGGAATTTGGGCGCGAGCAGTTGGCGGATGAGGCCATCGCCGGATTTATCGGCAACGGCGCGATCATGCTGGTGCGCAGGTCGCTTTGCGGCAGCGGAAGGCGTGGCGGCGGATGAGGAGTTGCTGGCCGAGGCGTACAAGTATTTTCTGGACTACTATCGCGAGCACAAGCTGGATTGCACCTACGCCTATGAAGGGGTTCTGGAGGCGCTGGCGGCGCTGCAGGCGCTTGCACGATCGGCAGCCGCGGATGGGACACGGCCGTGGCTGATGGCGGTGCTGACCAACAAGCCGGTTCGGCCGGCGCGGGAGATCTGCGCGGCGCTGGGCCTGGCGCCTTACTTCCTGAACATTTACGGCGGCAACAGCTTTGCCACCAAGAAGCCCGATCCGGAGGGACTGCGGGCGCTGATGAGCGAGGCCGGCGCACAGCCGGAAGAGACAGTGGTGATCGGCGACAGCCAGGTGGATGTGGAGACGGCGCGCAATGCGGGCGCGTGGTGCATCGGCTGCACCTTCGGGCTTGCGCCCGAGAGCCTCAAGGAGAATCCGCCGGACGTGCTGGTGGATTCGCCCGCGGAATGGACAGCGGCGCTGGCTTCGCCTGGGTTGTAGGCTGAATTTATGGATACGACAACAGCCGTGACTTCGCGCCCCCTGCGTATCGTCCTGCCCGGCGGCAGCGGCCAGGTGGGCCAGGCGCTGGCCCGCCACTTTCAGCAGCAAGGCCATCATGTCACCGTGCTCACCCGCGGCCCTTACGCCGCGCCCTGGCAGACCGTTCACTGGGACGGCGAGCAGACAGGCCCGTGGACCGAGTACCTGGAAGGCGCCGACGTCTGCATCAACCTGGCCGGGCGCAGCGTCAACTGCCGCTACAATGCGGCCAACCGGCAAGCCATCTACGACTCGCGCATTCAATCCACGCGGCTGCTGGGCAGCGTGATCGCCTCGCTCGCCGAGCCGCCGCGAGTGTGGCTGAACGCATCGGCGGCCACAATTTACGAGCGCGCCCTTGATGCAAACGGCGTCGATCTTCCCCTGGATGAAGCGACGGGCAAGTTAGCCGGCGACAACGCCTCGGCCAACGCAAAGCTACCGGCAAATCGATGGCTCCAACGCCGTGGCTTTTCCGCCCGCGTGGCCCGGGACTGGGAGGCCGCGTTCTTTGCCGCCGAAACGCCGCGCACCCGCAAGGTGGCTCTGCGCAGCGCCGTCGTCCTCAGCCCCGCGCCGGGCAGCGCCTTTGGCGTGCTCTCCAATCTTGTCCGGCTCGGCCTGGGCGGCAAGCAGGGCAACGGACGCCAGTTCGTCTCCTGGATTCATGAGGCCGACTATGCGCGCGCCGTTGAATTCCTGATTGCCCATGAGGAGTTGCAGGGGCCTGTCAACATCGCCGCGCCCAACCCGCTGCCCAATCGCGAGTTCATGGCGGCGCTGCGCTGGGCCTGGGATGTGCCCAATGGGGTACCTGCGCCCTCGCTGGCCATCAAGCTCGGCGCAATTTTTCTGCGCACCGAGCCGGAGCTGGTGCTGCAAAGCTGCCGCGCCGTCCCCGGACGCCTGCTCGACGCCGGCTTCGAGTTCCAGTTTCCCGATTGGTCCGAAGCCGCCGAAGACCTGGTGCGGCATTGGAAAGGCAGGGGCGATTGAGCACAGGCAGGTGGCCCGCACATCAGCCCCGAAGAATCACCATGAACCATTTGAAGCTGTGCCCCGTTCATCGCGCCTTATCGCGATGAGCGGGTGGGAGGCCCAGGTCCAGGAGATAAGAATCAATCGTGTTCCCCGTCAGCGCGTCGCTCGGCAGATTCAGCCGATCCGGGAATCACGCGCAGGATCAACGGAAAGACGAGCGCCACAATGAAGTAGCCGCCCGTGGCGGCGAGCGCCAGCCACGGCAGACCTGCCCCGCAGGCCATGCCGATGCCAGTCACCAGCCAGACGGTAGCAGCGGTGGTGAGTCCTCTGACCCGGTCCTGGCCTACAAAAATAAGGCCTGCGCCGATGAACCCGATGCCGGAGACGATTT
>CAWFZU010000273.1:0-17467 GCA_963820195.1 uncultured Acidobacteriaceae bacterium | reverse complement strand
TGGCCACAGGATGCACATTATTTGCTGGGGAATGGTTTGCCCACCATTGTATTGGAAGCGGGTTTGGGAAACGACGCGTTGACCTGGGGAGGGGTCCAGCCGGTGCTCTCCAACACCACTCGCGTCTGCTCGTATGACCGCGCCGGATTTGGCTGGAGCGACGCGCTGCCGGCTCCTCGCGACGCCGACCATATCGCCGCCGAGTTGCACGAACTTCTGCTACAGGCCAAAGTCACCGGCCCCATCGTGCTGATGGGACATTCCATCGGTGGAATGTATGAGCGTGATTACGCCACACGCTATCCGGCGGATATTGTTGGGATCGTCTTTGAGGATAGTTCCACGCCTTTGCAGGACGAGAACCCAGTGGTGAAGGCCTCCTCAGGCAAGGCGCCACCAAGTTGGGCGTTGGAGCTGCTGACAAAACCCGCAATGAGTACGGGAATTCCGCGCCTCCTTGGGATGTGTTCGCAATCCATCAAAGGCTTTGACGCCCACGCAGCCAAATTGCAGGCTGAGGATATTCTGTCAGACACATGTCAGCCAGATGTTTGAATATATGGACAGCATCAATCGATCCGGCCAAGAGACAGTGCATACCGGCCCCTACGGCGCGCTTCCGATTCTGATCATCTCGGAGGATCCCGCCAAGATACCCGCCGGTGTATCGGTAGATGCGGCGAACGCCTGGAACGGAATGCAGGAAGACCTCAAGAAACTCTCCACGCGCAGCCGCAGAATCATCGCCAAAGGCAGCACCCACTACATTCATATTGACCGCTACGGAGTTGATCGAGAAAGAGGTGCCGCTTTTTATCGAGCAGATTCGCGGCACAGCGCCCCAGCCGGACAACTGGGGCTCGACGATTACGGAATAGGTTGGATTTTTGGCGCGATTGAAAATGGTTTGTGGCCTGGCTTATTCGCGGGAAGATTTTCTCTGGAAGACTCAAGTCGATCAATCCTTCGCGCAGCGCCATCTCCACTCGCCTTGCTGCCAGGTCGATCTTGCGCAGGTAGCTTACGGCGAAGGGGATGAGCACCTCGCCTGCCGCGCCGTTGACCACCAGCAGCGCCACAGGACCCGCCGTCCGGTCCACATTCTCGATCTCGCCGATGGTAACCGGATTCGCTCCGGCCACATCGATCAGCGCGCAGCCGATCATGTCACCGATGTAGACTTCGTCCTCGGTTGTCTTACGTTCGCGACTAGTCCGCTAACACTCTTTACTTACCCATGTGCTTGACGAAGAAGTCGGCCATTAGGTGGTTGGCTTCGAAAGCTTCGGGCAGGAGAGGATCATACCAGAAGGCGTGGGGCAGGGCGTCAAAGACGACCAATCGCGCATCGACGCCGGCGCTGAGGTAGGCGCGATGGAGGTTGGAAGTGCCGCTAAGCAGCATGTCACGGGTGCTGGTGACGAAAAGCGTGGGCGGCAGGCCGTGAAGGTCGGAGTATACCGGCGAGAGAATTGGATCCTTAGGGTCGGTGCTGGCGACGTAGTCGGGATCGTGCGGGCCGGAGCCGGGCGGATCGAGATGACCTGTGAGGCCGCGCAGGGTGTAGAGTGCTATCGAATCGCCGTTGCGGGCAAAGTCGCCCAGGCCGCTGAAGATTCCCAAAGCGGCGGGCTGCGGCAGGCCCAGTTGCTTGAGTTTGGCGGCGACTTCGGCAGTTAACATCGCACCCGCTGAGGTGCCATAGATCACGATGTGCTCCGGCTTGTAGGTTTTGAGCAGCTCCTTGTAGACGGCTACAGAATCGTCCACGGCGGCGGGGAAGGGTTTCTCGGGGGCGAGGCGGTATAGCACGGCAATGACCTTAATTTTGGCGTAGCTGGCGATGGGGATGGACTCGGCGTAGGAGCCTGAGTCGGAGTTGAAGCCGCCTCCGTGGAGATTGAGGAGAACCTTGTCGCGGTTTTCTTGGGGTATCCCTTCGGGGGTGACAATGTGGACCGGAACACCGGCAATCGTGTCGTCGATGAGCTGGTTGGGGCAGAGGCGCGTCCAGGCCATGCGAAGGCGCATCGATAGGGCGTCGGTGCGGCTGCGGCGCAGGGCGAGCGGCTCGGGAGGAACTTGATCCGGCTCGGCGCGACCCACGAACAGTTGTGCCTGGGTGCTGATGGTCGCCGGAATGGGAACGACCCGTGTGATGTGCGCGGTGCCCTGGCTGTCGATGTAGCTGGTGTCGCGGCTGGGGGCTTCAGCGTCGGTGGTGGGCTGGGGAGTTGGCTGCTGGGCAGCCAGCGCGGCTGATGCAAGAAGAACAAGGAAAGTGGCGGAGCCGGATACAGAGCGCATGGAAATGATCTCCTCCGAGCGGAATTCGATTTGAGCGCGGCGGGGGCGGCGCTGGAGCGAGGGTGGTCGAGGATGAAGTCTGAGAGAATGGGAAGTAGGCTCCGGAATCTCTTTTTCTCAAACCGGATTTTCCAATTATACCGATTCTGAGGTAGACGGCAACGCCGATCATCCCAATAAATAATGCTTATCCCGGCGCATTCAGATCAACCAACCCTTCCGGCAAAGCCATTTCGACGCGCCTTGCCTGGAGGTCGATCTTGCGCAGGTAGCTCTTGGCGAAGGGGACGAGAACCTCACCCGCCGCGCCTTGCACCACCAGCAGCGCCACCGGACCGGCCGTCCGGTCCACGTTCTCGATTTCGCCGACCGTCACCGGCTCCGTTCCGGCCACGTCGATCAGCGCGCAGCCGATCAGGTCGCCGATGTAGACCTCGTCCTCAGCCAGAGCGGCCCGCTCGGTGCGGGGAATGGCCACGATCAGCCCCTTGAGCGTTTCGGCTGCCGAGATTGAGTCCACCCCGGCAAAGTGCAGCACGATGCCGCCCTTGTGCAGCCAATGGGCGATGAGTTCCACTTCGCGCGGAGCCGCGACGCTGCCCGCGCCCAGCAGCCAGAGCCGCTTTCGTTCAGCAAATTTTTCAGGGAAATCGGTGAGAATCTCGGCGAAGACCTCGCCTTTGCGCCCCTGCGGTGGCGAATCCGCGCCAGCCAGACCCAGTCTTCAGGCGCGGTCATCGCTGCCGGCAGAGCGGGGCCAGATGCACCAGAGGGCAGTTCCATCTCAGGGCTCGTCTTCTTCCAGAATGTCGAGCGTATAGCGGTGATGCACCTTCATGCTGACGGCGCCCAGAATGGTGCGCACCGAACGGGCGGTGCGCCCCTGCTTGCCGATGACCTTGCCCACGTCCTGTCGGCGCCACGCGGAGCTTGAGAACCGTGTTTTCCTCGCGGCCCACGCTCTCCACTTCAACGGCTGCCGGCTCGTCCACCAGCGCCCGTGCAATCTCGCGAACCAGTTCTTCCACTTCGACCATAGCGTTTTGCGTCATGCTCCTGCCCCTGACCGAATACGTTCAGGAATTGGCGACCAGAATGTACGATTCGGAATCGGTGCGCGCAGATTAACAGCCCGCACCCATCGTCAGCAACTACTGTGCGCGCCGGCTCGAAGGCCGCGCACGCTCCGGGGGAGGAGAAAAATCAGGCCGCAACCGGCTCGACAACCGGGGCGGGGTTCTTGGCCACCAGCTTGGCGACAATCGGCGTCAGTTGCGCACCCTTGCTCTGCCAGTAGGCAACGCGCTCGTGCTTCAGATCGACCGTGGCCGGCTCGGTACGAGGGTTGTATGTGCCGACGACCTCGATGGAACGGCCATTGCGGGCGCGGTCCTTCTCGATGACCACGATGCGGTAGCAGGGCTGCTTGGGGGCGCCAAATCGCGCCAAACGAATCATTACCACGGGATACGGTTCCTTTCGACTTCCAATACTCTGTTGTGGTTCTTTCCACCCCACGGACGTGGACCTGTCCACGGGGGCTCTGGACTGGGGTCTTTCAGGTCGACTCGGACTTGCCTGGCCATTTGAGGGCCAGACGGACGCGTCCGATCGATCACCCCACGAACGAAGACCTGTTCGCGGGGACCCCACCGCGCAAGACACAACACCTAAGTATCGCCGAAAGTGGCCTGTTGAGGCAAATCGGGCTTCCCCGGTCGGATTCACAGGCGCGTGGGGTTACCATAAACAAGAAGAACGGCGGTTCCTTCCGTCCCCGCCTAAGGAGCGCGCACCGATGGTTCGTGAATATTGCAAAGGCTATTCCAGACGCCTGGGCCGGGAGATGGAACTGCTCATCTTCGGCCATGCCGGCCTGCCGGTCCTGGTCTTTCCCACCTCCGGCGGGCGCTTCTTCGACTTTGAAGACCGGGGCATGGTCGCCGCCTGCGCCGGCAAGATCGACGCCGGCCAGCTGCAGCTCATCTGCGTCGACTCGGTGGACGCGGAGAGCTGGTACAACCGCACACACGCCCCGCGCTGGCGCATCGCTCGCCACCTGCGCTACGAGGAGTACCTGCTCCACGAACTGCTCCCGCTGATCCGCCAGCGGAATCCCGACCCGCAGCCTGGTCGCGCTGGGTTGCAGTTTCGGCGGCTATCACGCCGTCAACATCGCCCTGCGCCATCCCGACGTCTTCACCGGCTTCGTCTCGCTCTCCGGCGCCTTCGACCTGACGAGCTTTCTCGACGGCTACTACGACCAGGACTGCTACTACAACCTGCCCACGCACTACCTGCCCAACCTGACCGACCCGTGGTTTCTCGAGCGCTTCCGCCGCAACCGCTACGTGCTGGCCACCGGCTGGGACGACCAGTGCCTGGCGCAGAACCAGAACCTCGACCGCATCCTGAGCGACAAGGAGATTCCCCACCAGCTCCATATCTGGGACGCGCACAACTCCCACGACTGGCCCACCTGGCAGCGCATGGTGCGGGAGTATCTGTGACAGGGACCAGAGAATTCAATGCCTGCATGAGAAATTTTGATATAAATCTTAATATGGGAGGCTAACTCGATGAGCGAACTCAACCCTTATGCCCGCTTCCTGGACGGACGGCCGCTCGAGGCAATTCTCGCCGAGACGGGTGTGCGGCTTTCCTCACTGCTTACCGCGATTGGCCCGGAGAAAGCCTCCGTTCCGCCTGCTCCCGGCAAATGGAGCCCGGCGGAGATTGCCTGTCACCTGGCGGACTGCGAGCTGGTCTTTGCCTTCCGGCTGCGCCAGACCCTCGCCGAGGATGCGCCAGTAATCCAGCCCTTTGACCAGGAGAAGTGGGCCGCAAGCTACCCCGGTGTCTCCGTGGAGCAGGCGCTTCAGCTCTTCAATGCAGCGCGCCAATGGAACCTGCGCCTTATCGTCTCAGCCCTTCCGGCGGCGGCGGCCAGGCCGGTCACACACCCTGAGCGGGGCACGATGACCTTCCAGACTCTCGTCGAGACGATGGCCGGACACGATCTCAATCACCTGGGACAGTTGCAGAGGCTGTGTTAGTCTTTGATCTTTTTCAGCAGCCACGCCATGTTTTTCCCCAGGGTTTTCATCGTCTGCATGCCCTCAATATCCCGCTCCACGTCGCCGATCTCGCGGCCGATTCCTACGTTCCAATACGACGAGCCGGGCACAATCATTTCACTGAAGAAAAAGAAGTGGTTCAAGGCATCAAAAGCAGGAATCGCTCCCGCCCTGCGCACCGCGACAACGGCAGCGCCCACCTTGCGGCGGAAGAAGTTCCCGTTAGCTCTGGAAACATAGCAAGCTCGATCCATCAGCGCCGAAATCTCCGGCGAGATGTTGGCGAAATAGGTGGGCGAGCCGAGCAGTATGCCGTTGGCCTGCTCCATCTTTTCGATCAGCGCATTGCCGTCGTCGTTCTTCTGCCCGCAGCGGCGGTCCTTGTTCCTGGCGCACTCGCTGCACGCCCGGCAGCCGTGAATCTTCATTCCGCTCAGTTCAACCAGTTCGGTCTCAATGCCTTCGCTTTCCAGCTCCTGTAAAACCGTGCGCAGCAGGATGGAGGTGTTTCCGCCCTTGCGCGCGCTGCCGTTGAATGCCACAACCTTGATACTGCTCATCTGTCTCTCTCCCCTGACGTCCAAAATTCCCAACCCTCTATTGTGCATCTTCGGGCCGGCGAATTCAGTTCAGGATGGGAACAGGAAGCTGGGTGCCCCATCCTTTCGCAGTGGCATCGCGAAAGGGCGGTAATCCATGAACCTCAATCAGCCTATTCAAGAGCAAAAGGCTACACTATCGTTGCCATCATTCTGCTATCATTGATAGCAGAATGGAGGGAAGCCTTATGCCTGCCGTCACCGTCCGCAATCTTCCCATAGCCGTCCATCGCGCACTCAAGCTGCGCGCGGCGCATAACGCACGCAGCACCGAGGCGGAGATTCGCGTGATCCTGGAAGAGGCCGTCACTCCCAAGGCGCGCATCAAGATCGGATCGGAGTTGGCCGCCTTCGGGCAGCGCTATGGCGGCATCGAACTCAACTACAAGCGCGATCGCAGGCCAATCGAACCGGCGGAATTTGAATGATCGTTCTCGACACCAACGTGATCTCGGAACCGTTGAAGCCGCGCGCCGATCGGGCGGTGATTCGATGGCTGGACGCGCAAGAGCCGGAGACCCTGTACCTCACCGCGACAAATCTTGCGGAAGTCCTGATCGGTATCGCACTTCTCCCCGCGGGCAAGCGAAAGCGCGGCATGGAACTGGCCATGCAATCGTTGCTGACGAAGCTCTTTGCCGGCCGCTTTCTTTCCTTCGACCGGGAAGCGGCGATTGCTTTCGCTCTTTTGGGAAGCCGCGCAGCAGCGAAGGGCTATTCCATCTCAGTGGCCGATTGTCAGATTGCCGCCATCGCCGCCGTGCATGGATTCATAGTAGCCACGCGCGACACCACGCCATTTGTTGCCGCCGGCGTGCCGGTTGTTAATCCGTGGGAGAGTTGAATGTTTGGTGTGATATGTATAATCGCGTATCGAGGAGGCAATATGCTCAAATTCGTTCTTATAGGGATTACGACTTTTGTTATGATCACTAACACATCTGGAACAATGGCCCAGACAGCCGCTGGGCCATCCACCAAAGATTTGCCCCCATTTCCACAACCACGCATCGTCATCCAAGACGACAAGAAATTCAATGCTGTCAAGTTTGGGCCTGGGAATACATTTATGATTCAACAAACCCCGCCAGACTTCTCCCTCGAATCAATAGCAATAAGTAGTGATGGTAAGAAGGTGGCGATTGGATGGGAATCTGGCCGGGTGGAAGTGCGCGATGTTGCTTCGGGAAGAAAGCTTACAGAGTTTAAAGCTCTCCCCAATGATATATATTTTGCCCACAATGATGAATGGCTGATCACGACGGGTTCAGGCGGCAAGGTCCGCGTGAGCGAAATTGCGACCAGTAAGACGATCAAGGAATTAAAGGCTCAGTTAGGAAAATTCAAATACGACGTGCGCGGCGTAATTTATCTTCCTGCGGCAGATTATTGGGCATACGTAGATGGTGAAGAGGGGCGGGTCATTCGTTTATCGGACGGACATATTCTGGCATCACTCGGAGATGCGACCGATTTTGCATTGTCTGCTGACGGGAAGAGGCTTTGGACTGTAAGCAGAAGTCGTGTTGCGTTATTCAACGCAGCCGACTGGACCTTGAGAAAGGAGTGGCCGTTACGCCAGCCTACCAGCCCAACATCAGAACCAGAGCTTACGCTTGGAATGACAAATGACGATAACGATTTTGTAGCTGTCCCCTCCATAAACGGTCTGATTCTTTATTCCGAGACGCCGGGACAGGACAGCAAAATTGAATCGGGTAGATCATTCATCGATAACGTAAATCATTTGATACTCGTTTCAAATAAGTTCGAGTCACTATTCGACATGAAATGGAACCTACTTTGCCGATGGCAGCAACGTGCTGCCCACAGATTTGCGTCGAGTGCTGACGGACAATGGTTTGCGCTGGCTGACTTCGATAAGGTCAGCATCTGGCGAATGCAAGATTTAGCGGCAGGTTGCGCAAAACCTTGATGCGCTAACTGTCAAACCGCCCTATCCAAACAGATCCTTCATCTTTTCGATCAGACTCGGCGAGGCGGGCTTGTTATCGACGGCCATGGACTCGGCCAGCTGGCTGACCAGTTCGCGCTGGGCGCGGTTGAGTTTGCGGGGAATCTCGACCATCACCTTGACGATCAGGTCGCCGTTGCCCTTGCCGTTGAGAATAGGGACGCCGCGTCCGCGCACACGCAGCTCACGTCCGCTCTGCGTGCCCTCGGGAATCCTGAGCGTGACCGGGCCGTCGATGGCGGCAATCTCGATCTCCGCGCCCAGGGCGGCCTGGGGAAAGCTGATGGGGATCACGCAATGCAGATTGTGGCCGTCGCGCTCGAAGAACTCATGGGGACGGATGGCGAGCACCACATACAGGTCGCCCTTGGCAGCGCCGGCGCGTCCGGCGTCGCCTTCGCCGCTGTAGCGGATGCGGGTTCCACTCTCGACGCCCGGCGGCACTTTCACATTGAGCTTGATTTCCTTGATTACGCGGGTCTCGCCGCGGCAGGCGAGGCAGGGGTCGGCGATCACCTGACCGGTGCCGCCGCAGGCGCCGCAGGCGCGGGCCACGCTGAAGAATCCCTGCTGGTAGCGAACCTGGCCGCGGCCCTGGCATTGGGCGCAGGTGTTGGGTCCGCGTCCGGAGGCGCTGCCGCTGCCGTGGCAGGCGTCGCAGGTCTCCCGGCGGCGAATCTTCACCTCGGTCTCGGTGCCGAAGATGGCGGCTTCGAAGTCGATGGTCAGATCGAAGCGCAGGTCGTCGCCGCGCTGCTGGCGGCTGGCGCGGCGCTGCTGCCGCCGCCCACGGAGAACATCTCGCCGAAGAGATCGCCGAAGAGGTCGCCGATGTCAACGCCGCCGCCGAAGGGGTCCGCCGAAGCCCTGGCCTGCCGCCGCTGACGCCGGCATGGCCGTAGCGGTCGTAGGCGGCGCGCTTGTCGGCGTCGCTCAGCACCTGGTAGGCCTCGCTGGCCTGCTTGAAGCGCTCCTCGGCGGCATGGTCGCCGGGGTTGCGGTCAGGATGGTGCTTGCAGCGCCAGCTTGCGATAGGCGCTCTTCAACTCCTGGTCGCTGGCGTCGCGCGAGACGCCCAGAACCTCGTAATAGTCTGCTTTGCTCACGTCTGTATTTAGATCCTATTCGCTTGTCTGTTTGGGGTTGGAGGCGACGCGCACCAGCGCCGGGCGCAGCAGCCGGTCGCGCAGCTTGTAGCCGCGGCGAATCTCCTCGGCCACGTGCTGGTCGGGCAGGTCGTGCGCGCTCCACCGAGCCCAGCGCCTCGTGCTGGCGCGGGTCGAACTCCTCGCCCAGCGGCCGGAATCGCCGTCACCTGCAACTGGCGCAGAACATCTTCCATCTGCTTCACGATCAACTCGACGCCGGAGCGCAACTGCTCGGCCGTGCCGGCCGACTTCAGCGCCATCTCAAAGTGGTCCATCACCGGCAGAAACTTCTCGACCACATTCGCGGCGGCATAATCGCGGTCCGCGATTCGCTCGCGCTCGGCGCGCTTGCGGGCGTTCTCAAACTCGGCCTGCAGGCGGGCCAGCCGGTCGAGCAGCTGGTCGCGCTCGGCCTTGATCTGGTCGAATTCCGCGCGGCTGACCGGCGGCTCCTGAACCTGCTCCGGACCGGTGGACTGCTCCGGCTCGCCGGAGGCTTCACTCACCGGCTCTTCCGCCGAGGCAGCCGGCCCGCCCTTCAGCTTTTCCAGCAGTCGCAATTCTTTCTTCTCTTCTGGCATGTTTCTATGCATTCTCCGCAAATTACCTCGCATCTGTTTCTATGATAATTTCTCCGGCAGTCGCTGGCTTCTCTTTTGATTGCCAAGTGCAACGCGAGTTCCGTTCAGGGCTTCCTACACTCTCAAGCCCTCGTCGACGGGAACATCCAGCAGGCGTTCGGAGAGCCTTGCAATGTAGCGCACTGCCTGGATCATCTCCTGGTACTGGATGCGGGTGGGCGCAATCACGGCCACCGTGCCCCGGTTGGCGCCACCCAGCCGCGCCGGCGCGCCGATCAGCACCAGATCCTGCATGGCACGCGAAATCTCATCCTGTCCCATCAGGTCCAGGCCTACCACCACGCGCACCTCCTGCTGGCGTCCGTCCACGTAGGCGGTCAGCAGCTCCACCAGCCGCTGTTTGGTTTCCAGGGCGAGGAGCATCTGGCGCAGCCGCTCGCGATCCGCCTCGACGGCGATCAGGTTGGCCATTCCGTCCACAAAAATCGCCGGTCCGGCCTCGCCCGCGGCCAGCGCGCCCTTGCGGCAAAGTTCCTCAACCGCGGCCAGCATCTGGTGATAAGCGGCCTGCTCCAGCTCCACGCGTCGCGTCACTTCGGCGCGGATGCGCTCGATGGGCCAGCCGCGAAAGTTCTCGTTCAGGTAGCGCGCGGCTGTCTCCAGTTCCAGGTGGGTCAACTCGCGGTCCAGCGCCAGCACGCGATCCTGCACCGCGCCCGCCTGGGTGACCAGCACGGCCAGCACACGCCCCATCGAGAGCCGCGAAAAGTGGATGTGCTCCAGCACCTGGCCAGCCGTGGAGCTGGCCAGCGCCACGCCCAGCCCGCTGGACAGCAGAGCCAGCACGTGCGAGGTGCGCTCCAGGTAGTCGTTGCTGCTGGTCACGCCGCTGAAGCTCTCCTCGATCTGCCCGCGCCGCGCTTCGCTCATCGAACCCAGTGCGTTGGCTCCCTGCGGCAGTGCGGCCATGCGGCCCGGCTGGGTAATCTGTTCGACGTAATAGCGAAAGGCGGCGGCGGTGGGCACGCGCCCGGCCGAGGTGTGCGGCTGCTCCAGCAGGCCGGTCTCGCCCAGCGTGGCCATCACGTTGCGGATGGTGGCCGAACTCAAGCCCTCCTGATGGGAGAAATGACGGGCGACAGCCTGCGAGGCCACCGGCTCGCCGGTGGCGATGTACTGCTCGATGATGGCCGTAAGCACCAGCCGCTCTCGCGGACTGACGCGCGCATCAGGCATCTTTCCCGCTCTCCGTCCGGGCTCGTCCGCGGTGATGTCCGCGACCCGGATGAAACCACCCAACTCTTGATTTTTCTATCACTTATTCAAGAATAAACGCGAGTCTTTCCTCTCTAATTCTAGGCAGCGGCAAGGGCGCTGTCAACCGCAACCGGCCTGCTTCATCAAGATCGAACGCCGATTCATATCCAATGCCGCAACCTTTTCCCGCTCGCCGGGTCAAAGACAATATCGCCTCCTGCGATCATTTTGCGCCGGATACAATTCATCCAAGAGGATTTGCCTTCATGTTTTCTTCCCGCATCTTTCCGCTCGCGGCTCTTCTACTGCCTCTGCTACCAGCGCTTCCAGCGCGAGCCCAGCAGCCGGCCGCAAAGCCTCTGCCGGATATTCATCAGCTGATGAATGAGGTACAGGAGCATCAGAAGAAGCTCGACAAGGTGCGCGAGAATTACACCTATACCGCGTCGCAGACCACGGAAGATATCGACGCCAAAGGCCATGTGACCAAGACGGAGACGCGCGAGGTGGAGATCTTCTTCGTCAACGGCCACGAGATCTTCCGTCGAGTAAAGAAGGATGGCAAGCCGCTGGATGACAGCGAGCAGCAGAAGGAGACCGAGCGAGTCACCAAGGCCGTGGAGAAGGCGCAGCAGCCGGAGACAAAAAAGCAGGAAGAACACGAGATCACGCTGCGCGATGTTCTGGAGGTGATGGATGTGCGCAACCCTCGGCGCGAGGTCTATCGCGGCCGACCGACGATTGTCTTTGACTTTGTAGGTCGCAAGGACACCAAGACACATGGCATGGCCGAGGATGTCTCCAAGAAGCTGCAAGGGACGCTGTGGGTGGATGAGGCTGACCGCGAAGTGGCTCATTTGGACGTCACCTTCAACGACAACTTTCATGTCGCCGGAGGCCTGGTCGCCAATATCGAAAAGGGCTCCAACATACACTTCGATCAAGCGCCGGTGAATGGCGAGATATGGTTTCCCACCGGCGGTGAGGGGACCGTTGCGCTACGCCTCTTTCTGGTCAAGGGCATTCATCAGCACTACACTGAGCGCGACTACGGCTTCCAGCGCTTCCATGTGGAGGCCGAGCAGGGCAAGGAATCCAGGGTCGTGCTGGAGAAGAAGCCGTAACGCGTTTGCCACACACAACGCCGCTTCCAGTACAGTGGAGGGTATGTTCGCGCGCAAACTCTCCATTCAGCGGATTGACGCCGCCGGCCTGCGGCACGCCTGCCCCATCGGCTGGATCGACAACTTCGCCATGCGCAACTTCACCAACGACGCGGTCTTCGACGACACCCTGCCCGTCGCCGACGGAGTCCTCGAAGCCGGGACACGCGTTCCTCTCGCGCGCCTTCAGCCGGCCATGGAAGACTGGTTTCGCCGTAAGGGTTACCTGAAGCCCGGCGAGCGGCTTGAAGTCGCGGAGATGCACACCCCGCCGGTGGAATGATCTACGATAATCCGGTGACGACTTCCGCACTCCACTCACCCACGCTTCTCGTCCACGGCGGCGCATGGGCCATCCCCGACGCCGCCGCTGCCGCTCACCAGGCCGGTGTCCGCAACGCGCTGGAGACCGGCTATGCAGTTCTCTCTCGCGGCGGATCGTCTCTGGATGCCGTCGAAGCCGCCGTCACCGTCCTCGAAGACGATCCCGCCTTCGACGCCGGCCGGGGCAGCTTTCTCACCTCCGACGGCCGCGTACAGCTTGACGCCCTGCTGATGGACGGCGGCCGCATGAAGGCCGGCGGCGTGGCGTGCGTCGAGCGCCTCCGCAACCCCATTCAGGCCGCCCGGCTGGTCCTGGAAAAAAGCCCTCACGTCTACTTCGTCGGCCAAGGCGCGGAGGACTTCGCCCACGCCCACGGCATGACCCTCATCGACAACGCCGAGTTGGTTCTCGACCGCGAGCGCGAACGCCTCGCCCAGGCACAGGCTCGCCAGGCCGCCGGACTCGCCGACGAGTCCTTCTCCGGCCAAACCCTGCACGATGACAAAGGCCCGGAGACCGCGCTTCCAGCCGATCCCGGCGCATTCGACTCCCACGATACGGTCGGCGCAGTCGCCCTCGACTCCCACGGCAACCTCGCCGCCGCCACCTCCACCGGCGGAACCCTCAACAAGACTCCCGGCCGTGTCGGCGACTCCTCGCTGATCGGTTGCGGCTGCTACGCCGACAATCTCTCCGCCGCCGTCTCGCTGACCGGCTGGGGCGAACCCATCATGAAGCTGGTCCTGGGTAAGTGGGCCACCGACCGCGTCGCAGCGGGTACCGCACCTGAGATCGCCGCCCAGGAGGCCATCGCCTACCTCTACAACCGTCTCGGCGGACACGGCGGCATTATCCTGCTAGGCCCCGACGGCCGCTTCGGCCTGGCCCACAACACCCCCGCGATGGCCTGGGGCATCGCCACTCCCGCAGGCCTCCAAACCGGGCTCACTATCTAGGAGGCAAGTCGCCACTTCAGCCGTGTGTACGCCACGCGAAAGCCCTTTCGCTCGGCGTTTCGCTGCGAGTTGCTTCCCGCCTCCGCCACCATCATCGCCAGATCGCTACCCTGTTCATAGGCGTATCGCATCCGCTCTTCGAGCAGTGCCGCCTGCAGTCCCTTCCGCCGCAACTCGGGCACTGTCGCCGCACCGCCAAACAGCGCAACCCCTTCATGCAGGTTCAGCACTCCAGCGGCGCCCGGTTCTCCGTCAACCTCGGCCAGAAAGCACGGGCTCTGCCGGCGCGCCACACACAACACACCCATCTGCTGAATAAACTCCTCCAGCTCGGGATGATCGTGCGTCCATCCCCGCACGCTCACGCTGCTCCAGAGCTCTGCTTCTTCCTGCTCAATCACACGCACCCTGATGTTGCCGGGAAGTGAGTGGCCGGGCTTCTCTATGCTCCGATAGAGCACGCTGCTCACTTCGAAGGGCCGGTAATTGCGCGCGCACAGAAGCTCCAGCATAGCCGCGCCGGCCATCGGGCTGACCTCATGCATCACCGCCGCGTCGCGGCTCTCAAAAAAGCTCTCGATCTCATCCAACGCCGCGGGCGTCACTTCCTCGAATATCCCCAGGCCAAAACTCTGGGTGGTCGGTGCATCAATGCCGTCAAAGATCAGAGTTGCCCCCGCGCATTTCGTCCACGTCGAGCCACATTGCGGGAACAAACGGCTGCGCGCCTCGGCAAACTGAGCGCCGGCGAAACCCTCCGCCGCTTCCAATCGCCGCGCCAGCATCAAATCGGAGAAAATCACCATAATCCTGATCTTACTCAACCACGTTAATCCTATGCAGCATAATCTCAATATGCTCGTCCTCGCCTCCGCCTCGCCCCGCCGCCGCGAACTCCTCGCCCAGGCCGGCTACTCCTTCGAGGTCCATCCCGCCCACATCCCCGAAGACCCCCTACCCCAACGAAGACCCCATCGCCTACGTCACCCGCCTCGCCCGCGAAAAAGCCCAGGCCGTCTACAACGAACTGGCTTTGAAAGGGCACGGCTTCAGCCGTGCCGAACGTGATTCAGAAGGAGTCCGGGCTTTAGCCCCTGAGGGAATCTTCTCGGACACTCTCACAGTCTTAGCCGCGGACACCACCGTTGCCCTCGACGATCACATCCTCGGCAAGCCCGGAAAGCCCCGCCGACGCCGCCCGAATGCTCCGCCTGCTCTCCGGACGCACCCATCGCGTCCTCACCGGCATCGCGCTGGTCAGCGCAACCTCCACCCAGGTCGCCGCCGAATCCACTGCCGTCACCTTCCTCACGCTCAGCGACGAAGAGATCGACGCCTACATCGCCACCGGCGAGCCGATGGACAAGGCCGGCGCATACGCCATCCAGAGCCGCGCCGCCCGCTGGATTCCCCGCATTGAAGGCTGCTACTTCAATGTCGTCGGCCTGCCCATCGCCCTCGTCTCCTCCCTCCTCGGAGCCCGCCCGGCGCGCTGACCTGCTGACGCGCTGACTTGGCAAGGCAGAAACGTCCTCGACACCGCCTTCCCGCCGATGTAGAATCTCCCCAATCAATAACGCCGTTCCGAAACTGCTTCTAATCTTCCGTCAGGGAAGGAAAACTCATGCGGAT
The DNA here is from genome assembly GCA_963820195.1 of uncultured Acidobacteriaceae bacterium. Taxonomy (GTDB): domain Bacteria; phylum Acidobacteriota; class Terriglobia; order Terriglobales; family Acidobacteriaceae; genus Telmatobacter. The sequence continues at coordinate 2,447 of CAWFZU010000273.1, read as the reverse complement.
TCCCGCTCTGGTACGCATTTTTCTCCTGCTTATCGCCCTTGCATCCCCAGTTCTGCTTCACGCTCAGTTCCAGGACCCCACTCCCGAAGAGCTCAAGATGACCGCCGACCCCAAGGCGCCCGGCGCGGCCGCCGTCTACCTCTACCGCGAAGAGATCTGCAACGACGAGCAACAAACTTACAGCTACTACGAGCGCATCAAGGTCCTCACCGACAAGGGCAAAGAGATGGCCACCATCAGCCTTCCCTATGTGCGTGACTCCCAAAAGGTCACTGACATCAAGGGGCGCACCATCCATGCCGATGGCAGCATCGTTGAATTGACCGCCACTCCCGAGGACATGATGGATTTCAAGGCCAAAAAATACCAGGAAAACACCATCGTCTTTACTCTGCCCGCCGTCGAGGTGGGCAGCATCCTGGAATACCGCGTGACGCTTCGCTTCAACGATTCAATGCCCCTGCCCACATGGAATATTCAGCAAACATACTTCGTACACAAGGCGCATTATTCTCTGCATTTCGCGAACCGCAGCTACGATTCGCTGATGTATTCATACAGAATCGATTCCGGCGCCAAGCTGGTCAACAAGAAAGACGACTATACGCTCGATCTTGACGACATTCCGCCACTGCCGGACGAGGATTGGATGCCCCCGCTGAACACATTCAAGTGGCGCCTGGAGTTTTATCTCTCAAGCTTCAAATCCGGCAAGGATTTCTGGGATTATGCCGACAAGACCTGGGCCGATGCGGTAAAGGAGTTCATCAATCCGAACGGCTATCTCAAGACGGATGCTGCCCAGATTGTGGCGCCGGCAGACAGCGACGAGCAAAAAGCCCGCAAGATTTATGCGGCCGTCCAGAAGCTGGACAACACCAGTTTCAGCCGCCAGAAATCCCTGGCCGAGCGCAAGAAAGAGAAGATCAAAGACATTCATAATGCCGGGGATGTGTGGAAGCAGCAAAGCGGATATGACGACAATATCGCGCTGCTTTACGTAGCGCTGGGCCGCGCCGCCGGCCTGAAGGCCTGGCCGATGAAGGTGGTGGATCGCAACCGCGCCATCTTCGACGCGAGCTATCTGTCCACTTACCAATTGGACGATTACCTTGCGATTGTCGAACTGAACGGCAAGGATGTCTATCTCGACCCCGGCCAGAAGATGTGCCCCTTCGGCAGCCTGCACTGGAAGCACACTCTTGCCACGGGCTTGCGGCTCACCGAGAAGGGCGCAGTCACCGCCAATACCCCCCCCCGGCACTTTCAAGGAATCGGCGGTTATGCCGAGCGCGGATTTGACCATCGACGCGGACGGTGGCGTGAAGGGAACGGTCCGCGTAGTGATGAACGGCCCGGAGGCTCTGTACTGGCGTCAACTGGCGCTGGAAAACGACGAGACGGAGGTCAGCAAACAATTCATTGAGGCCTTGCGCAACGATCTTCCCGAAGGCGTGCAGGCTGATTTTGATCGCTTCCAGGCTTTGGACGACCCCACAGTCAACCTCATCGCCTACGTTAAAGTCTCTGGTTCTTTGGGCTCGGTCACCGGCAAGCACATTTTCCTGCCTGGCCTCTTCTTTGATTCCCGCGCCAAGCACCCCTTTGTGGCGCAGGACAAGCGCCTCACGCCCATCGACCTTCACTACCCGAAGATGGAGCAGGAGGATGTGGTCTACCACCTGCCTTCCGGTTACATAGTGGAGAGCGCGCCCAAGAATCCTGACCTTCTCTGGCCCAATCACGCCTTGCTGCGCATGAACTCCGCCGCAAAAAACGGTACAGTCGAAGTCGTGCGCGCCTTTATCCGTAACTTTACTCTGCTCGGTCCCGGCGACTATAACAATCTCCACGATTTTTATCTGAAGATCGCCGCCGCCGATCAACAGCCACTCGTCCTCACCCGCACTCCCGTTGCCCAAGGAAACTGATCATGGGAAATCCGCTTTCGTGCACATCTTTCTCCGCCCGCCTTCTGCTGGCTGGCCTACTTCTCTGCGTCTGCACGCCGTGCCACGCCGGATGGTTCGGCGGTGATAAGCAGCCAGTTCCGCAGTGGGGTCTCGATGCCTACAAAACCCGCACTCCCGATTACGCCAAGGATTCCGCCGCGGTGATTCTCTTCGATGAATACGTTGAGACTGTTGACGACCAGGGACGCGCCATCGAGCGCGAGCGCGAAGCCATCCGCATCCTCAAGCCGCAGGGCCGCCATGATACTTGCAGGGTCGAGTACGACATCGATGAGAAGATCAACTACTTCCGCGTCTGGACCATAGCTGCCGACGAAAAGCAGTACCAGGCCCAGGACACCGACTTCGTCGATGTGGGAGATACCGACACTCCTATCATGCTCTCCACCGACAAGGAACGCGTCGCCCATCCCCCGGCCGTCGATGTCGGCGCGGTCGTAATCTGCGAGTCCGAAGAAATCCTCGAGCCCTATT
>CAWFZU010000272.1:0-12800 GCA_963820195.1 uncultured Acidobacteriaceae bacterium | reverse complement strand
CTGGGTGTCACCTGAAGCGACGGCGCCTCTTCAATGAGCTTTTGATGGCGGCGCTGGATCGAGCACTCGCGCTCAAAAAGCGTACGCACATTGCCATGCTCGTCGGCCAGCACCTGGAACTCGATGTGACGCGGATTCTCGACAAACTTCTCCATGTACAGGTCGCCGTTGCCAAAGGCGTTGGCCGCCTCGGTGGTCGCCGCATGAAAGAGGTTGGGCAACTCTTCCGGCGCGCGCACGATTCTCATGCCGCGCCCGCCTCCTCCTGCCTTGGCCTTGAGGATGACCGGGTAGCCCACCTTCCCGGCCCAGTCCAACGCCTCATCCGTCGTGGCAACCACGCCGTCGGAGCCGGGCAGAATGGGCACATTGGCCCGCTTCATCGCCTGGCGGGCCTTGTCCTTTTCGCCCATCAGCCGCGTAACCTCGGGCGGTGGGCCGATGAATTTGATGTTCGAGGCGCGGCAGACCTCGGCGAAGTTGGCATTCTCGCTCAGCAGGCCGTAGCCGGGATGGATCGCGTCCACGTCGGCGATTTCGGCGGCGGAGATGACCGCCGGCACGTTCAGATAGCTGTCCGCCAGCGCGCGGCGGGCCGATGCAGATGGCCTCGTCGGCAAAGCGCACGTGCAGCGAGTTGCGGTCGGCCTCGCTGTAGACGGCGACCGTGCGAATGCCGAGTTCCCGGCAGGCGTTGATGACGCGCAGCGCGATTTCTCCGCGATTGGCTATCAGTACCTTACGAAACATTGAATGACCCTTTGAGCGGATTGGTTAACGGAATAACTTCGACTACCCCAGCCGGATGGAAAACAGCGGCTGCCCGATACTCGATGGGCTGGCCGTTGGAGACAAGACACTTGACGACTTCGCCAGCGGCGTCGGACTCGATCTCGTTCATCAGCTTCATGGCCTCGACGATGCCGATGACCTGGCCCTTGGCGACGCGGTCGCCGGGCGAGACAAAGGACGCTGCGCCGGGCGAAGGCGAGCCGTAAGAAGGTGCCGACCATGGGCGACTTGACGATGTGCAGGCCGGCATCCGGGTCCAGCGGCGACAGGCGCTGGAGCATCCTTGGGCGCTGGATGGATTGCGGCAGCCGCGACCTGTGCCTCCGCCGATCGAACCGAACCGAGCAGCCGCGCCAGATCGTTCAGTCCCGCCGAGATGCTTCCGGCTGGTTGAACTTGAGACGAATCTTCACGTCGCCCCGGTCCAGGTCAAACTCGGCAACCTGATATTCCTTCAGGAACTCAATCAGTTGTTTCAAATCTTCGATGTCTTGTGGTTTCATTCGTTCCTTGACTCTCCCGCGTCGGAGCGGGATGGGCTAATTCAACCTTCAAAGTTCGATCAGGGCCTTGGGCGCCGGGGTGAGCACCTGGCCTCCGGTCCGGGTAACAGCCACCATATCTTCGATGCGAATGCCGAAGCGCTCTGCCAGATAAACTCCTGGCTCGATAGTGATCACCATGCCGGCTAGCAGCCTGCTTGCCTCTCCAGCGCCGATGCGCGGCGGCTCGTGAATCTCCAGACCGACGCCATGGCCGGTGGAGTGGGAAAAAGCCTCCGCCAATCCTGCCTTGCGCAGCACGCTGCGCGCAGCCTCATCGACCTCCGCGCAGCTTGCTCCAGAAGTCACCGCAGCGATTCCGGCCTCCTGCGCCTCCAGCACCGCCTCATAGGCGGCGCGCTCGCTGGCCGTGGGTTTGCCCAGGTGCACGGTTCGGGTCATATCCGAGCAGTAACCCTTGAGAATAATACCGAAGTCCAGGGTCACAAAGCCTCGGCGAGGCAGCGGGGCGGCGGTGGCGCGGCCATGGGGCAGGGCAGAGCGAAGACCGGCGGCGACGATGGTCTCAAAGGACATTCCCTCGGCTCCCAGCAGCCGCGCCTGATGCTCCAGCTCTGCGGCCACTTCAAACTCCTTGAGGCCCGGCCGGATAAAGCCCAGAATGTGCTCGAAGAGCTTGCAGCCCATCAGCGCCGCCTCAATCATCAGCGCCAGCTCGTCCTCGTCCTTGACCAGCCGCAACGGCTCCACCAGCGGCGCGGCCAGCGCGGTGAGAAAACTGCGGCGCAGGCTTGCGGGCAGTGCGGCTCGAAAGCGGGCCAGATTGGCCACGGTGGTTTTAGCGGGATCAAATCCAACAAACGCGACGCCCGGCTGCGCGGCCAGCCACTGCACGGCGGCAACCGCCGGCGAGCTGGCGACGATCTCCACCTGCGCGACCGTCACTTCCTCAGCAGCCTGCGTCTTGTAGCGCCCATCGGTAAAGAGGCGAGCCGACCGGCGTGTGACGGCCAGCGCGGCGCTCGATCCAGTAAATCCAGAGAGATAGCGGAGATCGGGCAGATGCGTGACCAGCAGGCCATGTAGCCCGGCTTTGGTCAGACGGCGGCGCAAAAGCCCGATGCGGCGAAAGTGGTCCACGGAGTAAGGATAACAGGGGGCAGGGATTGGAGATCAGGAAATGGATGACCGTGCTTGATCTGTATTTGCGAGCGATCCAACAAGGGGAAGATAGCTGGATATCGGATTTCAAAGGATCGTAGCGAAGTATTCGTGGAGCTGGAGGCTCGTCTCATCGATGGAAATGCGTCTTGTGCATATCGCGTGCAGGCTAGTCAGTCGGTTCATCCACTCGTTATTGCGGCGGCTGATACGCTGAATACCCGCGACATTCCCGGCGACGAGCCCGGTTCCAGGATTCCATAGCGACTACAAGAGCAAGCTAGACTGCCATTGGCTTTTTCAGCAAAACATAGTTGCCCAGCTCATCTGCCCAGGCAGAGATTGCTTCCCAGCCTTCCGATCCCTTGCGATTGAGAATCTCGATGAAATGCGCAATCGGCTCATCCTTGTGGACGAAGATTGTGTTTTTCTTGTATTTCCCTTTCATGTCTGGCTTCCTTTCTCTGTCCTCTGGACATTTTTCTGGTGTTAAAACGCTGGACGAACCGGCTTCTTCTGTAGCGGATCGGCGTCGGCGGTGTGCTGGTCGCTCTGGCGGTCCATCCACTCATCGAGCCGCGAGCGCTTGAAGCGCCAGCGGTTGCCCAGCTTGAAGGCGGGCACAAAGCCCTCCGAGGCGTACTTGTAGAGCGTGTCGGAGGAGATGCCGAGGTAATCCGAGGCCTGGCGAATGTCCATGACCTCGCGTACCTCGGGAACCAGCAGGTTGGAACGGATGGCGTTGCTGCGCATGATTGCCTCCTGGGGCAAGAATGACCCCAGACGTGATTCCGACATTCCTGCCGGTACTCTTGTATATAGCGCGGTTTCACCCGGCATTTCAAGGGTTTTCAGAGAGTTGCAGGAAATTAACCGCTTTTAACCCCCGGTTTAGACGGTTCTTTCTACGCATAATCCAGCCTGAAGCGCGATCTATTGCGTCGCTGGCCGCCCGATCCACCACCGGTTGCGTTGTTGCGGCAGATGGTGCGCAAAGTGGATGCGGACTCAAAAGAACACAGCACGTTTGCACTGGCGTCCTCGGGCAAGCCAGGCTGTCATCAGGCATGATCTCTGAATCAGAGGCTGATTCAAAGCCCCCTAAGCGGTATAAGTCGAGGAGGCGGTGCGGCCCCCGTGGCCCGTCCAGTTAGTGTGGAAGAACTGGCCGCGCGGCTTGTCAATACGTTCATAGGTGTGCGCGCCGAAGTAGTCGCGCTGCGCCTGGAGCAAATTGGCGGGCAGCCGGCCGGTGCGGTAGCCATCGAAGAATGCCAGGGCGGTGGAGAAGGCAGGGGTGGGGACTCCTGACTCAACGGCGTGCGCCACAGCCTGACGCCACGAGGCCTGATACTGATTCAGCGCGCCGAGAAGAAGCTATCCAGAAGCAGATTTTCGAGTGTGGGATTCGTATCGAAGGCCTCTTTGATCTTGCCGAGAAAGCGGCTGCGAATGATGCATCCACCGCGCCACATCAGCGCGATGCCGCCCATATTCAAGTTCCAGCCATTTTCCTTGGCCGCGGCGCAGAGCAGCATATAACCCTGCGCGTAGGAGATGATCTTGGAGCAATAAAGCGCGCGGCGCACATTCTCGATGAATGCGGCGCGGTCGCCAACGGCAGGCTTGGTTGCCGGCCCCTGCAAGATTTTCGATGCTTCGACGCGCTCTTCCTTCAGCGCCGATAAGCAGCGAGCGAAGACCGACTCGCCGATCAGAGTGACCGGCTGGCCCAGGTCGAGCGAGCTGAATACCGTCCATTTTCCCGTGCCCTTTTGCCCGGCCGTATCCAGAATCTTATCGACGAGCGGTGTGCCGTCCTCGTCTTTCTTGGCGAAGATGTGGCTGGATATCTCGATCAGGTAACTGTCCAGTTCGCCCTTGTTCCACTCCGTGAAGACCTCGTGCAGCTCATCGGCGGTGAGGCCGAGGCCGCGCTGCAGCAGATCGTAGGCCTCGCAGATCAGCTGCATATCGCCGTACTCGATGCCGTTGTGCACCATCTTGACGTAGTGGCCGGCGCCGTCCTCGCCCACCCAGTCGCAGCAAGGCGTTCCGTCTTCGACCTTGGCGGCGATGGCCTGGAAAATCTCTTTGACGTGCGGCCATGCGGCGGGATTGCCGCCGGGCATGATCGAAGGGCCGAAGCGCGCGCCCTCTTCGCCGCCGGAGACGCCGGTGCCGATGAAGAGAATGCCTTTGGCGGCCAGATCCTTGGTGCGGCGATTGGAGTCGGTAAAGAGCGAGTTGCCGCCGTCGATGACGATGTCGCCCTGCTTCAAGATAGGGCAGCACATGGTCGATCGTCTGGTCGACGGAATCGCCCGCCTTGACCATCAGCATGACGCGCCGCGGCCGCTTGAGCAGGGCTGCCAACTCTTCCATCGAGTGCGCGCCCACCACCTGCGTGCCCTTGGCTTCGTTGGCCAGGAAATCGTCCACCTTGGAGACGGTGCGGTTGAAGACCGCAACCTTGAAGCCGTGGTCGTTCATGTTGAGGACAAGGTTCTGTCCCATCACAGCAAGGCCGATAAGGCCGATATCGCAAGATGCATCTGGCATAGAATCTCCGAAAGTGATTGGCGTGATTCCCGCAAACAGCAGGCCCTAGACGATTGTATTTCAGTGGTCAGACCTTATGAAAACGGCAGGCACGCATGCGCCGAGGCGCTATCGTTTGACCCTGCCGATGCGTCTAGTATTGTATTCAGGGTTCTTCATGACATTCATCGCTGTACGATCTTCCGCTGCTCTATCCGTTGCGTTTTCTTGCCTGTTGGCGGCTCTTGCGCCATCAGTGGCGCGCACGCAGAGTTCCAGCAGTTCCGCCACACCTTCCGGAGGAGGGCAGACTTCGTCTTCCTCGCAGGAGTTTGCACAGGAAAAGGCGCCTACTCTAATCGATCCCGCCGGTCCCACCATCTCGTTGACCAGCTCCGAGCAGCTCTTCCTGATGGCCGCCGCGCTGAATGCCTGCGGCTACGACGAAGGCCTGGATAAGAGCGCTCCGGTCCGCATGCGGGTCCGCGAGGAGATGAACCTCGCGCTTGCCAAGAGCGAGGACGCGCGCAACAAGCGCGACAAGATTTGCCTCTACATTGCCCAGCACCGCATGACGGGTTCGGAGCGCGACATTTCGCAATACATCTCACTGGCGCTCTACCTGACTCCGCCGCCGGAGATGGAAACCTCGGCCGAGCTCTCCGAGATGCCCCCCGACTCGACGCAGGTGGTTGAGATTGTGCCTCTGCTGCGCGACTTTGTCGCCGCGGTTGACCTGCACGGCATCTGGCTGGCGGTGCACCATATCTATGATGCTGAGGCCGACCGGCTGCACGATCCGCTCACCAAGATGATCGTCTCCACCAACTTTTACCTCAAGATGCCCGCCGAAACCTACAACGGACGGCGGTTCATCGTGGTCATCGAGCCCTTGCTCTCGCCCAGCGCGATCAACGCCCGCATCTACGGCGCCGACTACGTGGTGGTAGTTTCGCCGGTGGACGGCACCATCCGCATGAGCGACGTGCGCCACACCTACCTGCACTACGTGATCGAGCCTCTGCTTTATGCGCGGGCCACGGCCATCGACCGGATGCAGCCGATTCTGAAAGAGGTGCGCGATGCGCCGCTCGATTACCGCCTGCGCTCGGACTCGATACCGCTGACCATCGAGTGCCTGATCAAGGCCATCGAGGCTCGCACCATGGACACCGGCGTACCCGAGTACAAGATACCGGCGAATGCCGACCGGTCGCTGGATCTGCCCCGCTATGAGCATGAACGCCTGCTCTACCAGCAGAAGGTGGACGCAATCCGGCTCGCCGCCATGCGCCACGACCTGACCCAGGGATTCGTGCTCACGCAGTACTTCTATCAGCAGTTGATCGAGTTTGAAAAAGGCCCCGCCAGCTTGAAGGACACCATAGGCGAGATGGTCTACAGCATGGATGTGGAACACGAAGTGCATTTCGCCCGCCAGATCGACTTCGACAAGGAAGCCGACGGCGATGTGCTGATGCGCAGCAAGCCGCGCATTCTGACCGGCCTCGACCTGGCCGAGGCGCGTCTTGCGGCCGGCGATGTGGCCACGGCCAGCGCAATGGCCCGCCAGGTGATCGCCGTGCATTCCGATTCCCTGGAATCCATAGCCGACAGCGCGCGCGCCGAGTTCATCCTGGCCCGTGCGGCCATCCTCACCGGCCATCCCGATCAGGCCATCGACGGATTCCAGAAGACGCTGGCCACCAGCAAGGATCCGCGCCTGATCTCCTGGTCGCACATCTATCTGGGTCGGATGCTGGACCTGGACTGCAAGCGCGACCAAGCCCTCACCGAGTACCAGGCGGCTTTGAAGACGCGCGACGGACAGCAGGATACCCGGCTGGCCGCCGAGCGCGGTGTCAAGACGGCCTACGAAGTCCACGGCCACAGTTGCGACGAGGATGCCGATGACTCGCCCGATGCAGTGCCGGCCAAGCCGAAGGAGAGTCAACCGGCGTCGGACAAACCTGAGGATTCCTGGCCTAATGGGACAGAAAAGCCCTGATCATCCAGTGCTGCGTCCGGCCGCGGGAACCGAACGTCTCATAATGGGATAGGGAACCTCTCCTGTGCCGGAAACTCAAGTAGAATCAGTGGCTCAGGAATAGCATGCAAACTCATCAGATTTGAGGCGATTGTGGAAGCCGTTCTTGCCGAACTGGAAGTTGCGTTGGGACATAGCTTTGCGCGCCCGGAGCTGCTGGTGCGCGCACTGACGCATCGGTCTCTTACGAACGAGTGTGTGGCCAGTGAGCCGGTTATAGAGAACGTTCAGGCGGAAGCCAAAGGCGCGGGCGACAATGAGCGCCTGGAGTTTCTAGGCGACGCTGTGCTGGGGCTGGTGGTGGCTGAGGCTCTGTTTCTGCTTCACCCGGAGTGGCACGAGGGCGATTTGACCCGTGTCCGCGCCCAGTTGGTAAGCCGCCAGCACATGGCGGAGGTTGGCGCGGCCATCGGCCTGGGCAGCCACCTGCGGCTCAGCCGCGGCGAGGAAAAGGGCGGCCTGCGGCGCAAGAGCACTGTGCTCTCGAATTCCATGGAGGCAGTGATAGGCGCGCTCTGGCTGGACGGCGGCCTGGAGCCGGTGAGAGCTTTTGTTCGCCGCTGGGTCATGGGTGAGGCGGTCGAGCAGTTGGCTGAGGAGTTGCGCGCCGGGGCCGCGCTGGGCAACTTCAAATCGGCGTTGCAGGAACACTTGCAGGCCTCGCGCGCCGGAGTCTCCGGTCTATCGGGTCAAGAGCGAAAGCGGCCCCGACCACCACAAGCGCTTTTTGGTCGAAGTTAGGCTCAAGACAACCGAGGGTGAGCCGGGGAAGCAACTGGCTCGCGGCATGGGCAGCACCAAGAAAAACGCCGAGCAGGATGCCGCGCGGCGAGCGCTGGAGCGGATGAAGGCAGCTGCCAGGAAGGCTGGTGCAGAAGAAGCTATCGAGACGGCCACCGAAAAGGAGAAGCACTTATAGCCATGAACGCCCTTGTCCCGGAGTCAGGCCTTTTCCCGCTCTGGTTCGAGCGGATGCGGCTTCATCTGCCGACCGTGCCCGAGGCATTTGCTCGACTGCTCCTGCTAGTGGTGGTGGCGTTGTTTCTGCTTACTTTTGTGCTCCAGCCCTACCTGATCCCTTCCGAGAGCATGGAGCGCACGTTGCTAGTGGGCGATTTTCTGCTCGTCAACAAACAGGTGTATGCCCCGGCCAGCAGCCTGACCCGGTGGTTCATGCCCTATCGCGATGTTGCGCGCGGTGATGTCGTTGTCTTCCACCACCCTCAGCATCCATATGTTGTTAAGCGGGTAGTGGGCCTTCCCGGAGATCGGTTGCGCATCAACAATGACCGCGTCACCGTGAACGGCACACTCCTCGACGAGCCATACGCCGCCTTTGATCCCGACGCCCGAACTCCCTTCCGCGATGGATTCCCCGCCAATCTTTACACCGATCCGAACGTGGATATGGCTTGGTGGAAGCAGATGCAGAGTCTTACTCGCAACGGCGAGCTCGTGGTCCCAGAGAGTCAGTATTTTGTCTTGGGCGACAATCGCAATCACAGTGACGATTCCCGCTTCTGGGGCTTTGTCACGCGGCAGCAGATTGTGGCCCGGCCGCTGGTGATCTACTTCTCGCTCTCCCGGCCATCAGCGGCCGATCGCGAACAAGCCACAGATGATAAACTCAGACACGATAAGCAGCCTTTGGCCAAACTACAAGGCTATGCCCGCTGGAAGCGCATCTTCCACGTAGTGCATTAATCCAGGTTTAGAGAACAGAGATCAGAAATCAGCGGTGTGAGTCAAGAGGCTGTTTTTTTTTTGACCTCTGACCTCTGATCTCTAACAAGAGCGACAGGATGACAAAGAAAAAAACGCCCGTCCCCAAGACGCCGATCGATGTCCAGCCCGCCGAAGAGCGGGTGGAAGAGACGTTCCCAGAGGCGGTGGCCAGCATTCTTTCTGTGCTGGTCATAGGCCTCTTCATCCTCACCTTCCTGGGGCAGAACTACGTCATTCCCTCCGGTTCGATGGAGAAGACACTGCTGGTAGGCGACCACCTGGTGGTGGATCGCATCACCCTCGCTCCACCCACGAAGTGGATGCCGCTCGTCCACTGCCGCGAACCCCAGCGCAACGACATCGTGGTCTTCATTAAGCCTGTGCCGGACCCGGATGCGGAGGGGAACCCTCAGTACCTGACCCTGGTCAAGCGGCTGATCGGCGTGCCCGGCGACCATATTCATCTGCGCAACGGTATCGTGATTCTCAACGGCGTCGCCCAAAACCAGCCCCACGCCCAACCTACGACTCCGGAAAACGACACGGAATTTCTCGACGAGTTTCCCTCCGAGCCACCGCCTGCAATCTCTCAAGTTCCTGATTCATGGTCCATGGTTGACTTTCCCAGGAGCCTCGAAAACGGGGATTTGGTGGTTCCTCCCGGCAAGTATTTCATGATGGGCGACAACCGGCACAACAGCCTCGATTCGCGTTACTGGGGCTTTGTGCCCAGAGAGAACATCATCGGCCGGCCGCTCTTCAACTACTGGTCGTTTGTGACCCCAGAAGACGAGTACGAAAAGCCTGGAATCGGCAATGCAGTGGCCTGGATGGGCCACGTTGCGCTGCACTTCTTTAGCGATACCCGCTGGAACCGGACGCTGCATCGGGTGAAGTGACTGCGGGCAAGGGACAGCCAATAGCCGGGTCTACTACTCACTTTTCCTGACCACTGTTCACTGTGAAGAGCAACAGGACGATGAAAAAGAACACGCCGCCACCCAAGACGACGCCCGAGCCCCAGCCCGTAGAAGAGCGCGTGGAAGAGACGCTCCCCGAAGCCGTGGCCAGCATCTGCTCCGTCCTGGTTATCATCCTGTTCATTTTCACCTTTCTGGGCCAGCACTACCTCATTCCCTCCGGCTCGATGGAGAAGACACTGCTGGTGGGCGACCACCTGCTGGTGGATCGCATCACGCTGGCTCCGCCTACAAAGTGGATGCCGCTGGTTCACGCTCGCGAGCCACGACGCGGCGACATCATCGTCTTCATCAAACCCGGAGAGCTGGACGCCGATGGAAAGCCCACCGTCATGCCCCTGGTGAAGCGGCTGATCGGTGTTCCTGGCGACCACATCCATCTGCGCAACGGAATCGTCATCATAAACGGCGTGGCACAGAATCAGCCACACGCTCAGCCGACAACGCTGGAGAATCACTCGGAGTTTCTCGATGAGTTTCCCTCCAAGCCTCCGGTCGCTACGGACGGTCCCGGCGACGGCATTCCCGAGGCATGGGCCATCGATTTTCCCAACCACATCGAAAACGGCGATCTGGTGGTTCCTCCCGGCAAGTACTTCATGATGGGCGACAACCGGCACAACAGCCTCGACTCGCGCTACTGGGGCTTTGTGCCCCGTGAGAACATCATCGGCCGGCCGCTCTTCAACTACTGGTCGTTTGTTACCCCGGAAGACCAGGATGAAAAGACTGGAATCGGCAATGCCGTGGCCTGGATGGGCCACGTTGCGCTGCACTTCTTTAGCGATACCCGCTGGAACCGGACGCTGCATCGAGTACAGTGAACAGCGGTCATTGGATAGTGGTCAGAAAAAGCCCGCAACACTGTACACTGACCATTGTGCGCTTTCCGCTGATAAGCCCATGACTGAAGAAGAGAAACCACGGCAAACGAATCGAAAGCGGCTATGGCTGGCCTTGGCTGTGCTGGTGGCCATTCTGGCAGTCCTGATTGTGCCGCCGTTCCTGAGCGTGAGCCGCTACAAAGCCAGCATCACTCGCCTGATCTCCGCTTCGCTGGGCCGCCCGGTGCGCCTCTCGTCCGTCGAGGTGCGCCTGCTGCCCAGGCCGGGCTTTGTGCTCACCAACCTCACCGTCGAGGAAGAACCTGCCTATGGCGCCGAACCGGTGCTCCACGCCAACACGGTCACGGCCTCCATTCGCCTTCTCTCGTTGTGGCGCGGACGCCTTGAGCTCGACACCATCAGCGTGGATGAGGCCAGCCTGAACCTGGTGCGCACCGCAACTGGCCGCTGGAATCTCGACTCGCTCTTGCGCACGGCCACCGCCCAGACCCAATCCGCGTCGGGCGTCGCCGTGGCAGGCAAGCCCGTCGGCTGCCCTACCTCGAAGCCACAAACTCCCGCATCAACATCAAGAACGGCGCGGAAAAGCTGCCGTTTTCGCTGCTCAATGCCGAAATGTCGCTGGATCAGCAGAGTCCCGGCGACTGGCGCGTCCGGCTGCGCGGTCAGCCCGTCCGCACCGACCTCAGCATTGAACAGGCCGACACCGGCATCGTGCGCCTGGAGGCAAATCTCCGTCAGGCTCCGGAACTGCGCCAGATGCCGTTGCACCTCGATCTCGAATGGCGCGAGGCGCAACTCGGCCAGCTCACCCGCCTGCTGCTCGGCTCCGATGCCGGCTGGCGTGGCGACCTCACCGGCGAACTCCACCTCGACGGCACCGCCGATGCGGCCCAGATCAAAACCCGGCTGCGCGCCACCGGCGTCCATCGCGCCGAGTTTGCCCCGGCCGCGCCGATGGACTTCGACGCCAACTGCACCTTGTGGCCCACTTCTCCACGCGCGCCATCGACAATCTGCTCTGCGATTCTCCGCTCGGCGATGGCCACATCCGCCTCACCGGCAATCTGGCTACGGCGCAGGCGGCCTGCCCAGCTTCTCCGTCGAGCTGGACCACATTTCCGTTGCCGCCGGCCTGGACGCACTGCGCACCGTGCGCAGCGGCCTGGCTCCCGGCCTCGAAGCCGCCGGATCGGCCAGCGGCAAAATCACCTATGCGCCCGAGATCGCCGCACCAGCGAAGCCGGCTCACACCGGCCATGTCCGCTCGGCCAAGACGCTACCGGCGGTCGCGGGACCGCTCACCGGCAGCTTTACGGTCGAGGCACTTCAACTCCGGGGCAACGGCCTCAGCCAGCCCATTCTTATTCCCAAACTGCTTTTGACTCCCGCGCCTGCAAGCCAGCCGCCCGGGATTATTGCCACCGTTGCCATTCCCGCCGGCGGAGCCAGCCCGCTCACGGTCTCTTCTCGTTTCTCGCTCTCCGGCTACCAGGTCACGGTGCATGGCCAGGCTTCGATCAGTCGGGGCAGGGAACTGGCGCGCGTGGCTGGCCTTGCCAATGCTGACTTGGATGCGCTGGCCGGCGACTCTGCCTCTGTGGACCTGACCGCCGAAGGTCCATGGATGCAATCCCAGACACCTATTCTGTCGGAGGTCCAGACCACGTTCCTGGCGCTTCCGTCCGGCGGCGCCGCTCCGTCTGCGCCTGCCGACAGTATCACCGGAACCGTTACCCTTCACAATGCCAACTGGAAGGCTGAGTTCCTGGCCAATGCCGTTCTGATCTCCCAGGCTACGCTCCACGTGGCTCCCGGCGAACTTCGCTGGGAGCCGGTTGTCTTCTCATACGGCCCGGTGAAGGGGACGGCCAATCTTTCGCTGCCCACCGCTTGCGCAGCGTCCCAGCCCTGTCAGCCGCGCTTCCAACTTCAGTTCGGCACGCTCGACGCCGCTGTCCTTCAGACTGCGTTTCTGGGCGCGCATGAGCGGGGCACACTGCTCTCTACACTCCTTAACAGCTTCCGCTCCACAGCCGCTCCGGCCTGGCCGCGGCTTGAAGGCACGGTCAAAGCCGAATCCCTGATCCTCGGGCCGGTCACGCTTCACGAGCCTGTCGCCGCCGTCTCCACAATAGCCTACGGGGCCGAGATCACTTCCATAGACGCCGGGAGCAATCCGTGGTAATCTTTTTGTTACTGGTTC
>CAWFZU010000271.1:0-16218 GCA_963820195.1 uncultured Acidobacteriaceae bacterium | reverse complement strand
AGATGGACAAGACCTTCAACGCCACCGGCAAGAACTACGGCAGCGTCAAGGGCGACCGCACGCTGGAGGACATCAAGCTGCGCCGCCAGGACCGCTGGAACTTCCTCTTCATCGCCGGAATGTGGTTCCAGGATTTGTTCAACTACGACTTCCGCCGCACCGAGCAGTGCATTATTCCTTACGCCACGCAGGAGGGCGAGATCAGCTTCTGCGCCTATAACACCGGCGTGGGCTGGAGAAACATCATCGAGAAGATGCACATGACGGCCACGCTGACCAAGTGGTATGAGGAGCATGGGCGCCATGAGATCTTCGCCGGCGGCAAGAAGGTCAACATGGAGCACGTGGGCCACGACCTGCAATTGAATATGGCGCACGTCAACTCCGAGGCCAACCACACGCTCGACAATCTGGGCATCGCCAAGAACGCGCGCGAGGAGAAGATTCGCGCCCGCGATTCGAAGCAGCTCGACGCCGCGGAGAATGCTCGCATGGCCAAGCTCTATCGCGAGCATGTGCTGGGCGAAAAGCCAATCGAAGGGCTGGTTCCGCTGGGCTCCATCGCCCCCGCTCAGCCGGTAAAGCAGAAGGAAGCCGAGCTGGTCGCCGGCGACTGAGCATTGCATGCAGCAGCCGCGCCTTCGGCGCAAAACCGCAAAGGCCGCTCCCTATCGGGAGCGGCTTTTGCTGTGTTTACGCATGAACTCTGCAAAGAAGATTAGGCACCAAGCGAGAAGAACAACAGGCACCTTCGCGGAGTGGGTGCATGTCAACGAATCGATTCGCGGAAATCGGTCAAGGCAAACAAAGGTAAGACCACCTTCTGCATCGCGTTCCGGACCATCTAGGGACTATAGCAGTTCTCCAATTGCTATTCACCGGAACCATGCCGCAGAGTGGCTTCTTCCTCAAGAAAAAGCCACTTTCGACAGAACCGGTTAGGACATATGTATTGGAGAACCGTTCTAAAGCAAGCTGGCGATGAAGGGAGCCACCACTTTCACCGCAATACCCACCGTGCTTGCGATCTTGGAGACCGTTTCGACAATCCCCGCTACGTTTTTGGCAACCGTGCCGGCTCCCTGCAGTTGGTCGTTGATCCTTTCTAGACCGCGTTCCAGAGCCGGTTTCGGGTCCGGCGAGCGTAAGGCTGTCTCCATTTCCGGAACGGCTCGGTCTAAAAGCACGTTCTTCGCCCCTTCCGGAAGGTCGGCCTTCTGCACTTGCTCGCGCAACGCTGACAGCAAGCTCAATAGCTCTTGTTGCGTACGTTGGTTGATGATGACCGTCGCCTGAGCTCCGGTGCCGATGACAATTCCGATGCCGGTTATATTACCAGTCGTGATTTTGGAACCTTGAATCGTCATAACTTCTCCAATTAATGCGTGCCGGTTACATCCTCCGGTTTCACGATCGCTGTGCTATGATTCCCAATTGCGATTCCGGTTCCACTGATGTCGCCAGTTTGGATCGAGCTCGCGTATGTTGATGATTATCGTACCACCAACGTTGGTAGGCAGCGCAGTCAGGGGAATTGGTTCGTGGTTGGGACCCACGAGTTGATACTCGATCTGGTCTCTGTGATTTTGGTCCAATACGGCCAGCAGTTGTGGCGCCGCCTGTGGAACTCCACCCAGGCTGATCCGGCCCACGAAGTCGAGGCAGGGAGCAACAAACTCTGTCCAACGGTAGAGGTTCAACAGTACGAATACCTCTACTGCCGATTGCGCTCCGATTATGATCAATTCCATAATTCGCAACGGGAAGCCGAATAAGTTTACAGCATCGAACTCTCGGATGTGAGTGAGTCCCTGCGGCAGTTGCACTTGCCGGACCGGCAGGATTCCCAAGACACTCGACAAACCCAGGAAAAGCGCTTGGCTCTGGGCTACGAGCGGGTTTTCAAAAGAGTAGACGACTTGCAGGAGTGCCGGCAACTCAAATGCCTGCACTGGTCGAATCTGAAGAAGCGCCTCAATGTCAAACGACGATACTCCAGGCGGCAATAATCGGTAAACCCCGGGAATAGAAACTCCGCCCGCCAAAGTGAACCCTGGAGGCAACTGTACGGCATACCCTGGTCCGGATATCGTGTTCTCTGTGGGCATCCATCACCTCTTGCGATTCCCAACAGCATGACCCTCGTAGCGGAGGTTTTCTAGTTAAGTATATCTCGCAACAGGTAGCATATCCAGTCCCTAGGCACCCCAGGTCCCGCCTTTGGGACCTGGGAAATCATGAACCTCCATCTATCATGTTCATTAGGAGCGGATATGGAATGAGCAACAAAAACAACGGCAACAAGAGTACTTCCACCTTACCCGCTGGCGATTTCTCCGCATGGCTTCACAGCGCGGAAGCTTTGCTGCGATCGGGAAACGGTGGGGCCGATGTGCCCTGCGGCGCGTGCAGAGGCTGTTGCCGCTCTTCGATGTTCATCCACATCAAGCCGGAAGAAACGCAAACCCTCCGGCGCATTCCACGCGTGCTGCTCTTTCCCGCCCCCGGCCAGCCAAAGGGGCACGTACTGATGGGATATAACGACAAGGGGCACTGCCCCATGCTGATCGACAACCAATGCTCGATATATGAAAATCGCCCCCAGACCTGTCGCAATTATGATTGCCGGATTTTTACCGCGACGGGTATTTCTGTTGACCAGCAAACCCAGCCTGAAATTACGCAGCGTGTCCAAGAGTGGGCATTCAATTTTGAAAGTGAAGGAAGCCGCGAGGAAGACAGGATTCTGAAGGAGGCGGCTGCCTTCCTGGAGAAGAACAGGGAGCTGTTTTCGCCAGGGAGCATACCCAGCAATCCCGTTCAATTGGCCGTGCTCGCGGTCAGGATTTACGGGCTCTTCTCCGATCTCACGGCACAAGGGCGCCAGGATGCATCCGGCCTCGCGGACGCTGCGATCGCCGATGTGATACTAACCGCGTTATGTGAGCTGGGATAGAACGTTTGCATCCACTGCGGCTTGTAGCACGCTTTCCGGCCGGCCTAGATCGCTCCAATAGCAATCATCCGCGCGATAGGCGATGATCTTGTCTCCCTGCGCGGCGAGACGCAAATAGGCATCGATGATGGAAAACGAGCCATCCTCTCTTATCTTCGCGAAGATGCGCGGAGAAATGACATGGATGCCGCAAAAGGCCAGTGCCTGCGCCCGCGCGGCAGGTTTCGCCATTTCAGCCTCCGCATCATCACTCCCAGTTCGCCGCCCGCAGAACTGGCCCGTCTCGTTGAAGAGCAGTTGACGCGCGCTCTCCCGCTCCTGCACCGCCAGCGTGGCCAGCGCTTTCTGTTCCGTGTGAAAGCTCATCATGCGCCCCAGATCGATCGTGCTGATCACATCGACGTTGTGCAGAATGAACGGCTCCTGCGAATCCGCTAAAGAAATGCGCGGCCTTCTTCAAGCCGCCGCCGGTATCCAGCAACTCCTCCTCGCGCGAGAGTTCAATGCGCATGCCGAAGTTGTCGTTGGCCTTGAGGTACTCAGCAATCATCTCGGCGTAATGATGCGCGTTGACAATCACCTCGCGCACGCCAAAGGCGCGCAGGCGCGCGAGCGCAATCTCCAGCAGTGTGCGGCCGGCAACCATGACCAGCGCCTTGGGACGGTCGTCGGTGAGCGGCCGCAGGCGCGTGCCCAGGCCGGCGGCCAGAATCATTGCCTTCATCGGCCCATCTTCTCCTCTTCGATATGGCGGACGATCACTTCCACTCCGACGCCGCGCAGATGCTTGGCCAACTGCTCGGCCAGATAAACCGAGCGGTGCTGGCCGCCGGTGCAGCCGAACGATACCATGAGGTTCTTGAAGCCGCGCCGCCGGTATTCGCTTACGCTCGCATCTACCAGTGAAACAACGTGAGCAAGATACTGATGCACGCTGGCCTCGCGATTCAGATAGTCGATCACCGCCGCGTCCTTGCCGGTCATGGATCGAAACTGCTCTTCACGTCCGGGATTGGGCAGGCTGCGCGTATCGAAGACAAAGCCGCCTCCGTTGCCGGAGAGATCGGCAGGCATTTCGCGATGGAAGCTGAAACTGAAGATCCGCACCGTCAGAGTCTCCGCAGATAGTGCCATGCCTTGCAGCTTCTCCGATGCCACAATGCCGTCGAGAGAGCCCATCAGCGCGGGCAGCGCAATGGGCAGTTTGACGTGCTCAGCGAGCCAGCGCAGGTTCTTCAGCGCATACGGCACGCTCTGCAGGAAATGCGCCTTGCGCTCATAAAATCCGCGAAAGCCATAAGTCCCCAACGCCTGCAGGATGCGCACATACACGTACGCGTAATAGTGCTCCATGAAGGCTTCGCGGTTCACCGGAATGTGAGTGGCGAGGCAGTCGAGATAGTAGTCGAGCAGCTCTTGACGCATCTCAGGCGGCAGATCGGCCTTGCCATCGAAGAGAAGTGAGGCAATGTCGTATTGCAGCGCGCCTTTGCGCCCGCCCTGGTAGTCGAGAAAAAAAGGCTGCCCCGAGCGCAGCATCACATTGCGCGACTGAAAATCCCGATAAAGAAAATAATCACGGTCCGCAGTCAGCAGAAACTTCGTCAAATGGCTGAAATCAATCTCCAGCGCCTGTTCATTGAAGGGAACGCCGACCAGCCGCAGAAAATAATACTTGAAATAATTCAGATCCCAGGCGATAGACTGGCGATCAAAACTTGAGCGCGGGTAGCAGACCTTGTAATTCAAATCCCGTCCCGCCTCGACCTGAAAACGCGGCAACACGGCCACCACTTTGCGATAGGCTTCCATGACTTCGGGAGTGATGTCCTCGCCAGCGCGATTCGCGCCGAGAAACTCAAAGAGCGTCGTGTCGCCCAGGTCTTCTTCCAGGTAGGCGCCCGCACTCAGATCCTCCGTGTAAATCTCCGGCACCGGCAATCCGTGGCGGCGAAAGTGCCGTGAAAACTCCAGGAAAGCGAGATTCTCCTCGCGCACGGAATACACAATGCCGATGGCGCTGAAACCTCCGCCGGTGAGCCGCACTATGGCCCGGCCCGAGCCGCCGAGTTGGCCCTGAAGCGGCCGTACGTCTTCGGCCGGCAACCGGTAGTGCTGCTCGAAGAGCCGTTTGAGAACGTCCATGAATCTCTTTCCGGGAATTGCTCAGGCTGCTTCACAACGATACTCAGCCAGGGGAGCCGCGCGCAAGGCCCATCCCTGCGCCGCAAATTCTCCCGCCATGGAGAATGTGAATACAGCCTGGGCCGGAGCGCGGCTATTCACGGGTCAGCGTTGATCTTCAACGGTGATGACGACCTTCCCGCGCGCATGGCCTTCTTCAAGATAACGAATTGCTTCTGCGGTATGGCTTAACGGGTAATGTCGATCGATGACGGGGACAATCTTTCCGGCCTCAAGAAGATCTTTCAATAGCAGTAAATCCGTCTTTTTCACCTTCGCGATCATGCCACAGGTCTTCTTGTGCCCAATCAGAGAAAGCAATCTGTCCAACAGCATATCCAGAATTATGTGCGGGAGACTTGCTCTGCCTCCTGACTTGACGCAAATTCCGTCCCGGCTCAGCGCGTGCCTGTAGTCGAAGATCGAATGATAGGCATTCGCAGCCAGGATCAGATCGTAACGCAGACCGTTGCGCGTGAAATTTTCCTGCGTGTAATCAATGACATGATCCGCGCCGAGGGATCGCGCTGTCTGCACATTCCTTGTGCTGCAAACTGCGGTGATTTCAGCTCCGAAGGATTTGGCGATCTGGATTGCAAACGTGCCCACTCCGCCGGATGCGCCATCAATCAGAACCTTGTGGCCGGGCTGAATCCGTCCCTTGTCGTGAAGGCCCTGGAGGGCAGTGAGCGCCGCCACCGGCACGGCTGCCGCCTGCTCAAACGATAGATTTGCCGGCTTCAAAGCCAAATCATCTTCCTTGGCGCACACACGCTCAGCGAAGGCCCCACGGCAACCCCCGAAGACTTCATCGCCCGGCTTGAACAGAGTTACATTCCTGCCAACCGCTTCCACCACCCCGGCCACATCCACTCCCAGCCGCTTGTCTTTGGGTTTGCGTAGCCCAAGCATTAGGCGGATGAACCACGGCTCGCCGCGCATGAAGTGCCAATCCAGCGGATTGGCCGAAGCCGCGCGAACACGGATCAAGACCTCATCGTCCGTGGGCGCGGGTGTCGCGATCTCCCTGAATTGCAGCACATCCGGAGGTCCATATTTTTCGTAGACAATCGCTTTCATAGATCGCTCCTCGATTCAGATCTCTGCGCATCCACGATCAGGACGGCTCGCCGGTTTCGCCGGTTGTTTCCGCGGAGCCGCACCAGCGCGCGCGCATATCCTGGTGGAACTTCTCCCGCTCCTCGGGTGTCATCCGCTCCCAGCGCTCGGCCGATGGGCGCCGCCATTTGGAGCGATCGTGGCCGCGGCCGCCGTGACCTCCGAAGAGAATCCGGCAGAGAACCAGCAGTCCGAGAGCCTGCCAGAAGGTAATCAGCGGCCATCCGAACAACGCCGGCAGCAGCCAATTCCACAGATGCATCACCACTTCGCCGCCGATCCAGATGAACAGCGCAAGCGCCGCCGGGGCCGCAGCGAATATCCACTTGTTTCTTTTAACCCAGCCGTGTTCCATGTTGTTTCCTCATTTCCTCGTAAACTCGTCGTAAATGTTTTGTAAACGCTTGCGCAGATGAAGCACCGCGTAGCGCTTGCGCGCCAGCAGCGTGTTGACGCCAATGCCAGTCTCCGCCGACTGCTCCTTGAAGCTGCGCCCCTCCAATTCGTGCGCGATAAAAACTTCACGCTGCTCGGCGGGCAGCTCGGCAAGCGCGGATTCCAGCTCATCCAGCAGCCGGTTGCGCAGGTAAAGAGCTTCTGGGCCGGCATCGGGCGAAGGCAGCAGATCTTCGATCTCGAGCAATTCGCCCTCTTCGTCCTCGAACGCGGCGTCGGTAAAATTCACCGGCTTCTTCTTGCGGAAGAGGTCCGTGATGCGATTGCGCGCGACGCGAAAAAGCCAGCCGGTCACGTAGTCGATAGGCATCAGCAGGCGATTGGCTTCCACCAGTTCGTAGAAGACCTCTTGCAAAAGATCTTCGACGTCGGCTTCGTTGGGCACCCGCTTGCGGATGAAATTGCGCAGACGGGCGTGTTCTTCCGCGATGACTTCGGAGATGTGCAGGTCTTGCTCGATCATCGAGGTGATACTCAACGTCCCATCCACCCATTTCTGTAGACGAACAGCGGCCGTTTTTATTGTAGAGACTGAAATCCGCTGATGGGAGGGCGTCTTGGGGCTCTGGAAATCTGTTTCCATTCGCCACATTTCCGTTCTATGATGAACTCCTACGAGGCAAGCAGAACGGCCTGGAGGTCATCATGAGCGACAATCTACCTTTGGCGGCGCGCAAGCAGGGCCGCCGTGAATTCCTGAAGGCGGGCGGCGCAATAACCGCCGCATTGCTGGCGCCCGCTGGGCTGGCCGAAGCACCCAAGGCGCTGTCCGCGCTTCCCGCGTTGCCGTCGAACCCCAGGACGCCCGCGGCCATGCCCACCCGCAACCTGGGCAGAACCGGCTACCGCGTGGGCATCTTCTCACTTGGCGGCCAGGCCGCGCTGGAGCACCCCAACAACTTCGATGTGGCCGTGCCCATTGTCGAGCGCGCGCTGGACCTGGGCGTCAACTACATCGACACCTCGTCGATCTATGGCGGGCCGGAGCGCTGGAGCGAGCAGTACATCGGCAAAGTGATGGCGCGCCGCCGCAACGAGGCCTTTCTTGCGACCAAAACCAAAGAGCGGACGCGCGACGATTCGATGCGCATGATCGAGAAATCGCTGCAACTGCTCCAGACCGACCACGTGGATCTATGGCAGTTGCACGACGTCGGCACCATGACCGATGTGAACGCGATCTTTGCCAAGGGCGGCGCGATGGAGGCGCTCCTGGATATGCAGCAGCAGAAGGTTGTGCGCAACCTCGGCATCACCGGCCACTACCGCCCCGATGCGCTGATGGAATGTATCCGGCGCCATCCCTTCGACACGATTCTGATGGCCATGAACGCCGCCGATCCGCACCACTACAGCTTCAACCAGGAGTCTGTTGCCACTGGCGGTCGAGCGGCAGATGGGCATCATCGGAATGAAGATTCCGGCGCGCGGACGCATTCTCTCCACATGGACGCCGCCGCCCATCGAGCAGCAGAAGCACTCCTGGGAAGGCATGTCGGTGCAGGCCACCGGGCCGGGCACCATCACCATGCGCGAGGCGATGTACTACACCTTGTCGCGCCCGGTGAGCACAGTCATTATCGGCTGCGATTCGATTGCCCAACTGGATGAGAATGTGCAACTGGCGCGGGAGTTCACGCCGCTCAGCGACAATCAGACAGAGGCGCTGGTGAAGCGTGCCGAGCCGGTCAGTAAGCCCTCGCTCTTCTTCCGCTTCTACGAGCGCGCGTAAGCACCTGCGCACCAGGAGTGAATCTCGGGTGCCCCAGGTCTGGATTTTCAGGCCTGGGATTGCCCACTCTGCATGGCTACCGGAGAAAAGTCACGCGGTTCGTCCACTCCCAGCTTCCGGCCTCATCCTGCACTCTGGCCAAAGCGGCAGCCAGCTCGCCGGTCTCCGCCGGTGAAATGGCCTTCTCGTCCACAAAGATGACCCCGCCATGCAAGCATTCTTCCTCCGACCAGGTTTTGAGAATGGAAGGAACCGTCAGCCGCTCATAAGTTACGAGCGTCAATTCCTGATCGGCGGCTTCGCGCAGGATATCGGATGCATCCTTGCCCACGAAGTTGCCGCCCTCCCACTCCGTCATCGCGGAGACAATGAGCGCGCTATTGCGACGGCGCAGGCCGGCGGCCACGGCAGGCGAAATCTCTTCATCGAGGAGCAGTTTGAGCATATCAGCGCTTCGCCGGCCTCTTGGGAACAAATTCGACGGTCTGCGGCAGCATCTGTTTCAGAGCCGCAAATTCCGTCTCGCTGTTCTCGGTGATCGCTTCGTTGATCTCCTGGGGGTAGGCCTCCGCGTAGTGGACCGCGGCCTGAATCTTCACCAGCGGCCATCCCAGGTGCTTGGCCACGGCGGCGGTATCACCCTTGTAACTGCGCACCAGTTGCATGATCTCCCACACCGCCAGCGAGCTGGCCTGGATGCAGGCTTGCCTTCCTGCCGGAGTATCGCGAAAGTCGATAAAGGCAAATTCGGTGCGGCGCAGGCCCTCCTCCACTAGCCGGGCGCTAGCGTCGCTGGGAGTCCATCCATGCCGGTTGGCCATGCGGCGGAGGCGCTTGGCGCTCTCCGTCGGCAGGCGCATACTCACAACCATTGAAGCAGCTTCTTTAGCCATCGTTTCCTCTGTGTGTCGCTTTTGTAAACATTGTAGCGCAGTTTTCCCGGATTTGTTTCAATGATTCTTATTTTCGAGAAAAATCTTTCAAGCTCATCATTGCGCGTCAGTCTGTCTAAGGCGATACGATTTCAGATTGCCGCTTTCAACACTGTTTTCCTGGAGACTCCACATGAATACTTTGCGCCGTCAACTTTCAGGTGGGTCGTTTGCCGGCCTGTTGCTGGTTCTTGCTATCGTGCAAATATACGCTCTCTGTCAGGCTGTTCCGCCTTCAAACAATGACAAAAGGCAAGCTGACACACCCTACGTCCTTAAAATGACCACGCGCGAGGTGGTAGTCGAGGTAGTGGCCAGGGACCGGCACAACCATCCGGTCAACGACCTCAAGCAGGACGAGTTGCAAGTGATGGAGATCGAGAAGCACTCGCTAAAGCTGCCGAAGATGATCTTGGCCTTTCATGTAATCAATCCGGCGAAGGCCAATAATAGCGCTGAGCAGCCCTCGGCTGGTTTCCGGCTTACATCGGGCGGCGGATGCGCGGTGAGCACAACAATGCACTATGAACTTGTCTATCCGGCAAGCTCTGAGAGCGGCTATCACGAGATTCTGGTCACCACCAGCCGTCCGCATGTGACGCTCTCGTTTCGTCATCGCTACTACGTCGGCGAGACAGACTGCACCCACGAAGCCGCAGCATCAAGGCGACGTCAACGCTTCCTTGCGGGAGGCCGCGTGTTACCACTCCGCGCTCCCCTCTTCGATTTCGCTCATCGCCCAGTTTGTTCCAGCGCCAAAGAAAGAATCGCTGCGCTATTCTCTTGTCATTCAGGGCGACTCGCTGGCGTTTATCGCGCTGACAGATGAGACGCGGCGCGTGCAGCTCGACTACGGCATCTGCACCTTCGATGAAGATGGCGCGCCGATGGAATATATGCACACATCGGTAGAGCGCGTGCTGACCCAGCTGGAATACGAACGGGCTTTGCTGCACGGTTTGCCGAATCTGCTGGATATTCAGGGTGCGAAACAGCCCACTCTCACGCGCTTTGTGGTACGAGATCGTGTGACGGGAAATCTGGGCTCACTGGATGTCGTCCGTCCGCCGCCGCCGGTTGACAATGGAGTAAAACAAAAGAAAACGAGGCCGCCGTATGGCTCCATTCGCGGCTTCGGATCGGTTGTGCCCCGGCCCGAAGCATTCTGCGGCGATGTCTATGAACTTCCAGCTATAACAGCGGGGCTGCCCGACTTTTGGGATATGGATCCGATTGGCTCGCTGTACGCAGATTGGCTGGCTGTGCCGGATCAAGTCGTGACAAGAACCGAAGGCATTCCAGGAGTCACCAATCGAACTGCGTGGTTCGGCATCGATTATCACGGCGAATTCTGGGTCGCCACGGCGGGCGAATACGATTTTATATTGACTTCCGATGATGGCTCATGGCTCTATATAGACGACCAACCGGTTATCGACCTGGATGGTGTTCATGCGGCGCAGGATCGGGACGGTCATATCGCGCTCAGCGCCGGCAGGCACAGCATCCACGTTCCCTATTTCCAGGGACCGCCGGAGTCGGTGGCTCTGGTTTTGCAGGTTAAAGCGCCGGGCGAAGAGAAATTCAAAGTTTTCAATCTGCGCGACTTCAAAGCGCCTGCGGGAACGGAGTGAGTTGCAAGACGCCGGGTACCCCAGGTCCGGATTTTCGGACCTGGGATACCACAAACACCATGCGAGCGAATTGCGTGCCATTGGCCCCACCGCAGGTGGCTACCCCAACTGGCTGACCTTCACCTGCAACTTATCGAAGTCCACGGTGCCCAGGCCGCGTGCGGCGGCCATCTCCAGGTAAGGCATCTGCGCGGGGTCGAGGTTCCAGTATGCCTTGGCTGCGTAGGCGTCGATGGCTACCGGATCGGTTCCGGCGACGAGAGTCTTCTTGAGAGCTACATCTTCAAGGTTGCCGCCGGTGGGGCCGTTGCGCAGCAGGACGCGGTAGCAGTCCAGCATCGTGAGGGTGGGCAGCATGAAGAAGGCGAGATCGGCGAGGCTCTGGTGAATCTGCTGGTGCAGTCGATTGCGCTCACCGCCCAGGATGCCGTACCAGTTCTTCATGCCCAGCGTTGCGCCGGTGAGGACGTGATGCTTGGCGATGGGCAGGTTGAAGATTCTATCGGCTTCGAGGAAGGGCGTGAAGATGGGCCAGCTTTTCAGCACCACGCCGCCCACCTCCACTTCGCGGAAGAGTTCAGGATCAGGCAGAATAACCTCGGCGTGCTCGGCGAGGGCAGCGGCCTGAATGCCGGAGCGATGGAAGCAACGGCGGGCCTCGTTGCAGCTTACATCAGTGACAATGACGCGCTTGGCTCCGGCCTGCCAGCACTGGCGCACCATTTCGGCGACAAGGTCGGGGTTGGTGTTGGCGGCCTGTTCCGGGGTGCGGTCCCAGGCGATGTTGGGCTTGATGACCACCACGTCCTGGCGGCTGACGAAGCGGCCGATGCCGCCCAGGTTTTCGAGCGCCTGAGCCACCAGCGCGCGCGGTTCGCCGTTTTGCACGACAGTGAGATGCGGCCATTGCGGATCGTCAACAATGCGATGGTCGCGGCGCGCCTGCTCGGCCTGCTCCGGATGTGGACGGAAGCTGTGCTTGCTGAGCCAGACAGCCGCGCCCGTTGCGCCTGCCGCGACACCGCCCACGCGCAGCAGTTGCAGCAGAGCCTCGCGGCGTGTGAGGCCTTGCGCGGCGTCATGCATCTCTTCCGGCTTGCGATCGGTTTCCGCGGCCATGGTGATTCTCCCCGGTCAGACTTCCATCAGATGAATGCGCTGGGGATCGTTCGTGCCCAGATTGTGAGTTTTGTCAGCAGCAGTGACAATGTATCGCGGAGGACGGCCCACGGCTTCGAGCGTCCCCATGCCCACTTCGGCGCGTTTGCGTTCGATCATCTGCCATGCGGTGTGATCGACAGCGACTCGATCCTCGCCGACAATGAGCGCATTCGGCTGCCAGAGGCGCTCGGGGCGGAATCCCGGCCCGCCGTCATAAACCGACGACATCGCGTCGCCGATGGTGAAGCGAACCTTCTCGCGAATGGTGGGAATGCAATTCAGGTCGGCGACGGCTGGGTTACATCCATTGGCATGAAGTTCGAACGGCCGCTGTACGACCCCGTACATATTCTTCATTGAGAATGTAATGCCCGCCAGCTCATGGTCCTTGAGAATTGGCAGATTGATCACCATTGCGCACTCGCGGGAGAGAATCTTGGTGAGTTTGACATTGACCGTGCCCCATGACATCGGCTGCTCCTCGAAGCCCGCCTGGTCGATGGGGTAACTGCGGATGTGACTGCGATCGGTGTTGATGGCGAAGCCGCAAGCCTCCAGAAAGTGGGCGTTCTGGTCCCACACCAAAATGTTTCCGGGCTTGACGCCGATCTGTTGCAGCCGCTCCGCAATCGCCAGCGTCAGCGCCCGGTGCGTGCAGATTCCCTTGCCGCCCAGGCCGTTCACCTTGAGGCCAATCACATTGTCCGCGGAGACCAGGCTCGCGGGGACTATGCGCTTCCATGCTTCGACCGGCTTGTCGCGGCCGGTGTACGAGGCTATGGCGCGGTCGAGCAGTGCCTGCACGCGCTTCTCGTCCAGTTGTCCGCTCGCATTGTGCAGCGCCGCGTCGCGCGCTATCACGACTTTGGATTTGCCTGCCTGGGTGTGCGAGTCAAGCGTTGCGGCAAGGCCCAGCTTGCTCTCCGCGCCGATCAGCACTGCGCCGGCGGCGGCTTCCTTCAAAAACTCTCTGCGGTTTTTCATATCAATCCTTGCTTCCGTGCGTTGAACAGCAACATTCCGTTACAGTTTCGCTTCGACTCCATGAGCCAGCGCCAGCAGCGCCTGCTGCGAGTTGGGTGCGGACTCATAAGCCGTGATGCGAACCAGCGATGGGCCTTTGCGGAAGGTGACGCTCTGCGCATAGGCCAAGCCCGCATCGCCCAGTTGCACCGTCTGCGCCTCTTTGGTTTGTCCCTTCTCCATAATCTTGCTTGCGCCGGCCGCATCCTTCATCGTGTATACGTCCACCGTAGCTTCCAATAGGCCCAGGTACTTGTAGTCGGAGGTGGATGTGGAGACCACGCCGGCAGAGAGGTACTGCTCGGCGTCGCCGTCGATGTACTGCCACAAATCTTTGGCCGCAAAGACGCGCGTCTCGCTGTTTTTTTCCCAGCCGGCTATCGCGCCTGATGCGGGGAAGGGATCGACGATCTTCTTTTTGCATCCTGTACCGGCGGCAGAGGCGACAAGAATAATTGCCGCAACGGTCAGCATCGATTTCATTGAGCAATATTTCACGGAAGAATCTCCTTTATTTTCGGTTGAGCAGAATCTGGCTGCTCGGTGAGCGACTTTCGCCGATGCTGGTGACGTAAACGGCGGGGTGCTCCTGCAACGGGCAGGCATACTCGCAGGCGCCGCAGCCCACGCAGCGGCTGGGATCGACGCGCGGCTGCTTCAGCGTTTTGGTGTTGCCGGAGGAGTCGATCACCTGCGCCTCCTCGACATAAATCGCCTTGGGCGAGACCGGGCACCACTCCTCGCAGACAATGCACTCGGTGGCCATCGCCCACGGCAGGCAGCGGCCGCGGTCGTAGAAGGCCGTGCCCAGGCGAATCGGTTGATTTTGCTGCTGCGCGCCCACGCCGACGACCCAGCCTTTTTCCTTAGGTGTAATCTGCCAGATCGCGCCGGTGGGGCAGACCTCGGAGCAGAGCACGCAACTCGGCTCGCAGTAGCCGATGCGCGGCACCAGAGTGGGCGACCACAGGCCTTCGAGACCCGCCTGATCGAGCGTGGGATGCAGCGCGATGTTGGGGCAAGCCTTCATGCACTCGCCGCAGCGGATGCAGCGCGAAAGAAACTCCGGCTCGTCGAGCGAACCCGGCGGGCGTAGCAGGCGTTCGTGGCGGCTCTTGCCCAAGCCGGTGTTCGAGCGCATCAGCGGAACAATCGCGGCTCCGGCGGCAACGCCGGTGAGCGTACGGCGACGGCCAAGGTCGGGCGACGCGACCTCAGCTTCGTTGCGGAAGAACTTGAATTGCAGGCTGTCGTGCGGGCAACTGCCCAGGCAGTTCATGCACATCAGGCACTCGGCCTTGCGCCACGGCGCGCCGCCGATCGGATCGTCGCCGCCTTGGCAGTTGAGCAGGCAGCGATTGCATTTGTCGCAGGCGGCAGGGTCCTTGTGCAACCCCAGAATCGACCAGCGCGAGACCGCTCCCAGCAGCGCGCCCAGCGGGCAGATCGCCCTGCACCATAGCCGGGTCACGCGCAGGCTGGCCGCGAGAATCACAATAAACAGAATCCCCAGCACCAGCCCTTGCTGGTAGTGCGGCTGGCGGAGATCGAGTACCAGAACTTGCAGAATTGAATGCAGCGTTCCGCCGGCTGCTTTGATCGCGGGAATGTGGCTGTGTTCGAGCGGGGTGAAGATAGCGCGCGCGGCGGCGTTGATGGCCGGCAGAATCGAGAGCCCGAACGACCGCACCAGCAGGCTGAATGGATCAAGCCAGCCCAGCGCCGCCGAGCCAAAGCAGGCCGCGATGAGGCCGGCGATCAGGACAACGTACTTGCCGGTTTGCCAGCGCTTGTAGCGATTCGACTCGATGCGCTGCTTGCCGCGCTTGGCCTCCGAGGGCATATTGGCCACGAAGTGCTGTAGCGTGCCCATGGGGCAGATCCACCCGCAGAAGAAGCGCCCCAGAAAGAGCGTCGGCACCAGGATGACGAGGCTCCAGATCAGACCACGATAGAGCGCATGGCCGGCCAGCGCATTGACCAAAGCCACCAGAGGGTCCCACTCGAAGAAGAGCCGCACCGGTGGGCGCAGATGAATCTCAGTTCCGGCGCTGGGAAAGAGGCTCCAGGAAGTGAAGAACAGCAACCCGAGAAAGAGCAGCAGGAAGACAATCTGCGAAATCCTGCGCAACTTCGGCAGTCTGGACCGGTTCAAGAATCGCCTCCACACGCGCGGACGCTAACCGTACATGTTCGATGATTCGCGCTGAGGCAGACGCCGGACTGTGATCTGCGTCACCGATTGGCAAACCCAAGGTCACAAAGACGAGAGCCGGGGCATCCGGCCTGAAGGGTGAGTTCACGGGTAGATGCGGTGGAGGGTGCGGGCGAAGGGGATGGTTTCGCGGACGTGGTCCAGGCCGCAGATCCAGGCTGACGGCGCGCTCGATGCCCATGCCGAAGCCGCTGTGGGGGACGCTGCCGTAGCGGCGCAGGTCGAGGTACCACTGGAAGGCTTCCTTGGGCAGCTTGTGGTGCTCGATGCGGGAGTTGAGCAGACTCAAAGCTGGAGACGCGCTGCGAGCCTCCGATGATTTCGCCGTAGCCTTCGGGGGCGAGGACATCGACGCAGAGGGCGTAGCGGGAGTCGGCGGGATCGGGCTCCATGTAGAAGGCTTTGACGTCGGCGGGATAGCGGTGAACCATAACGGGCTTGTCATATTGACTGGAGAGCCATGTTTCGTCGGGGGAGCCGAAGTCGTTGCCGTATTCGAAGGGCGCTTCGAGGTGGCCGTCCTTGTGGGCCTGATTGAGCATCTTGCAGGCTTCGTCGTAGCGCAGGCGCGGGAAGGGCGGAGTGACGGATGCGAGTTTGGCGGGATCGCGGCCGATGACGGTGAGTTCTGGCGAGCGATTTTTGAGGACGGATTGGACAATGTGAGAGATGAAGTTTTCGGCGAGTTCGAGGAGGCCGTCGAGGTCCATGAAGGCGACTTCGGGCTCGATCATCCAGAACTCGGTGAGGTGGCGGCGGGTTTTGGATTTCTCCGCGCGGAAGGTCGGGCCGAAGCTGTATACCTT
>CAWFZU010000270.1:0-7162 GCA_963820195.1 uncultured Acidobacteriaceae bacterium | reverse complement strand
GATAAGCACAACCTGACATTCCTGTCGCCCGAGGAGCACTACGACTACGCCGTCTCGCAGTTGAACACCGGCTACTACGAGGAGGCGCGCGAGCAGTTCAACCTCATTCTGGCGGATTATCCTGGGGCCGACTTCGCATTCTATGGGCTGGCGTTGCTGGACGCGATGACCGGGCGCACCCAAGACTGCCTAAAGAATCTCGGGCAGGCTATCGAGCTGAACAACAGGAACCGTCTCCAGGCGCGTGTCGACAACGACTTCCAAAGCATGGCCGACGACCCCCGCTTTACCGAGCTGTTGTATCCCGAGGTCCCCTAAGGTTTCCTTGATTCCCGCGACCCTATCTTCGAATCCCGGACCGCTTCCGCAGCAGGTTGCTGGCGCTGAGCCGGAGCGGCCGCTGCGCGTGGTGGCCATTGGCGGCGGCACCGGACTCTCCACGCTGCTGCGCGGGCTGCGCAGCCATGTGACGGTGTGCGCGCCGTGCGAACCTGGCCTCATCAGCGATCTGGCCGCGGTGGTCACCGTCACCGACGATGGCGGCTCCAGCGGTAGGCTGCGCAAGGGCTTCAATATGCTGCCTCCCGGCGACCTGCGCAACTGCATGGTGGCGCTCAGCGAGGAGGAAGACATGCTGGCCAGCTCTTTGGCCATCGCTTTCGCAACGGCGATGCCCTGAAGGGACACAACTTCGGCAATCTCTTTGTCGCCGCGCTCACCGAGATCACCGGCGACTTCGGCCAGGCCATCCAACTGGCGTCGAAGATTCTGGCCACGCGGGGGCGCATTTACCCGGTGACAACGGCCAACGCCACGCTGGTGGCGCGCATGGACGACGGCTCGCTGGTGCGCGGCGAGACCAACATCACCGCCAGCCGCAAGCGCATCGCGGAGCTGATGCTCGACCCTCCGGACGCGGCTCCCTTGCCGGAGACGCTGGAGGCCATCGAGCGCGCCGACCTGATCACCGTGGGACCGGGTTCGCTCTACACCTCGCTGATCTGCAACCTGCTGGTGCAGGGGATGCCCGCGGCGCTGGCCAACGCCCGCGGAGTGCGCGTCTTCATCTGCAACCTGATGACCCAGTCCAACGAGAGCCTGAATCTGACCGCCTCCCAGCACATCGAGCGGATTTATGAGCACACCCGCGCGCCCATCTTCGACTATGCCTTGGTGAACACCGCGGCCTTTTCCGCGGAGACACTGGCGCGCTACGCTGCCGAAGGGGCCTCGCCCATCAAGGCCGACATCGAGCGCATCGAAGCGCTGGGCGTGCGCTGCATTTCCGGCGACTTCGCCAGCGAAGAGAGTGTGGTGCGCCACGCCGCCGGCCGCGTGACCGGCGCGTTGCTGGCGCTGGGGCAAACGGCTTTCGCGGGACGGCGCTGAATTTTCCTCTTCCCTGTCGATTGCGCGTTGCGATAGAGTGTAGACGCGCGCGGCCATGAGCCGGCGCAAGCATTGAGGAGGTTTCATGCGCAAGACTCGAATTTGGATCACGATGAGTTGTTGCCTCTTCGCTCTGGCAATCTTTGCCTGGGCGCAGGCCAACAGAAAGCCCGGCCTGTGGGAGATGACCAGCAACATGATCTGGCTGCAGTCGCCTATGCCGGGAGGCATGACCATGCCCGGCGGCGGCCCGCACACCACGCAGTATTGCCTGACCCAGGCGATGATCGACAAGTACGGCGCACCGATGCCGCAGAGCCGCAACAACGAATGCCAGATCAGCAACATCGTCATGCACTCCAACAGCATGACCGCCGACTGGATTTGCAGCGGCAGGATGGCGGGCAAGGGAACCCTGGAATCCTCGTGGGCCGATCCCAATCACGCCGTGGGTAAGGTGCACTTTGTCGGAGCGATACCGATGGGGCCGAACACCAAGACCATCGAATACACCATCGAGACCTCCTCCGTCTACAAAGGCCCGGATTGCGGCAGCGTCCAGCCACCGCCCATGCCCAGCAAATAGGGCTGTTCACACTACCCCGGTGGGCAATCGCCGCCAGGCACAGCGGAGGATGGTCAAAGTGTCTCTCTGAGAACCGCGCCTCTCGCCAGAGCCGATCCATCCCGCCGGATCATCACTATTTGCGCCGATCGCCATTCCCGCGTCTTTCGACAGGCACCTCTGGAGGCGGTTGAGAAGGCTCAAAGCCTTGCCTTCCGCCGCGCCTGTCGGTGGAGGATGAGCCTCCGCCGCTGGTCAGCAACCTGCTCAGAGTCGGAAGGCTGACGCGTTGCGTTTCCACGAAGTCCACGCCCTCTGCCGTCAGCGTCAATGCTGAGTTGTCCGCTCGGGAGATGTACCCTTTCTTGAGAAGATACCAGAGCGTGAATTCCAGATAATCGCGCGGAAACCCCAGGCTGCCTTCGATCGCGGCAAGAGAAACCTCCGGGGTATTGGGGTAAGCGCGGCGGCGGATATAGAGCACCGCCAGCACCGCCAGCCTCCGATTCAACTCGCCCTCCAGGTTATCCATGAAATCCATCGAACTCGACATCGGGACCGTTTCGGGCGTCTCCTTGGCATGCGTCGCATCGTATTCGGCGCGTTCCGCTGGATTGGACAAGACGTCGTAGGCCTCTTTCAGTTGAGAGAACTTCGCCGCATCGCCGGTATCCGGGTTGTCCGGATGAAAGCGGGCGGCAAGAAATTTGAATACGCGGTGGATTGTGTCAGGCTCGGCATTGGGGCTGATTTGCATGAATTCATAGTGATCTCGATGTTTCAAAAGGGACTCCTGGGCGATACGCTACCCATTCATTAGGATAGCGCCGTGTTCGCCGGCGATTCATCGAATTTCAGGATATTTACCTCTTTACGTTCTCTTCCAGGAATGGATGTTGCAATTCCGGAGAACACGGGCACTTCCGGGCATCGATGGAATGCGCAGCCGGCGCCGGTCCATTCGGATATGAACGGACGACCGAACAGATGGACGGATACCCTCACCCTTCCGCTTTACGCTTGAGTTGCCCGCAGGCTGACTCTTGGAAAGTTGTAGATTGCCGGAAGAATCAAAAACCAACAGCCAGAAGCTGCTCTTACACGCCGATCACGTCGCAAAGCTCCTTGACGGCCGCGGAGCTCTTCATCAGCGCGGCGTGCTCCTCATCGCTGAGCCTGATCTCGACGATCTGTTCCAGGCCCGCGGCGCCCAGCTTGCACAGCACGCCCATGAAGTAGCCGTTGACCCCGTACTCGCCTTCCAGATAGGCCGCGCAAGGCAAAATCTTCTTCTTATCCTTGAGGATGGCCTCGGCCATCTCCACCGCCGCCGCCGAGGGAGCGTAGTAAGCGCTTCCCGTTTTGAGGTACTTCACAATCTCGCCGCCGCCGTCGCGGGTGCGTTGAATGAGGGCCTCAATGCGCTCTTTGGAGAGCAGCTCGGTGATGGGAATCGAAGCTACGGTCGTGTAGCGAACCAGGGGAACCATATTATCGCCGTGGCCGCCCAGAACCAGGCAGCTCATATTCTCCACGCTCACCTGCAACTCCTCGGCGATGAAGCTCTTGAAGCGCCCGGAATCCAGAATCCCGGCCATGCCGATGACGCGTTCGCGGTTGAAGCCCGAGAGGCGATAGGCGGCCTGCACCATCGCGTCCAGCGGGTTGGAGACGACAATCAGAATCGACTCGGGCGAGTAGGCGACCACGTTCTTGACCACATCGGTCATAATCTTGTAGTTGGTGTGCAGCAGGTCGTCGCGGCTCATGCCCGGCTTGCGGGGAATGCCGGCGGTGATGATCACCACGTCGCTGTTGGCCGTATCGGCGTAGTCGTTCGAGCCGGTGATGTGCACGTCGGATCGTTCAATGGG
Organism: uncultured Acidobacteriaceae bacterium; assembly: GCA_963820195.1. GTDB lineage: Bacteria > Acidobacteriota > Terriglobia > Terriglobales > Acidobacteriaceae > Telmatobacter. The sequence continues at coordinate 3,334 of CAWFZU010000270.1, read as the reverse complement.
AAGCGCCTGGCGCAGGTCCAGCGCCTTGCCCTGCGGCACGCCCTCCACCACGTCGATCATCACCACATCGGCCAATTCCTTGGCCATCAGCCAGTGCGCTGCCGTTGAGCCGACGTTGCCGGCGCCGATAATACTGACTTTCTTGCGCATTACTTTCCTCCTTGGGGATGGTTGAAGCAGCTTACTGCTTTCAGCCGTCAGCTATAGGTTTCCGATGATGCGTGAAGCAAACTCGCTAGTCCCTACCTTGGTGGCTCCAGCCGTCTGCCGCTCAAAATCATATGTCACGAACTTCTGAAGAATCGTCTTTTCCAGCGACGCCTCAATCAGCCGCGCCGCTTCCTTCCAGCCGATGAACTCCAGCATCATCACGCCGGAGAGAATCACCGAGCCGGGATTGATCATGTCCTTGTCCGCGTACTTGGGCGCGGTGCCGTGCGTGGCCTCGAAGACCGCGTAGCCGTCGCCGATGTTGGCGCCGGGCGCGATGCCCAGTCCGCCCACCTGCGCCGCCGCCGCGTCGGAGATGTAGTCGCCATTCAAATTAGTTGTCGCCAGCACGCTGTAGTCCTCCGGCCGGATGATGATCTGCTGGAAGATCGAGTCGGCGATACGGTCGTTGACGAGTACCTTCTGCTTCCACGCGCCGTTGCCGTGCGTCTGGCCGATCGATTCAAGCACGGCCTTGACCTCCGCGAAGACCGCATCCTGGTAGACCTGATTCGCCATCTCCAGCCCCGGCTCAATCATCGCGGCATTTTCTTCGACAGTCAGATTAGGGTTGGCGTCCTGGTTGCCCAGAATCCAGCTCTCGCGCTCGGTCACAATCTGGTCTCGGAACTCCTCGGTAGCCACTTCATAGCCCCACTCGCGGAAGGCCCCCTCGGTGAACTTCTGGATGTTGCCCTTGTGCACCAGCGTGACGGTCTTGCGCCCCTGCTCCAGAGCGGCGCGGATTGCATACCGCACCAGCCGCTTGCTGCCGAAGATCGAGATCGGCTTGATGCCCACGCCGGAGTCCGCGCGCACTCTCTTCTTGGTTTCGGACAAGAGGTCGTCGTTGAGAAAATCAATCAGCCGCGCCGCGTCCGCGCTTCCTTCTTTGAACTCGATGCCCGCGTAGACGTCTTCGGTGTTCTCGCGGAAGATGATGATGTCCACCCGCTCCGGGTGCTTCACCGGGCTGGGCACGCCCTGGTAGTACTTCACCGGCCGCACGCAGGCGTAGAGGTCGAGCAGTTGCCGCAGCGCCACGTTCAGCGAGCGAATGCCGCCGCCCACCGGCGTCGTCAGCGGTCCTTTGATGGAAACGCGCAGATCGCGCGCCGCGGCCACCGTATCGTCGGGCAGCCAGGCGCCGAACTGGCGAAAGGCCTTTTCACCGGCGAAGATCTCAAACCAGCGAATCGCCCGCTGGCCGCCGTAGGCCTTCTCGACCGCGGCGTCGAAGACCCGCTCAGAGGCTTTCCAGATGTCGCGCCCTGTGCCGTCGCCTTCGATGTAGGGAATGATGGGATGGTCGGGCACCTCAAACTGCCCGTTAGCGTACTTGATCGGCTGGCCGTCCTGCGGCAATTTCAGCCCGTTGTAGGTGGCTTGCATTGGTTTTATGTGATCCCCCTCACATATTGTCATTGTAGAGGCTACCACCTGCAAATCGCGCGTGGCAATGATGGAAGAGGCAGGAATGTGGTTCGCATTGTGGATTGTGTCCCCGAATTTCAGCCAACCAGGGATGGGCTGTTTTTGGGCCAATGACTATCTGCTTGTAGCGATAACGTTGAATACTCCGGTTTGAGCGCTGCTTCCGCCTTTCGCGTCTATCCGTTACGAGCAGAGCGGGCGGGAACTGGTAACCTGAATCCTGAGAAGAATCACCGGAAGAGCCGGGAGCGATCTCGACCCGGCGGGCAGAGGCATGGCGGAATTCGTCATCAAGATGGCCGACGAGCGCGGCCGCGTGCAGGAGCAGGTGCAGACGGCGGCCACGGCCGAGGAGCTGCGCGCCCGCTTTGTCCATGCCGGCTACCACGTCTTCTACGTCCGCGCCCGCTCCGGCTTTGGCGGCCTCAAGCGGGGCAAGGTCAAGCTGGAGACCTTTCTCATCTTCAACCAGCAGTTTCTGACGCTGATTCGCGCCGGATTGCCGATTCTGGGCTCCATCCAGATGCTGGCCAAGAACCAGAAGAACGCGCATTTTGCCGCGCAGTTGGACGATGTGGCCACGCGGGTGAAGACCGGCGACGCGCTTTCGGCGGCCTTCGAGGCGCAGAGCGGCTTTCCCGTGATGTACACCACCACGCTGCTGGCCGGCGAGCGCAGCGGCAACCTGCAGGAGGTGCTGGAACGCTACGTCAGCTTCCAGCGCATCTCGCTCACCTTCCGCAAGAAGCTGGTGGCCTCGCTGATCTATCCCGGCGTGCTGCTGACGCTGGTTTCCGGTCTGATGTTTTTCATGTTCGTCTTTGTGATTCCGCAGTTTGCCGAGCTCTATGACCAGATGGGCTCGAAGCTGCCGGCGATGACGATGGACCTGCTGGCCTTTGGCAAGTTTCTGCGCCACTATATTGCTCTGGATTCTGCTCGTCCTGGTTGGCGACGGCCTTCGGCGCCTACCGCTTTTCCGTCACCGATCAGGGGCGCGACTTCATTGACGGCGTCCGCATCGGGCTGCCCGTCTTCGGCAAGATCTGGCTCAAGTACCAGGTGGCGCTGTTCGCGCGCACGCTCTCGACGCTGCTGACCGGCGGATTGCCGCTGGTGCCGTCGCTGGAGACCGCGGCCCGCTCGATCACCTCGCGGCGCGTCTCGAAGGCGGTGATCAACTCGATCACCACGGTGCGCGAAGGGCAAGAGCCTGGCCGATGCGCTGATCCAGACCAAGGTCTTTCCCGATCTGGCCGCCGAGATGATCTCCGTGGGCGAGCAGACCGGCGCGCTGCCGCAGATGCTCAATTCCGTCTCGGAGTTTTTCGAGGAGGACGTGGCGACGGCCCTCACCGCGGCTCTGGCGCTGATTGAGCCGGCGATCCTCATCGTGATGGGCGTTGTGGTCGTCTTCATTCTCATCTCGCTTTACCTGCCCATCTTCTCGCTGGGACAGACGCCGGGAGGTCAGTAAAACATGGCTGCCGCGACACATTCTGTACCGATTCCGATGCCCGTTGGCCCTTTGCCCGGCTCTCAGGAAGAGCGCGCCCAGGCGGAACTCCTCGCCGCGCGCTACCACGCCGAGTTTGTGGACCTGAAGAACTTCAAGATTCAGCACGAGCTGCTGCGCACCGTGCCCGTCGAGCTGATGTTCCGCTATAACTTTGTGCCGATAGAACAACAA
>CAWFZU010000269.1:0-5030 GCA_963820195.1 uncultured Acidobacteriaceae bacterium | reverse complement strand
ATCCAGGTCAACATAACCCGCGCCGCGATTGCGCGCATGAAGGCCGAGATTGTTGCTGCGGATGCTGTCGCCGTCCGCCTCCAATCCGAACAAAAGCACGGATGAAGCTGGCGACGGGAAGCGTGTGGCGCAGAGAAGCCTGCCAGGAGCCGTCGATGTGGTTGTTTTCGTAAATCGACGGATCGTTGCGCAGCAAAACGAACTCGTCCGTGTGGCGGCGATAACCGAAGGCGGCCACGGTGCGGCTGCCTAACTCCTGTCGGCCGGAGGCAAACCATCCTTTGGTTCGTTCCCAGGAGTTATAAGGTCCATAAAACTGGTTTGCGCCAAAGGAGCGGTCGCTTGCGGCAAAGAGCAGATCGGAGATGCCGAGCCGCGAGCTGATCCAGCTCTCCGAAGATGCGTCTTCGTTGCGGTAATCGCGGTCGGCCATGAATCCGGTGGAGAAGTTGCGCTCCGCGGTCAACCGGCCGCTCCACTGCTTGCGCGCCAGCGCGCCCAGCAGCGACTCTTCGTTCTCGCCAAAGCTGCCGTCTCCGGCGCGCAGGCGCAGCGAAGTTGCGGAGGGCGCGGCGGTGAGAAAGTCGGCCACGCCGCTCAGCGCGTCCGCGCCATGCAGCGTGGAACCCGCGCCGTGCAGCACCTCAATCGAATCCATCGCGTCGAGCGGAATGGGCAGGTCGAGATTGTGATGCGCGGTCTGGCTGTCGTTGATGCGGAAGCCATTCAACAGCACCAGCGCCTGCTCGAACGTTCCTCCGCGCAGGACCAGGTCAGCCTGCCCGCCGCCCGCGCCGCGCTCTTCGAGATAGACCGACGAGTCCTGCCGGAGAAGCTCCTGCGGCGATTCCAGCGAGAGAGTCTTTCCTTCGACCGGTAGCACCACGACCGAAGCTGAAGACTCGGCCAGAGGCACAGGGACGGGCGAACCAAGAACCACCATGGTCTCAGTGGGATGAGGAAGCGCGGCGGGTCCTGATGAACCCGCCGTTGGGGAAGCCGCTTGTGGGGAAGCCGCTTGGGCAAAGGATGCCAGCATGAGGCAGCCAGCAATGCACATCGAATTGGGGGTGGGCATATTTGGAATATCTTTGCAATTCTGACTGCTGATGAACTGTTTTGCAAGGATGATTTGATCTTGTGCTAAATAGTTGAAGGTTGTACTATCAAGGTGAGATGATGCGCATCGATGCATTCCTGAATGAAAGCCCCATGTTCGCGGTCAACCGGGCAGCGCGCCGCTTTGAATCGATGGCCGCGCAGGTCTTTGCAGCCGACAATCTGAATTTCCTGGAAGGGCTGGTTCTGGCGGCCTTGTTTTTTGAAGCAGAGCGGACTGTGAAGCCATCCGAATTGGCGGAAACCTTTGCAACGACGCGGGGAAATATCAGTCATTGCATTTCCTCGCTTGAGACTAAAGGATTATTGCAAAGAAAGATTGACCCAGAGGACGCGAGGGCCTACCAGCTAACATTGAAGCCGCTGGGGAAAAAGTGCGCGGTGCGGGTGATAGGCGCTTTCGACAAGCTGCAAAGAGAGTTTGAGCAGGAGATTGGCAAGGCGGCATTAGGAGAGATGCTCAAGGCTCTGTGCAAGCTGGAAGCGCGTGTCTCCCACCCTAGCCGCAAAAACAAGAACGCGGCGAGGGTGGGGCACCCGTGATCTTGCACTTTCATTGAAGATGCATTACAAAATGTAGCGCGAGAGATCCTGATCCTTCACGATGGATGCAACCATCTGCTTCACGTACTCCGCGTCGATATGGAAGATTTTTTCGGCGCCGGTAGGCGTCGTGCGCTCTTCGTAGGGTAATGGCGTGGTAGACTCGCTCTTGATGGCTTCTTTCAGCGCCTCGGCTGCTGCCTCATCAGGCGCCTTGCGAGCTACGTCAGGCGCGAGAAAACTAACATCCTCCAGCACCCGCTCCATGATCGTATGCAGCCTACGTGCGCCGATGTTTTCGGTCTGTTCATTGACCTTGAAGGCAAACTCCGCCATCTCGCGCAGGGCCTCCGGCGAAAATTCCAGCTTCACACCCTCGGTCTCCAACAAGGCCGAGTACTGTTTGGTCAGCGATGCCTTAGGCTCGGTCAATATTCGCAGAAAGTCATCGACGGTGAGTGACTTCAACTCGACGCGGATGGGAAAGCGGCCTTGTAACTCAGGGATAAGATCGCTGGGCTTGGAAACGTGAAATGCGCCGGCGGCGATGAAAAGAATGTGGTCGGTGCGCACCATGCCATAGCGCGTGTTTACTGTGGTTCCCTCGACGATGGGCAGAATGTCGCGCTGCACGCCCTCGCGCGAAACATCAGGCCCGTGGCCACCCTCGCGGCCGGCAATCTTGTCAATCTCATCGAGAAAGACGATGCCACTTGATTCTACTCTCTCGGTGGCCGCGCGGTTGACTGAATCCATGTCGATCAGCCGGCCTTCTTCTTCTTCCACCAAGTAGTCAAAGGCATCGGAGACCTTCATCTTGCGCTTCTTCGAGCCTCCGCCGAAGATATTCGGCAGCATATCCTTGAGGTTCATCTCCATATCCTCAAGGTTCTGATTACTGATAATGCCGAATTGCGGCATTCCGCGCTCTCGCACGTCTAACTCGACCATGCGTTCATCTAACTTACCCTCACGGAATTGCTGGCGCAGCTTCTCGCGAGTGCGCTGATAACTATCGATTTCGGGCAGTGTAAGCTGGCCCTCCTGCGTGGGCGGCGCAGGCGGCGGAGGCGGCAGTAGCACATCGAGCAGGCGCTCCTCGGCGTTCATCTCGGCGCGGTCTTCCACCTCTTCCAATCGCTCCTCGCGCACCATGTCGATGGCTATCTCAACTAAGTCGCGGATAATCGACTCCACATCGCGGCCGACATAACCAACCTCGGTAAACTTGGATGCCTCGACTTTGAGAAAGGGTGATCCAGTCAGCTTGGCCAGCCGGCGCGCGATCTCGGTCTTGCCGACGCCCGTCGGCCCAATCATGATGATGTTCTTGGGCATGATGTCGTCGGCGATGTCGGGCGGCAGCTTCTGGCGGCGCTGGCGATTACGCAACGCGATGGCCACGGCGCGCTTGGCGTCTTTCTGACCGACGACGTGCTTGTCGAGTTCCGTGACAATCTCGCGCGGCGTTAACTCGTCCAGCGAGAGACTCCTGTTCTTCGGCGGATGCGGGCAGATAAATGGCCATGGATCAGTCGGACAGGCGGATGCGAGCCGCTAGCCCTTCAACTCCTCAATGGTGACGTGGTCGTTGGTGTAGATGCAGATTTCGCCGGCGATCTTCATGGCTTTTTCGGCGATCTCGCGGGCGCCCAGGTCGGTGTTTTCCATCAGCGCGCGGGCGGCGGCAGTGGCGTAGCTGCCGCCGGAGCCGATGGCGGCCAGCGGCTCGTCGGGATCGATCACGTCGCCCGAGCCGGAGATCAGAAAGGTCTGGCCCTTGTCGGCCACCACCAGCAGGGCCTCCAGATTGCGCAGCATCTTGTCGGTGCGCCAGTCCTTGGCCAGCTCGACGGCGGCGCGGTTCAGGTTGCCGGCGTACTGCTCCAGCTTGGTTTCGAAGCGGGCAAAGAGCGAGAAGGCGTCGGCCGTGGAACCGGCGAATCCGGCCAGAATCTTGTCCTGGTAGAGGCGGCGAATCTTTTTGGCCGAATGTTTCAGCACGTGATCGCCCAGCGTGACCTGCCCGTCGGCGGCCATCACCACCTGGCCGTTGCGGCGGACACAAATCACGGTGGTGGAACGAATCCTGTTGCGATTTCGGGAATGCAGTGCCGTGATGGAATTCGTACTTAAAGCCATAAACAAACCTCTGAAAACAATACATCCGGCGGACCAAAACCGCTTCAAGATGCAGTCACGAGTATATCGCAGCGCGCGAGCCGGGGTTGCGGCGCCGTCAATCGATGCCGATTACACAGCCCGTGCGGCGTCCTCTGAACCCCTCTGCGGTATCCTCTAGTTTGGGACCAATGGGGAAGAGTCCCGCCTCGAATGACCCTCTACGCAAATGCATGGGTGATTGGCGCTGCCTCGATCCTGGGCGCAGCGCTGCTGGCGCTGGGTCTGTGGCTGGTCTTCCGCAAGCGCCCCACGGCGGAAGAGTTGGAGCGCGCACGCCGCCTGTTTTTGGCGCGCTCCGGCCGGCTGGTGGACGGAATGCTGCTGGATGTCTGCGAGGTCGAGGCCGAGGACGGTCGCACCCTGACCATGCTTCTTTACAGCTATCGCATCGGCGGCGTGGACTACGAGTCTTCCCAGGACATTACCGATATGCGCGGCGTGGTGGATGCGCTCCAGGTGCGGGCGGGTTTTCCCTGCTCGGCGCGCTACCAGCCGGGCAATCCTCACAACAGCATTGTGGTGGCCGAAGAGTGGAGCGGGCTGCGAGTTGGGCTGCCGGTCTATCCCGCCTACGAGGACCCAGACCCGGTTGATACAAGCCATCTGGATAGTTTGCGGCCGGGGCGCGGTTAATCTGCTCTGCGGTTATTCTGTCTATCAAAGATCGTACGCAGCCGTGTAGTATCTACAAGAAGAACGCAGCCTCATGCTCCCGGTTCACGCAGCGAGGCTGTCATGCACCCCAACGACAGGAGAGAGAGATGCTCAAGGGATTTCGTGATTTCGTTCTGCGCGGAAACGTAGTTGACCTGGCCGTCGCCGTGATCCTGGGCGCGGCCTTCAACGCCATCGTCACGTCCCTGGTGAAGGACGTCCTTACCCAGTTGATCGCCGCCATCGTGGGCAAGCCGGATTTCAGTTCCGTGGTGCTCAAGGTGAATGGCACCCCAATCATGATCGGCAACTTCCTGAACGCCGCCATCTCATTTCTGATTGTGGCCAGCGTGGTCTATTTCGGGATAGTTTTGCCCTTGAACAAGCTGCTTGCAAAGCTCCAGAAGCCCGCCCCGAGGCTCCGTCGTCTGTGAAGACCTGCCCTGAATGTCTGAGCGATATTCCGCTGGCCGCCCAACGCTGCGCCCATTGCGCCCAGCCGGTTGCATAGCGCCCGGCAATCGCGGGTC
>CAWFZU010000268.1:0-17221 GCA_963820195.1 uncultured Acidobacteriaceae bacterium | reverse complement strand
TTTGGCAGCGTGGACACCAGTTCACAATGTAAGCGCCGCGATAGATTAGACCTTGCTCATGTAAGCGGACAAAAGCCTCGCGCACTGCAACCGATAAATTCTCGTCCATCGTGAAGTATTCACGCGACCAATCGACCGACGCTCCCAGCCGCTTCATTTGTCCGAGGATTGCGCCGCCATAGTGCTGCCGCCATTGCCATACCCGCTCTACGAAGGCCTCGCGGCCCATCTGTTGCCGCGTAACGCCCTCGCTCGCAATCTGACGCTCCACCAGCATCTGCGTCGCGATGCCTGCGTGGTCCGTACCCGGAACCCATAGAACTTGATCGCCGCGCATGCGCCGCCAGCGAATCAGAATGTCACTCTCCGTATGCTCAAACATATGGCCCATGTGCAGATTTCCGGTCACATTGGGCGGCGGCAGCAGGATAGTAAAGGACTGGCCGTTCAGGCCTTGGTTCGCATCGCGCGGGGTTGCCGGATCGGGCGTCGGCTGCGCGAAGAGCTTCTCGCGCACCCAGTATTCGGCCCAGTGATCTTCAATGGCGGCAGGGTCGTAGGCTTTGGGCAGGTCGTGAGGCATGAGGGTTGTCATCGAGCCCCGATGGTTTGCGCAAATCCCTCTTGCAGAGAGGTTTCGAGCATGGGGTCTACTCCTCACTTTAACAGACGGGGGGGACGAATTGCGGGTCAGCGTGCAATACACGCCGGCGCAATTGCATAAACGGTGAGCCTGCTCAACATCCATTACAAAATGCGAATGCGGCACAACATGGCATGGCTTTGTTCAAACAATCGATTCCCGTTCAATTGGCTCGCTGGCGCCGCTTCCCGCCCTGCGGCAATCCGTCGCACTCGCTGAAGCTATGCGCCATTCGGTCGATAATGGCTTGTACAGCGTATAACTCCGCGCTCGGAGCAGCGATTTTGAAGATAAATAGTCTCTTGTGGCTGAGCGCGGCCGATACCCGGACGATAGTGCGCGTTCGCGGACCCGGACAGAACATCGTGAAATATGCGCCGTACGCGCCGGCAACCATAGCCTTGCCCTCCGCCCACACTTCCGCGGCGGGGCATATATGGCGCACCAGCGACTTGTTGACTTCGAGAAATTGGTCAACCGTGTCGCCGGCTTCGGTCTCGGTAGCCGCCACGCTTACGCTGACCTCTCCGTTCATGAACGTGACTTCATTTGAGCCTTCCTGCTTGCGCAACTCCCAGCCGTAAGGCGCTTCAACGGCAAAGAGGCCATCCGGACTGAGATAGACGCGTCCAGAATCCTTCTGGGTGGCGAGCATTGTTTGTCCGCCAACCAGATTCCACGCAGCCGCAAAGGCCGGCAACAGAATTGCAAGGTCTATCTGGCTCATCATTATCTGCATTGCGCTTTCCTTCCAATAAAATCCTGTTCAAGTAGATAAAGAAATTTTGATTCCCCCGCTCGGCAGCGTTTTGATTCCAAAATGCCTCTCATCAGAGAGTGCGAGAAGCGAGAGGAAGATGTGTCACGAGAATGAGAAAACCTGGATTCTGGCTCTTGAGCCAGGAGATCCCGATCTCCGATGGTCTGGCTCCTAAATGCTTCTCAATTTCGATAGTGAAGAAAGAGAGCAAAACGTGTCAGAAAAAGTTGAAAATCACCCGGGCAGACACTTGCGCCGGGAACGGCGGCTCAGCGGGGGCTTCCACGCCTTCTCCGTTACAATGGAGTGAAGCGCCTGCCGCTCCGGGGATTGGAATCCCTGGTTCGCCAGGCGTTCGGAGCAGGATGCTAACCAAAAACTTGACCGAAGCCCTTACGTTTGATGACGTTTTGCTGGTGCCAGCCTACAGCGAGGTGGTGCCTGTGCAGGTGAGTACGCAGACTCTGCTGACCCGCGAGATTGTGCTGAATACGCCGCTTCTTTCCTCGGCCATGGACACGGTGACCGAGTCGCGCATGGCCATCGCTATGGCGCAGCAGGGCGGCATCGGCATTGTGCATCGCAATCTGACCATCGCCGACCAGGCCGGCGAGATCGACAAGGTGAAGCGGTCGGAGAGCGGCATGATCGTGGACCCGGTGACCATCGGGCCGGACCAGATGATCGGCGACGCTCTCGAAGTGATGCGGCGCTACAAGATCTCCGGCGTGCCGGTCACGCAGGGAAAACGGCTGGTGGGCATTCTGACCAACCGCGATCTGCGCTTTGAGACGCGCACCGATATGCCGGTCGGCGACGTGATGACCAAGGAGAATCTGATTACGGTTCCGGTGGGCACCACGCTCGAAGAGGCCGAGCAGATTCTGCACAAGCATCGCGTGGAAAAGCTGCTGGTGGTGGACGATCAGTACAACCTCAAGGGCCTGATCACGGTCAAGGACATTCAGAAGAAGCTGAAGTACCCCAGCGCCAGCAAGGACGAACAGGGCCGGCTGCGGGTGGGCGGCGCCATCGGGGCGACGGGAGATTTTCTGGAGCGCGCGGCGGAGCTGGTGCGGGCGCGCGTGGACGTGCTGGCCATCGACTCGGCGCACGGGCACTCGTCGCGGGTGCTGGAGGCGGTGCGCGAGGTGAAGAAAGCGTTTCCGCATGTGGGCCTGCTGGCCGGCAACGTGGCCACCTACGAGGGCGCGCTGGCGCTGATCGACGCCGGCGCCGACGCGATCAAAGTGGGCATCGGGCCGGGCTCCATCTGCACCACGCGCATGGTCACCGGCGCGGGAATGCCGCAGATCACGGCCATCGCCGAGGCCGCGCGCGCCGCGCGCGAGCACGGCATTCCGGTGATTGCCGATGGCGGCATCAAGTACTCCGGCGAAATCACCAAGGCCATTGCCGCCGGCGCCAGCTCGGTCATGATCGGCTCGCTCTTTGCCGGCGTGGACGAGAGCCCCGGCGAGACCATTCTCTACCAGGGGCGCAGCTTCAAGAGCTATCGCGGCATGGGTTCGCTGACCGCCATGAGCCAGGGCTCGGGCGAGCGCTACTTCCAGAGCACCGCCGACCTGGCCAGCGCCGAGTTGGGCAGCGAGGGCGTGGTGCAGCGCGAGCGCGCCAGCCAGAACCGCCTGGCCAAGTTTGTTCCCGAAGGCATCGAGGGGCGCGTGCCCTATCGCGGGCCGCTGGAGTCGATGGTCTTCCAGCTGGTCGGCGGCCTGCGCTCCGGCATGGGCTACCTGGGCTGCGGCACCATCGCGGAACTGCAGGAGAAGGCGCAGTTTGTGCGCATCTCCGGCGCCGGCCTGCGCGAGAGCCACGTGCACGACGTGATCATCACCCGAGAGGCGCCCAACTATCATGTCGAGTAGCCGGCGCGGCGCTCAAATACTGGATCAGCGCCTGGCTGCCGGTGGTCGATCGGCATCGGCGTCATCGTGCTGGAATCCACGGAGTGGTTCGGCGCCGACCACACCAGCGGCCCGCTGCGCTGATTCTTCGAGGCCATCTTCGGCCACGTCGCGAACGCCCGCTGGGAGATCATTCATCACCTCATCCGCAAGTGCGGGCACTTTCTCGGCTATGGGTTGATCGGCCTGGCGTGGCTGCGCGCCTGGTGGATGACGCTGCCCCATTCCCACTTTCTCGAGGACGCCTTTCTTGCGCTGCTGGGAACCGCCCTGGTTGCCAGTTTGCGATGAGTTGCATCAGAGCTTATCTGCCCAACCGCACCGGCACGCCCTGGGATGTGCTGCTGGATTGCACGGGGGCACTTACGTTGCAGTTGATTGTTTATATCTATCTGCGCCTCTTGAGGCCCAAGCGGTTAGTACGGATCGTGTAAAACCTTATTTTTCAGAATTTTGCTTGACTGTATCCTTTCGGCTGCCTACAATTGCCGCCGAAAGGTAATCTGCATGAAACTCCCCCGGTATTTTTGCATTGTTACTGCGTTTTTCGCGCTTTTCGCCCTCCATGCGGGAGCGCAAGCCGTCACCCCTCAACCTGCCTCCACGCCTTCGACCTCGCAACCCAACTCCGCACAGATCGCCAAGATGCCGGTTGTGGCGCTTCCGGTCAGGGACTTCAAGCTGCTCTCCTCCGGAACCGGATGGGTCTCAACCGGCAGTCAACTGCTCATGACCTCGGACAACGGCGCGCACGGGAAGGCATCTCTCCGCTCGTTCCAAATCTTGGAGATCCTCATGACGACAAGTTTTCCGGCGTTTTTTTTCTTGACGCGAATATTGGTTGGATTGTCTCTTCTGTCGATACAAATGACACAACTCCCTATGGAACTGCCGTAGGCTCAGATGCACTTCTGTCATCGACTACAGACGGTGGCGCTACATGGACTACAGGGAAGCTTCCCAGAGCGGATACCGTTCGTGATTCTGGAGGCAGCGGTGCAATCGCTTTTTCAGATAGACTACATGGCTGGTTTGACCTCGCCTTAACAGGCAATACGGCAGTCCAGCCGGGTGCATTGTTTGTCACATCCGATGGAGGTCAAACCTGGAAGAGGGCAAAGGGTGACCCTAAAGTTAGCATTGAAATTGTTGCCCTTAACGACAAGGATGTCTGGTTCGCCGGAGGCCCTGATGATCTATTGTATGTAACACATGATTCAGCAAACACCGTCCAGGAAGTATCTCTTCCGAATCCTAAAGAGATTGACCCTGAAGCTTATCCAGTCTACGGTATCCCGGTATTTACAGACAGCCTCAATGGCTATGAGCAAGTAACCTATACAAACGGTGATGAAAAATCTGCCGAGGCGCTTTTCGCTACCACAGATGGCGGACGCACTTGGAGGGTAGATAGGGTACTGACTAACCTAGATCCAAGTACGGCGGAGAGAAGCTCACCCTCCGCTCTTGTAGGTTCCACCTGGCTATTCTCTTTCGCTCCCGATGGATCTCAAACAACTCTGGTGAAAATCCACCCAAATGAGAAGAGAATTGCCACAGCCAATAAAAACGGTCACGATGGCTTCAACGGTTGCGAACTCAGCTTTCTCACGGCAGACGAAGGTTGGATGAACTGCTCCGGCATCCTGTCCTCCACCATCGATGGCGGAGCCTCCTGGGCCAGCATCACTCCACGCGTCCGCAACGGCGTTCTTACTATGGATCCGATTACGCCGGTGCCAGTCCCAAAACCAATGAAGACCCATCCGCTTACGCTTGCTAACCCAAAACCGGGACAGCCCAATTGGTAGATTTCCCTTCGATATCAAGCACTGATCGCCGGTTGTAACTTCTATAAAGACTCAATCAGAGACAGGCGCGCAATTCACGGCGCAAAGAACTAGAGCGCAGGATAAAGTTCACTCCACGCTCCGATGTTATAAGGGCACAAAACCGCAAGAGAGAAATTGTTCCTATGCGGCTTCTTCCTTTTCTTTGAGTTCCTTGAGTTCTTCCTTCTTGGACTCTTCCAACTGCTTTTCCAGCTCGGCGCGCTTCTTGGCCTTGATGTCGTCGCGCTTCTGGCGCTTGGCGTCGAGCTGCTTTTCGGCGCCGAGCAGTTCGATGAAGGCCTTTTCGGCGCCGTCGCCCTTCTGGAAGCCGGTGCGGACGATGCGCAGATAGCCGCCCTGGCGATCGCCGTAGCGCGGAGCCACGGTTTCGAAGAGCCGCGTCGACGGACTTGTCGGTCATGAGAAAGCTGAGGGCCTGACGGCGCGAGTGCAGATCGCCCTTCTTGCCCAGGGTGATCATCTTTTCCACCAGCGGACGGACGGCCTTGGCCTTGGCCACGGTGGTCTCCACGCGGTCTTCGATGATGACGGACGTGGCCAGGTTGCGCAACAGCGCGCGACGATGGCTGGTATTGCGTCCGAGCTTGAATCCTGCATTGCGATGGCGCATGATGAAACTCTCTTTCGATTCTAGGTGACTGAGTGGAGCTTCAGGGTCAGCTAGCAGATTGCAGATAACAGCGCGTAATCGGCTTGTTAGTCCCTGGTAGCTGACGCCTAGATCCCTGTTCTTAAAAGTTCTCGGTCTCGGTGGGCAACTGCAGGTCCACGGAATCCAGCGGCTCGTCCTCGTCGTCGTAGTGGCCATAGCTGGCGGCCAGCGCGGCGGCGGGCGGAATGCTGGTCGGTCCGGGAACGGCGTTGCCGTTGCTCGTCGATCTTCATGCCCAGCGAGAGGCCCATCTGGGCGAGGATTTCCTTGATCTCGTTCAGGCTCTTGCGGCCGAAGTTCTTGGTCTTGAGCATCTCGGCTTCGGTCTTCTGCACCAGCTCGCCGATGGACTGGATGTTGGCGTTCTTGAGGCAGTTGTAGCTGCGGACCGACAGCTCCAGCTCTTCGACCGAGCGGTTGAGGTTGTCGTTGCGCAGCAGGATGCGGCCTTCTTCGCCGCGCGCCTCGGCCTCGATCTCCTCCTCGAAGTTGATGAAGATGTTCATGTGGTCCTTGAGCAGCTTGGCGGCCAGGCCGACGGCGTCGGCGGGCAGCACGGCCCCGTTGGTCCACACTTCCAGGCGTCAGCTTGTCGTAGTCGGTGATCTGGCCCAGACGGGCGGCTTCCACCACGTAGTTGACGCGGCGCACGGGCGAGTGGACCGAATCCACGGGAATGAAGCCAATGCCCAGGTCGGCGTCGAAGTTCTTGTCGGCGGAGATATAGCCGCGCCCGCGCTTGAGGCGCATCTCCATGTCCAGCTTGCCGCCTTCGGAGAGCGTGGCGATATAGATGTTCTTGTCCAGAATCTCGACGTCGCCGTCGGCTTCAATCATGCCGGAGGTGACCACGCCGGGCTGGTCGGCGCGCAGATACAGCGCCTTGGGGCCCTCGCCCGCGAGCTTGAAGGGAACCTGCTTGAGGTTCAGGATGATGTCGGTCGCGTCCTCGACCACGCCGGTGATGGACTGGAACTCGTGCAGCACGCCCTCGATGCGAATCGCGGTGACCGCGGCGCCTTCGATGGAGCTGAGCAGGGTGCGGCGCAAGTGCGTTGCCGATGGTGGTGCCAAAGCCGCGCTCAAAGGGCTGGGCGCTGAACTTGCCGAATGTGTCGGTGAGCGTCTCGGCATCGACTGCCAGACGCTTCGGTTTTTGAAATCCTCTCCAAAGCATATCTGTGTCTCTTTTCCCGCGCGGCATGTACGTCGCGATGCATTTTGCGGCGGCCGCGCAAGTTCTCCTTCGGTTGAAATGTCAGTGGTCAGTGATCAGTGATCAGTGATCAGTTCAAGTAGCCGGTACTCGCGGCTTTTAACTGACCACTGACCACTGATCTCTGACACTGTTCACTGTTACTTGGAGTACAGTTCGACGATGAGCTGCTCGTTGATGGGCAGGTTCACGTCCTGGCGCTTGGGCAGATGGAGCACGCGGCCGGAGAGGTTCTCGAAGTTGGCTTCCAGCCACGCCGGGCACGGGGTTCTGCGCGGCGTACTGCGCGCCCTGCTCGACGATGACCAGCTTCTTGGCGGCTTCGCGGATCTTGATCTCGTCGCCCGCGTTCACCTGGTAAGAAGGAATGTTGACCTTGCGGCCGTTGACCTCGACGTGGCCGTGGCGCACAACCTGGCGGGCCTGGCGGCGCGAGATGGCAAAGCCCAGCCGGAAGGCCACGTTGTCCAGGCGGCGCTCCAACTGCTGAATCAGCAGTTCGCCGGTGACGCCGGTGGCGCGGTTGGCCTTCTCATAGTACTCGCGGAACTGGCTTTCCAGGGTGAAGTACATGCGCTTGGCCTTCTGCTTTTCGTGCAGTTGCAGGCCGTAGCCGACGATCTTGGCCTTGCGGTCCTTGCCGTGCTGGCCGGGAGGAAAGTTGCGCTTCTCCAGCGGGCAACGGTCAGAGGTGCACTTGGCGCCCTTCAAAAAAAGTTTGGTCGCCTCGCGACGGCAAAGGCGGCAGACTGCTCCGGTATAACGTGCCATTTCTTCTCCTGACTTCGGATGACGGCCGGTTTACGTCTCCGGAGGAGATTTCCTCCCGGCCCGTGTTAGTTTTCAGCTGTCAGCTATCAGCTGTCAGTCAGTCGCTCTCGGAAGGCTGATGCACTTGACTTCACTGTACAGCTGATAGCTGACAGCTGCTTCTTACACTCTGCGCCGCTTCGGCGGACGGCAGCCGTTGTGCGGCACCGGCGTCACGTCGCGGATGGTGCGCACCTCGATGCCGGCGGCAGCCAGGGCGCGGATGGCCGACTCGCGGCCCGAACCCGGACCGGAGACGCGCACATCGACCGCGCGCAGGCCGTGATCGCGGGCCATGCTGGCGGCGTTCGAGGCCGCCTGCTGCGCCGCGAAGGGCGTGCCCTTGCGCGAGCCGCGGAAGCCCAGCGAACCCGAACTCTTCCAGCTCAGCGTGTTGCCCACCTGGTCGGTGATGGTGACGATGGTGTTGTTGAACGTGGCCTGCACGTACGCAATGCCAAACGGCACATTCTTGCGCTCGCGCTTCTTGAACTTCTTGTTCTTGCCGGCCTTGCCGGCTGCCGGCTTGCCGGCCTTCTGCTCTGCTTTCGCCATTAGGTTTTACCCGTCGCTTTCTTCTTGCCGGCAATTGTGCCCTTGCGCGGGCCCTTGCGGGTGCGGGCGTTGGTGTGGGTGCGCTGGCCGTGCACCGGCAAACCCCGCCGGTGACGCGTGCCGCGATAGCTCTGAATGTCGATCAGGCGCTTGATGTGCATCTGGACGTCCTTGCGCAGGTCGCCCTCGACGTTTCCTTCGTCCTCGATCACCTGGCGGATGCGGTTGACCTCGTCCTCGCCCAGATCCTGGATCTTCTTGAAGGCGATCAACATTCGCCTTCTCCAGAATCTTGAGCGCGCGGGGATTCCCGATGCCGAAGATGTATGTGAGCGCGATGCGTGCCTGCTTGTTGCGGGGCAGATCGACGCCAGCAATACGTGCCATTGTGAATTCCTTTGCTGACTTCAGGTTGTGTGCCCCCGGCCTCAGCCGGTTCGCACGGGTTATAGCGGTTCGCCTCCAGAGGTTCATCGCAAGCCTTGACTCAAGCTAACTAGCCTCTTTTCAGTGGTCAGTGGTCAGTGATCAGTGGTCAGTTAAGCGTTCGTCACTAGCCTTGACTGTCACTGACTGCCTGATCCCTGTCGTGGAGCTTCCGCGTTTGCCAGGCTCGAACTAGCCCTGGCGCTGCTTGTGCTTTGCGTTCTCGCAGATCACCCTGACCACCCCGCGGCGGGTGATGACCTTGCACTTGACGCAAATCTTCTTTACCGATGCACGGACTTTCATTTGTTGCTGCCCTTCCTGAAGCTCTAGCTAGCTTCTAGCTTCTAGCTCTTCTTGCACTGCGCTTCAACTTCCCACGAACAAGCTAATAGCTAAAGCTAAAGCTAAAGCTTACTTGTAGCGGTAAACGATCCGCCCGCGATTCAGGTCGTAGGGACTCAGCTCCACGGCCACGCGGTCGCCGGGCAGAATGCGGATGAAGTTCTTGCGCATCCTTCCCGAGACATGGGTCAGCACCTCGTGATTGTTCTCGAGCTTGACCTTGAACATGGCATTGGGCAGCGTCTCGGTGACCACCGCCATTACCTCAATCGCGTCTTCCTTCGACAAACCGCATCCCGCTTCCGCCGGCGCGCTGCTGCGCCTACCGGCCTGTTATCCCGAGCGTGCTACTCGGTTAAGATTCTCGCTCCGGTAGCGGTCACCGCCACCGTGTGCTCAAAATGAGCGCTCATGCTTCCATCCGCGGTGACCGCCGTCCAGCCGTCGCCCAGCACCACGACATCCGGCTTGCCGGCATTCACCATCGGCTCGATGGCGATCACCATGCCGGCGCGCAGCTTCATGCCCCGGCCCGGCTTCGCCAAAGTTCGGCACCTGCGGATCTTCGTGCATGTGGACGCCGATGCCGTGGCCCACAAAATCCCGCACCACCGAAAACCCCTCGGCTTCGACCACCTTCTGCACCGCGGCGCCCACATCGCCCAGGGTCGCCCCCGGCTTGACCGCCGCAATCGCCGCGTGCAGCGAGGCTTCGGTCACCTTCAGCAGCCGCGCCGTCTCGGCGTCAATCTTCTCGCCCACCGGCACGGTAATGGCCGCATCGCCGCAGTAGCCGTCCACGAACGCCCCGAAGTCGACCGAAACGATCTCCCCTTCCTTGAGGACCCGCTTGGCCGACGGAATGCCATGCACCACCTCGCTGTTGACCGAGGTGCACAGCACGCAAGGAAAACCGTGGTAGCCCTTGAAGGCCGGCTTGGCGCCCAACTCTTTGATGCGCGCTTCCGCCGCCTTCTCCAGATCGAGTGTCGTGGCGCCCGGCTTGACCAGGCCGCGCACCAACTCGAGCACCTCGCGGACCACCTGGCCCGCACGGCGCATCTTCTCGATCTCCTGGGACGACTTCAGTACTACTGCCACTAACCAGCTTTCAGTTCAGTGTCAGTTCAGTGGCAGTTGCCGCCTGCACGACTGTCACCTGTCCCAGCCTGTCGCTACTTCGCAACCGCTCGACGGCGGCAACAATTCCGGCCGCGATCTCCGCGATCGGCCGGTCTCCATCCACTTCCGCAAAACGGCCCAAGGCCCGGTAGTGCTCGACCACCGGCGCGGTCAAGGCCTCGTAGGCGCGCATGCGCTCCTCGAAGACCTTCTCCGTGTCGTCGGCTCGCTGGACCAGCGCGGCACCGTCCACGTCGCAAAAGCCTTCCTTCGCGGGAGGCTTGCCGTAGATGTTATAGATGCTCTGGCAGACAGGACAATTCCTGCGCCCGGTAATACGGCGCAATAACTGATTATAGTCCACCTTGGATGCTGACGGCAACCACCGGCAGCCCGCCGCCCAGCGCGGCCAGGCGGCCATCCAGCCACTCCGCCTGCGCCAGGGTGCGCGGAAAACCGTCCAGGATGTAGCCGTTGGCGGTGTCGGGCTGCTGCAGGCGCACCGCGACCATCTCGTTGACCAGCGAATCGGGAACCAGCTCGCCGCGGCCCATGATCTCCTTGGCGGTCTTGCCCAACTCGGTGCCCTGCGCCACATTGCCGCGCAGCAGGTCGCCGGTGGAGATCTGCGGAATTCCCCAGACCTTGACCAGTTCCTTGGCCTGAGTTCCCTTGCCCACGCCCGGCGCGCCCAACAAAAGAATGGGGCCGGGAGTGGTCTTGCGACCCTCTTCCCGGCCCTGAATCGACTGTGGAATCAGATGAAGACATTACCAGGTTTTCCTTCCGCGAATGCGACCGGAGCGCGGGGAAAAGCCGTCATAGTGGCGCATGATCAGCTGCGATTCGATCTGGTTGACGGTATCCATGGCCACACCCACCACGATCAGCAGCGAGGTGCCGCCAAAGTAGAAGTTGACCCCCAAACCGTGCGTGGTCCAGGCCGGCAGGCTCTCAAAGAACCGGCCGATGAGCCAAAGCTTGTCGAAACGGATGCCCGAGATCAGGAAGGTGGGCACCAGCGAAATGATGATCAGGTAGAGGGCGCCAACCAGCGTGATGCGGGTCAGGATGTCGTTGATGAAGTCCGAGGTGCGCTTGCCGGGGCGGATTCCGGGAATGAACGAGCCCGACTTGCGGAAGTTGTCGGCAATGTCGTCCGGCTTCATCACGATCGAGATATAGAAGTAGGCGAAGAAGATGATGGCCAACATGTAGAGCAGCTCATACCACGGATAGCCGGGCGTGAGCGCCTCGAAGATGGGCTGCAGGAAGCGGCTGTTCTGCACAAACTCCGTCTGGCCGGAGCAGCATCGGCGCCGAGAGGATGGAAGCTGGCAAAGATGACCGGCATGACGCCGCCGGAGTTGACCTTGAGGGGCAAATGGCTGGATTGGCCGCCCATCATGCGCCGGCCGACGATGCGCCGCGCGCTCTGGATGGGGATGCGCCGCTCGCTGCGCTCGACAAAGACGATGAAGGCCACCACAGCCACCATGCCCACGACCAGCAGAAGCATCGCGACGATGGTGAACGAGCCCCACTGGTTGGTCTGCACCTTCTGGTACAGCTCGACCACGCCGCGCGGCAGGCCGGCGATGATGCCGGTGAAGATCAGCAGGCTCATGCCGTTGCCGATGCCGCGATCGGTAATCTGCTCGCCCAGCCACATGATGAAGGCCGTGCCGGTGGTCAGCGTCAGCACCGTCATCAGGATGAAGCCGATGCCCGGATTCAGCACCATGCCGCCGCTGGTGCAGCATGAACGCGATGCCGATCGACTGCAAGCGCGGCCAGAATCACGGTCATATAGCGGGTCCACTGCGTGATCTTGCGCCGCCCCAGCTCGCCTTCCTTCTGGATGCGCGCCAGCGGCTCATAGACCACGGTGAGCAACTGGAAGATGATCGAGGCCGTGATGTAGGGCATGATGCCCAGGGCGAAGATCGTCATGCGGCGCAGGTTGCCGCCGCCAAACAGGTTCATCAGGCCCAGAGCGGAACCGCCCTGCTGATCGAACATCCGCTCCAGCTGCTTGGTGTCAACGCCAGGCGTGGGAATCCATGCGCCCAGCCGGTAGACGGCCAGAATGCCGAGCATGAACAGCACCCGCTTGCGCAGGTCGGGAATCCGGAAGATATTGAGCGAACTTCTCAAACATTTCAGCCATTGTTGGTTATCCGCTTCAGGGCGTTTTCCGCCGCTTGAATCTTAATCTTTGCCACTGACCATCTTACCTGCGCAGGGCGCCGTGTGTCTTATCCGCTCTGCTGGGTGAACATGTTCCTTATCTTGACGCCTTGGAAATCAATTTCCCCTTCGCTGCCACCGGAGCATCGCCGCCCAGAACCACGGCCTTGCCGCCGGCCTTTTCGATCTTCTCGACGGCCGACTTGGAAAACTTGTGCGCGTGAATGGTGAGCGCCGAGGTCAGCTCGCCGGAGCCGAGAATCTTGATCAGCGCCTTCTTGCTCGAAGCCAGGCCGAGCTTCTTGTAGTCGTCCAGGGTGATCTCGGTAAGTGGCAAGCCCCTCAAGGTGCTCGACCAGCCGGTCCAGATTCACCACCGTGTACTCGGTGCGGAAGATGTTGGTAAAGCCGCGCTTGGGCAAACGGCGATGCAGCGGCATCTGGCCGCCCTCAAAGCCGCGCATCAGGCTGGTGCCGGTGCGCGAACCCTGGCCCTTGTGGCCGCGGGTTGAGGTCTTGCCCATGCCGGAACCCATACCGCGGCCGACACGCTTGCGCCCGGTGTTGGCCTTCCGGGGCGCGCGTAAATTCGATAGATTTCTCGTTGCCATGTTTTCCTCGCTGTAGCGCCGGCAGGGTTGATCCCTGCCGACTCGCGTTATAAAGCAGCTGCTCAGCTATCAGCTGATCAGCTTGTCAGCCAGACCCGTAGTGGGATGCAACTGATAGCTGATAGCTGAAAACTGACAACTCGGATCTAGTTTTCCAGAATCCGGACCAGGTGCGGAATGGCCTTGACCATGCCGCGGATGGATTCCGTGTCCACGCGCTCGACGATCTGGTTGAGCCGCGTAAAGCCCAGCCCCTTGACCACCAGCCTGTGCTTGGTGGGCGTGGAGTTCTTCGAGCGGTAGTACTGAATGCGAATCATCTTGGTCTCCGCCATGGCTTACAGCTCCTCCACCGACTTGCCGCGCATGTTGGCCACTTCGGCCCGGTCGCGCAACTGCACCAGCGCGTCGAAGGTGGCCTTGATGACGTTGTGCGGGTTGGGCGAACCCAGGCTCTTGGTGAGCACGTTCTGCACCCCGACCGAGGTCATCACCGCGCGCACCGCGCCGCCGGCAATCACGCCGGTGCCTTCGGGAGCCGGCTTCAGCAGCACCTGCCCGGCGCCGTAACGGCCCAGAACCAGATGCGGAATCGAGGTCTCGGTCAGGTTGACCCGGACCAGGTTCTTCTTGGCCGCTTCGATCCCCTTGCGAATCGCCTGGGGAACTTCCTTGGCCTTGCCCGAACCGTGGCCCACCACGCCCGCGGCGGCGTCGCCCACCACCACCAGCGCGGCAAACGACATATTCTTGCCGCCCTTGACCACCTTGGTCACGCGATTGATGGCCACCACCTGATCCTTCAGGTTGTACTGGTTGGCATCGAGTTTCTTCTTCAAGATCGTCATTGCTCTCTCGTCTCTTTTCGAGCTGCTCAGCTGACTAGCTTCTAGTCTCTAGCTCTGTCTCACGTCAGTCTCTCAATCCGCACGAGCAAACTGACCACTAGTCAGCTAGACAGCTGATAGCTGCCTTTAAAACTCCAGGCCTGCCTCGCGGGCCGCGTCGGCCAGCGCCTTGATGCGCCCGTGATAGAGGTAGCCGCCGCGATCGAAGACCACCTTCTTGATGCCCTTTCTCGACGGCCAGCTCGGCCACCGCCTTGCCGATCTCCTTGGCCGCCGCCACGTTGCCGCCGGTCTTCAGCTTCAGCATGCGACGAGGCCGAAACCAGCGTCTCGCCCTTCTGGTCGTCGATCACCTGCGCGTAGATGTGGTTCAGCGAGCGGTAAACGTTCAGCCGCGGCCGCTCCGCGGTGCCGGCCAGCTTGCGGCGGATGCGCTGCGTGAATGCGCTGGCGGATTGCGTTTCTCTTGGTCTGCGTAATCATGGTCTCTCGTTCCTATCAGCGGAGCCGCCCTGCGGCCCCGTTCGGTTGTATTTCAGTTCTCAGTTTTCAGTTATCAGTTGCTCAGTAGCAACAACCGGATTACTGATCAACTGATCAACTGATCACTGCTTTACTTCGCGCCCGTCTTGCCGGCCTTCTTCTTCAGCTTCTCGTCGCGAGTAGCGCACGCCCTTGTTCTTGTACGGGTCGGGCTTGCGCAGCGAACGCATGTCGGCCGCCACCTGGCCCACCTTCTGCCGGTCGATGCCGGTGATGGTCAGGTGAGTCTGCTTGGGATCGATG
The DNA here is from genome assembly GCA_963820195.1 of uncultured Acidobacteriaceae bacterium. Taxonomy (GTDB): domain Bacteria; phylum Acidobacteriota; class Terriglobia; order Terriglobales; family Acidobacteriaceae; genus Telmatobacter. The sequence continues at coordinate 2,476 of CAWFZU010000268.1, read as the reverse complement.
GCCACTTCGATGCCCGTGGGCAGCGGAACCTCGATCGGATGCGAGTAGCCCAGCGTGAAGACCACCGTGCCCTTGCCCTTCAGCTCGGCGCGATAGCCGATGCCCACGATGTCCAGTTCCTTCTTCCAGCCCTTGGTCACGCCCTGAACCGCGTTGGAGACCAGCGCGCGCGTCAGCCCGTGCATCGCGGCCTGCTTGTCGTTCTCGCGATTGACGTGCAGCACGCCGTCCTTGGTTTCCAGCGTGATGCCCTGGCGCAATCAGCGCCGAGACCTTGCCCTTGGGCCCCTCGACCAGAACCGTGTTGCCCTCAACCTTGTACTTGACGCCCGCGGGCAGCGGGATCAGCTTCTTTCCAATACGCGACATCGAATCAATCCTTCATCTGGCTTGCGAGTCCCGAAAAGCAGTTGTCAGCGATCAGTTTCAGTGATCAGTTTCAGCTTCAGCCCTCGTTCCACTGCAGCCGGTAAACAGTTTTCAGCTTTCAGCGATCAGTTCTCGAGCTGTCAACTGAGAACTGACAACTGATCGCTGACACTGCCGTTACCACACTTCGCACAGCAATTCGCCGCCCACGCCTTCGCGGCGCGCCTGACGGCCGGTCATCACGCCCTTGGGCGTGGTCATGATCGAGATGCCCAGGCCGCCCTGGACGCGCTTGATCTCGTCGCGGCCGATGTAGACGCGGCAGCCGGGACGCGAGATGCGCGCCAGATCGCGGATGGCCGCTTCCGTGCCGCCGTACTTCAGGTACACGCGGAGCACCAGCTTGCCTTCCTCTTCCTGGGTCTTGTAGTTCGAGATGTAGCCCTCCTCCTTGAGGATGCGGGCAATCTCGGTCTTCAGCTTGGAAGCCGGAACATCCAGCTTCTGGTGACGCGCCCGGATCGCATTCCGGATCCGCGCCAGAAAATCGGCTACTGGGTCGGTCAGACTCATTCCTTCTCCTTCATTCCCCGTTCGTCCGCCTGCTGCGGAAACCAGCGGGAATGTCTACAACAGTTGTCAGTTGTCAGTTATCAGTGATCAGTCAAAGCGCTTCGAGTTTCACTCAGCTGCCGGTCATTCGCACGAATCAACTGATCACTGATCACTGAACACTGATCACTGTCTTGCTACCAGCTCGACTTCACGACGCCGGGAATCTCGCCCTTGAGCGCCAGCGCGCGGAAACACAAGCGGCAGACGCCGAACTTGCGCAGAAACCCGCGCGGCCGCCCGCAGAGCTGGCACCGGTTGTGCTTGCGGCAGCTGAACTTCGGCTTCCGCGCGTCTTTCACCCTTTTTGCAGTGGTTGCCATAAATCCTCTAACAGTCAGCTTCAGCTACGCTCGCCTTCTGCTCATACGCGCCCTGCAGCGCTGAGCTCAGCGCTGCTAGCCCTGCCGGAACGGCATTCCGAAGTGCCTCAGCAGCGCCCGCGCCTGGTTGTCGTCCTTGGCCGTGGTCACGATGGTGATGTTCATGCCCTTCAGCTTCTCCACCTTGGAGTAATCGATCTCCGGGAAGATCAGCTGGTCGCGCAGGCCGAGCGTGTAGTTGCCGCGCCCGTCAAAACTCTTCGTCGAAACGCCGCGGAAGTCGCGCACCCGCGGCAGCGCCGTCGAGATCAGCCGGTCCAGAAACTCGTAGGCCTTCTCGTTGCGCAGCGTGACCATGGCGCCGATCGACATGCCCGCCCGCACCTTGAAGGCCGCAATCGACTTCTTCGCCTTGGTGGTCACCGGCTTCTGCCCGACAATCGCCGTCAGGTCGGCCACCAGCGGGTCCAGCAGCTTGGTGTTCTGCGTGGCCTCGCCCAGACCCATGTTGACGACGATCTTCTCCAGCTCCGGGCACCGCCATCGGATTCTCAAGCCCCAGCTCCTTTTGCAGAGCCTGCTTGATCTCCTTGTGATACTTCTCTTTCAGCCTTGCCGCCATGTTGCTTTGCTCTCTTTCTTCCGGCTCCCGGAGTGGCCCATGCTGGCCGTTTACCGATGCGGAAGTGCTTGCCGTACAGGCGTAGCTTCGCCGCTCATTCCGTGCCGCTCTTGCTTCCTCGGTGAACGAGTCACTTCTTCAGCTCGTTCAGCTCTTCACTGCACTTCTTACTTCTTCGTCGGCATCGTCTGCCCGCACTTCTTGCAGATGCGCACCCTGATGTCGCCTTCGAGCCTTGTATCCCACGCGCGCGGGGCCGCAGTTGGGGCAGACCAGCGCCACGATTCGAGACGTTGATGGGCGATTCCTGCTCGGCGATGCCGCCCTTGGTCCGCTTTCCCTGCTTGCTCGAAACCGTCTTCTTGACCACGCGCACATGCTCAACCAGCACCGTGCCCTTGTCGGGGAAGACGCGCAGCACGCGGCCCGTCTTGCCCCGGTCCGAGCCCCTGAGGACCTTGACCGTATCGTTGCGATGAATATTCAAACTCGGCATCTTCTCTCCAAAAAACAGCTACCAGCTTCTAAACGACCTCGGGGGCCAGCGAAA
>CAWFZU010000267.1:0-8277 GCA_963820195.1 uncultured Acidobacteriaceae bacterium | reverse complement strand
GATCAAGCACAAGTTGAGCCGCTCGCGCCGCCCATCGAGGACGCGCCTCTGCCCAAGCCCGTGCCTTCGCCCACCGAACTACCACCTACGGTCATCACCGTTCCCAATCAGGCCCCCGTGCCCCACACCAACGCCAGCCCGCAACCGCAGCCAGGAGTCCCAAACCGCCTGTCAAACACCAGAAGCCCGCGCCGCGCCCAGCGCCACACAGCAGGCGTCCAACGGAAGCCCCGAAGTGAGCGCCATCGGCCAGCTTTCCTCAGGTGATGCCTCCGACCTGCAGCAGCAAACCATCAGCTCCATCGCAGCCACGGAGCGCGGACTGAACAGCATCTCCCGCCAGCTCAACGACCAGGAGCAGAAGACGGCCGCGCAGATCAGAGAGTTCCTGAAGGAAGCCAAGGCCGCTCTGGCCTCCGGCGATGTGGATGGAGCGCACACGCTGGCCGCCAAGGCCAAGGTGCTGCTGGGCGAGCTCAGCCGGTAATGCTTTTTTACCGTACATGAAGTCTGTACACCCCATCCTTGCGACGCTCTTCTTCTATCGCAAGGGTGGGTAGCCGCGAGCAAAGGCTGCCCCACCGCAGGTGGTTACCGCTCGCCCCAGCTGAGCTTGCTGCGCAGCGCCTCGAAGAATCCGCCTTCGCTCATGCGGACCAGGTTGACGGTGTGCGAGGATCTCGCGGCAGCGGAGCTCATCGCCCATGCGCAGCTCGACGGCCTTCTGGCCGTCCACGGTGAGCAGCGCCGGGTTGGCGACGCCCTCGACGCGGACGGTGAGCGAGGCGTCGCCGCGCACCACGATGGGCCGCAGGGTGAGCAGATGCGGGCAGATGGGCGTGACCACCATGCGCATCCACGTCGGGGGTCAGGATGGGGCCGTTGGCGGCCAGCGTATAGGCCGTGGAGCCGGTGGGGGTGGAGACGATGACGCCGTCGGCGCGGAAGCGGGCCACGCTCTTGCCGTCCAGCTCGACGGCGAAGTCGCCCATGCGGGCAATGTCGCCCTTGGAGACGACGACCTCGTTCAGCGCCTCGTAGGCTGGAGTGCAGCGCGCCTGCGCGCCACAGCTCGGCATGCAGCATGGTGCGCGCATCGAGAACATGGCAGCCATCGCAACCGCTGTGCCAGCTCTCCAGCGCCGGATAGAGGTCGGCCAGGCGGACCTCGGTCAAAAAGCCGAGAGAAGCCCAGGTTCACGCCCAGGATGGGCGTGCCGGTGGAGGCAAAGATGCGCGCAACGGAGAGCAGGGTTCCGTCGCCGCCCAGGACGATGACCAGCCCCGGCGCCTGATCGGGCATCCGCGCGCGGTCCATGGCAGGAGCGGCCGTGGTGTACTGGCCGCCCTCCAGGTCCAGCAGCGGCTCATAGCCGTGCTGGCGCAGCCATGCGATCAACTCCGGCAGCAGCCGGGCCAGCTCTATCTTCTCCGGTTTGCAGACAATCGCGACGCGAACCATGCGGTCTAGTGTAACGGATAGCCTGCAGCGTTGGAGAGCCAACCTCTGCCAAATTTTCTGACGGTATGAGGCCCGCCGCGCATAAAGCAGAAACTCCCGGTTGCCTTCCATGCCGGTGATGGGCGACGGAATGGTCTCGACCACCTCCCAGCCCAGCGAGCGCACGCAATCGGCCACCCTGTCGATGGCCAACTGGTGCGCCTCGGGATCGCGGACGATGCCTCCCTTGCCGACGTGGCCGCGTCCGGCCTCAAACTGCGGCTTGACCAGGATGACGGCCTCAGTGAGCGACGGCGCGGCGGCGAAGACCGGCTCCAGCAGCAGCGTGGCGGAGATAAACGAAACATCCATCACCAGCAGCGTAAGTGCAGGTCCATCCCGTCCCTGCTGCCAGAGCTCCCGGCTCAAGAAGACGGGCATTGGTGCGCTCCAGCAGGCGGACGCGCGGGTCGTTGCGCAGCTTCATGGCAATCTGGCCGAAGCCGGTATCGACGGCGGTGACGTGCGCGGCGCCGTGCTGCAAGAGGCAATCGGTAAAGCCGCCGGTCGAGGCGCCCACGTCCAGGCAGGCGCGGCCCTGGACGGCGATCGGCCAGTGCGTCAAGCGCCGCGGCCAGCTTGAGGCCGCCGCGGCTCACGTAGGGCTGGTCCTCGCCCAGCAGACGGATGGGAGCATCCGCGGGAACGGTCGCTCCCGGCTTGTCCACCTTTTGCTCGCCGACCAGAACCCGGCCGGCCAGGATCAGCGCGCGCGCCCGCTCGCGGCTGGGAACAAGTCCCCGCTCGACCAGCAGAAGGTCCACGCGCATTTTTGTGCCGGCAGCCATTCCTTCCATCGTTTCACACGCCAGCCGAAACCGCCTGACAGTCGCTAAGCCACACAAAAAAGCCAAAGGAGTCATTCCTCTGCGGAAAAACCCTCTTTGGCTGTCTTGCGTTCCATTCGCTCAAACAACGCTTTACGGCAAGGCCTGACAAGCAGCAAGCGTAGCGGTGGACGCGGCGCCGCGGCAGGTTGCAGGGTTGGCCATATCCGGGAATTCGGCTCACGTTGTTGTTGTTTCCGCTCGATCCGTTCTGTGTGCTCACGCGCACATCCACCATGTTGCCCTGCAACAGCAAGTTGGTGTCCACAATGTCCTGGTCGGTGCGGATCAGTGTGAGGACATCGCTGTCCGGCGAGGCCACGTAGACCTTGCCCTGGGTCGAATTCTGGGTGGAAACCACGGTGCGCGGATGGCCCGAGACGGGAAGTGTCTTTTCCACGGTGTGGGAGCTGAGGTTCACGATGGTCATCGTTTGGTCGGTCTGGTTGGCCGTATAGGCGCGGCTGCCATCGTAGAGAACGGTCACGCTGGCGGGATTGCTGCCCACCGGAACCGTGTAGGTAGTTCCGAAGGTCGCACTGTCGTTGCCGTACTCGTCCAGGCTCACATCGATAATGCTGATGGTGTTGCCGTCGTAGTTGGCCACGATGAGCTGGTTGGTGGCGAAGTTGTAATCAGCGTAGACCGGGCCGGCGATCGTGCTCATGCCACCGCAAGTTGGGTCGGTTGTGAGGTTGCAATTGGGGGGTGTGATCCCTGTGGCCTGCACTGCGTTGAGTGATAGCGGCAGGGTGGGATGGCAAGTAACCGGCTGACCAGCCTGGTTGACAAGCCCGGAGCAGGTGTCCAGCGTGCCGTTCTGAGCGTTGATCACGGAGATGGTATCGTCTCCTCGATTCATCACGAAAAGCCTCTTGCCATCACCGCTCAAGACGGCATAGACCGGGCACTTGCCCACCGGAATCGGCGGGTCACTCGAATAGCTTGATAGCTCGATTCCGGTCACCTCGCCGATGGGTTGCGTTGTGGGCGATGTATTGCACTCCACGCCAGTGGGCGCGGCAATGTTCTGGCTCAGAGTAAAGTAACGCAGGGCGTTTGAGCCAAAACCTATCACCATCACCGGGGTAGGCGCCATCGGAACTGAGTTCAGGAAGGTCAGAGGACTTCCAACAAAAATATCCAGAAGGTTCCCATCGAGATCGGCAGCCCACAGCCCAGTAATAGGCGCGTACATGTTCAACGGCTGCGCGAGAGGTGGCAGCGTCGTGTTCTGTATCAATTTTTCCTGTAGGTCGTTACTAACAGGGAACCCGGTCAGGGTGTGGTCGCGGTTCAAGGTGTAGCCGGTAGAGCCGCCTGCGTCCAGTGCAAACGTGGTTGGGCCTATACCTAAGGCAGCAGAAGCCATAATCGAATCGCCGGAGTAGTCGATGATTGTGGCGATGCCGGGCGTTGTGGCCGAAGGGGCTGAAACAGCTACCGCATACGAAGTGGGTTGCGGGGCAGGCCCAGTGGCGCTGATGGGGATGATTGCCGACCGGTAGTTGTTGCCGCAACCGGCAACCAGAGCCGCCGCCACTAGCACCGTGCCCGCCTGAACCAACCGCACACGCGCCTGGCAATAATTCATGCTGAAAAACCTCATTCTGTTCTTTACCTGCTTACCTTGCGATTGTAAATCAGCAGACTGGGGATTGGACGCGGGAGGCGCGATTGGGTATCGAGGCGGGCATGGCTGGCGGCTGTTTGACGCACACAGCGCCTTCCGTGGGTTACGATGAAGCGTGGCGCGAATGAAGCTGATTTGGCAATCGAAAAGTGTGCTGCTGCTGGTGCTGCCCTTTGCGGGCGCCAGCCTGGTACTCCAGGCTCATTGGTGGGCGGTGAATAACTGGCCGGTGGCCGTGTGGACGCTGGGCCTCAGCCTGTTGTTCGGGCTGGTAGTCCTGCACTCGGCGCGGCTACGCCGGCAGCGGCCTTTACCGGGATGGCGATTGCCGCCTCCCTGATGTTTTCCACAGTGACATTTATTCCTTCTGAGGCCATTCCGTATGCCCCGTGGCACACTGCGCTGGTTCCTGTGCTGACGGTCTTTTTGCTCGCCTTCCTCGCAACGCGGCTGGGCCGGGAAGGCAAAGAACGGCTGGGCCTGGCGGAACAGCGGCACGGGCGCAACGCGGCGCAAGTGGCTGCCAATCTGGGAGTTGCCGCGATCGTCTCCAGTGAGCCGGTACAGTCCTGGCTGACCGGCTTCGGTTGGTTTTCGCGCGCGAGCGTGGTGCCCGTGCCCCTGTTTGCCATAGGGCTGGCTGCACTGGCGGAAGCTGCGGCGGATACGGTCTCCTCGGAGGTAGGGCAGGTGCTGGGTGGACGGCCACGCATGCTGACGACGCTGCGGCTGGTCGAACCGGGGACCGACGGCGGAATCAGCCTCATCGGCACGCTGGCTGGGGTGGCCGCTGCCGTTCTTGTCGCGGCTGCCGGAAGCCTGGCGCTGGGCGGTGGTCGGACAATCTTCTGGCTCAGTTGCACGGGAGCGGTCTTCGGGTTGTTCTTCGACAGCCTGCTGGGGGCAACTCTCGAACGGCGCGGCTGGCTGAACAACGACGCGGTGAACTTCTTATCGACCGCCAGCGCGGCGGGGTTTGCGCTGGGAGTGCTGGCGATTCTCTAGTAGCTCGACTCCAGAACGTTGATCGAGTAGGGCGCGAACTTCTCCTCGAACTTCGGTCCGGCGATTTCAATCCTGTGTTCGACCGGCACAACCGCATCTGGATGCGTAATACTGTTGGTCGCATTGGGCGTCTTGCCGCTCAGCGTGATCAGCAAGGCACTGCGCTCCACGCGGCCCACTCCATTGAGCGCGATGCTCAACGGCGCCTCATCCGAAGTAGCATTCACCGCCTTGACGAAGAGCTTGCGCCGCTTCTCGTCGCGCGTCGCCGAGGCATAAACCCGCGGCCCTGCATTCGAGAGCGTCGCCGGCACAACCTCCGTGCCCAGGTACTTGCCGAAGAGCACCTGCGCCCAATAGCTGGGCGAGCCGTAGCTGGAGAGCGCGTCATAGCCGATCAGGTCCGTCGCCCATTGCATCCCGCCCGGATTCACGTTCACAAACAGAGGCGCATAGCTGGCCATCACAATCAGGTCGGCGTTGCGCTCCATGCCGGTCATCCAGGCTGCATCACCCAGCGCCGCTTCCAGGTTGGGCGTGGGTTCGCCCTCGCGTGTCGCCCACTCGCCCACGAAAATCTTCGGCCCCTTGCGGTCGGCCTTGTCATAGTGGCCGGCGTCGACAAACGACTCCTGAGCTGACATATAAAAGTGTTCATCCAGCACATCAGGCGTCACGCTTTTGACCGGCGTGGTGGCAATCACCTGCAACTGCGGATAGCGCTGCTTGATTGCCTTGAAATACTGCGCAAAGCGGCCGTCATACGAGCCTGAACGGTCGAAGTTATCCTCGTTGCCGACCTCCACATAGTGCAGCGGGAAGGGCGAGGTGTGGCCATTCCTGATGCGCTCGGCGCCCCATTTTGTCTCCGGGCCGCCGGTCACGTACTCGATCTCATCCAGAGCGTCGTCAACGTACGGCTTCAGCGCCGGACCCGGCTCCACATGCTCCTGCGCCATCGAGTATCCGCCATAGACCGCCAGCACCGGCTCAATCTTCAAGTCCTCGCACCACTCCAGGAACTCCAACAATCCCATGCCGTCCGAGGAGCGATAGCCCCACGGGCTGGGATGCGTAGGCCGATCCACCCAGGGGCCTATGGTCTTCTTCCAGTCGAAGCGCTCGTTAATGTGGTTGCCCTCCAGGTAGTTGCCTCCCGGCAGGCGCAGAAATTTCGGATGCATCGCCGCCAGCTTCTCCATCAGGTCGATACGGTTGCCCGAGGGGCGGTCTTGATAGGTGGGTGGAAAGAGCGAAACCAGGTTGAGCCAGAGAGTCGCGGGGCGTGGAATGGTCAGTATCAGGTGGTTGTTCGCCGTTACCGGAAGCTCCCCGGTCTTGAGCGTAAAACTGTATTGCTTCCACTCGTTCGACACTCCCGCAATAGTCGCCGTCGCCGCCGCAGCGCCTGTCTCATCGTTTACCAGGCTTACGGTCACCGGAAGACCGAGACTGTCGGATTTGGCGTAGAAGGAGCCGGTATAGGTTGACTGCGGGCGAACGGGAATGCCCCAGAAGCCGTCGTTCTGGATTCCGGCTGGCGCGGCCACCGTCGCCGACATCACGTTGACCTTGATGCTGCGCGGCAGGGCCTCGCTGGGGCCAGTCTTTTCGTCTTCGGAGATCGCCACCGCAGAGTTTCCCCGCGCCACCATCGTCCAGTGGGTGAGCGCCCCCCAGCCGTGGCCGATGACGCGGTCGCGCACCAGCTCCGGGTAAATCCCGCCGTCGTAGGAGTAATTGATCTCCTCGGTCATCAGTCCATAGAGCGTGGGACTGACCTGAGCCGTGGGATGATCCACTTGAATTGCAAGCGTAGGTGTCTGGGCAATCAGGCTCAAGGGCAACAGCGAAGCAGCGAGCAGGGGGAAAGGGGAATATCGTTTACGCATACACAGTTAAGACTATAGACAATCGACATAAGTGACAAGGGGAGAACGTTTTCTCCACCTCTCCGCCCCCAACCCCGAAAAGCACGCTTCCCTACGTTTAATCGCTGCGCAACACGCTTTTAACCTGAATTTCGTAATAGATTGCTACTTTCAGGGGAAGAGCAGTGCTTCTCCCAACCGTCCCTCATCTGAAAACAAATCAAAATTCACTATCCACCAACACCAGGAGGTCCATCTTGTTTCACTTGATCCCGGCTTTGCGTAAGTGTCTCATCGCGTTGTCTCTGTCTGTTCTCGTGCTGCTCTTCACTTCCGCGCCGCACGCACAGACCAACAGTTCAAAACTTGAAGGCACGGTCGCGGACGCGCAGGGCAGGATGCTCGTGGGCGCTTCGATCACCCTGCAGGATACGGAAGGCAATGTCGTAAAGCGTGCCCTCACCGACGCCCAGGGCGCCTACTCGTTCACCAATATGACCAACGGCCACTATAATCTTGTCGTCAGTGCCAGCGGCTTCAGCACCACCCAGCGCGCCATTACCGTTGCCGGCAACGAGCAGAAGATTGAGTTCAAGCTCGCGCTCGCCTCGATTTCCGAGGAAGTCGTCGTTGAGTCCGAGGACAATTCCTCACTCGCCGTCCAGTCCGCCCCGGTCAAGTCCCTGCTCGACGCCGGCTCCGCGCGCACCGAAATCTCCAGCAACTACATCGCCCAGTACACCAGCCCAGTCACCGACTTTGCCGACATCATCCAGGCCGCGCCCGGAACCGTCAGCTACACCACCAACGGAATCGGCAACGGCCAGGCCAAGATCTACTTCCGCGGCTTCGTCGACGACGACTACACCATGACCTGGGACGGCGTCCCCTTCAACGACTCGAACGATCCCAGCCACCACTCCTGGGCTTACATTCCCGCCGCGGCCATCGGCCATGTGGACTTCGACCGCAGTCCCGGCACCGCCTCCGATATCGGCCACCTCCAACTTCGGCGGCACCATTCACTTCTTCTCGCCCGAGCTGAGCGACGAGGCCCAGGTGCGCGCTCGAAGACACCTATGGCTCCTGGAACACCTACCAGATCCTGGGCGACATCAATTCCGGCGCCTTTTTGCATGGCAAAGCCCACTTCTGGCTCAATTCCGACTACCAAAGCTCCGACGGCTACCAGACCTTCTCGCCCAAGCAGGACGTGGCCGCCACCGCCAAGTTCGACTACAAGTTCAGCGACCGTACCTACCTGAGCTGTGATCGGCACCAACATCATCGTCGACGCCTTCAACAACAACGATCCGACCCGCCGCCAGCTCCTTCACCACGGCGACAACTACCTCTACGACGGGACGCCATTCAACTCGGCCTATGCGTCGACCAGCAAGTATTACAACGATCCGCAGTATTGGCGCTTCTCGGCATATC
>CAWFZU010000266.1:0-11313 GCA_963820195.1 uncultured Acidobacteriaceae bacterium | reverse complement strand
TGTATTGCTCCTGATCTTCCCGCGCGGGCTGCCGGTGGGAGTCGTCGAGAAGGTTGTACCCGACCCCGACCGCGACTCGTTCATCGACGTGATTGTGCAGCCGGCTGCCCACCTCGACCGGCTGGACGAGGTGCTGGTGATTACCTCGACCCAGCCGCGCTTCTCGCCTGAGCAGCAGCAGGACATGGCCACCAGTGAGATGCTGAAAGGCGCGGAGGTGGAGGCCATCAAGCAGCAGCAGAAGGCCTCGCAGATCATGGCCGAGCGGCTGCCCGGACTCACCGATCCCAATGCGCCAGCGGCGAATCCCGCAGCGCCCGGACAGACGGCCCAGCCCGGAGAAACCCCGGCTGCTCCCGCCGCGGCGCCGGCTCCCAAGCTGCTGCCCCCGCTCCATCCTGACCGCTTTACGCCGGGGGCCACGCCGTCTTCAGGCGAGGAAAACCCCACGCCTGCCGGACCGGAAAACAAGCCGGAATCGAAGCCCGAGCAACCAACCCAACCCCCGTCCGGCCAGCCAGGGAGGAATCCATAACCATGAGTGTCCTGGACACCGATCATCGCCGCGATCTGGGGATTCGCCACTATCCGCTGCTGGTGTATGCCATGACGCCGCTGGTGGCGCTGGTGCTGCAAGCCTTGCTGCCACGCTACATGCGCGGCTACGCCTGGTTCGACCTGCCGCTGGTGGTCACGGTCTACTTTGCCCTGGTCCGGCGCGATCCCATCCAGGGAACGCTGATGGGCGCGGAGCCTGGGCCTCTTCGAGGACGCGCTCACCCACCACGCCATCGGCGTCAACGGCATCGCCAAGACGGTGGCCGGCTTTCTGGCCGGCTCGGTCGGCGTGCGCATCGACGTGGAGAACCACACCATCCGCCTGATGCTCACCTTTCTGCTTTCGCTGCTGTGCAGCGCGATTTACGTCTTCATCTACCGCATCCTGCTGGGCCTGGATCTGGAGTGGAGCTGGCTGGCGGAGCTGATGAAGGCGGTGGGCAACTCGGTGATCGCGCTGGTGCTCTTTCCGCTGCTGGACCGGACGCAGATCAAGGAGTGAGAAACAGGGAATAGGGAATAGGGTACCCCGTCTTCGCCGCGCCGAACGGTCAACGCGAAACACCGAAATCAAAAATGTTGACGAATCGAAGGCGGAGTGTTCCTCCGTTTTGGCATAAACCGCTACCCCTCAATGGAAATGCTCAGACTTTTCCTTGATTTTTGAGTCCAAAGAAGCGAGACTCGTCGAGAGTTCGGAATCTCCTGAGCCGCAGTTCGCCGACAAGCAATACCATTTGGAGAGCGGTACGAATTTGAGAAAAATGATGGACATGGCGGTATTCTAAGGCTCAGACGATGTATTCCGGCAGCGGCAATCGCGGCGAAAAGCTCTCCACCCTCAAGCTGACGGTGGTGCAGTACGGCATTCTGTTCATGATGCTGGCGCTGGCTGCCGGGCTGTGGCGGCTGCAGGTGCTGGGCGCGGACAACTTCCGCCTGCCGGCCGAGCAGAACCGCATCCGCAAGGAGCCGGTGATGGCCGCGCGCGGCAAGCTCTTCGACCGCGAAAACCGGCTGATGGTGGACAACTACCCTTCGGTCTCCTGCTTCCTGGTGCGCGAGCAGAATCGCAACGTGGACGCCGACCTGCCCCTGATTGCCCGCGGCCTGAATCTGGACCTGGAGCAGTTGCGCGCCACGCTGCGCCGCTATCGCGCCCGGCCGGTCTACGAGCCGATCCCCATCAAGCAGGACATCACCGCCGACGAGCAGGCCTTCATCGAGGCGCACCGCAACGAACTGCCCGAGCTGGAGACCATCGACGTGGAGCGCCGGCTCTATCCCCGCGACGGCTTTGCCGCCCACCTGATCGGCTACGTGGGCGAGGTCAGCGAGGAGGATCTGAACAACCCGCGCTATGCGGCCTACGAGCCGGGCGACGTGGTGGGCAAGGCCGGCGTCGAGGAGACCTACGACCAACTGCTGCGCGGCCAGGACGGCTCGCGCGATGTGATCGTGGACAGCCACGGCCGCGAGGTGGGCTACCTGCGCACCCAGCACGCCATCCCCGGCCAGGACCTGAAGCTGACCATCGACATCGACCTGCAGCGCACCGCCGAGCTGGCGCTGGGCGACGCCAGCGGCGCCGTGGTGGCCATGGACCCGCGCAACGGCGAGATTCTGGCCATGGTCTCCCATCCCAGCTACGACCCCAACGCCTTTGCCGTGCGCATCAACCGCGCCGACTGGAACAAGCTCATCAACGATCCCAACCATCCGCTGATGAACAAGGCCATCCAGGACCAGCTCGCTCCCGGATCGACCTTCAAGATCATCATGTCCGTGGCCGGCCTGCAGGAGGGCGTGGCCCAGGATATGCGCGTGAATTGCGTGGGCGGCGGCACCTTCTACGGGCGCTTCTTCCACTGCGACAACACCACGGCGTGCTGAATATCCAGCAGGCCATTCCGCTGTCGTGCGACACCTTTTTCTACACGCTGGCGCAGAAGCTGGGCATCGACACCATCGCCAAATACGCAACCGCCTTCGGCCTGGGCTCGAAGACCGGCATCGACCTGCCCAACGAGATGGCCGGAGTGATGCCCTCGACGCAGTGGGAGATGAAGAACTTCCACCAGCGGTATTACCCCGGCAACACGATTTCCGTCGGCATCGGCCAGGGTGAGACGCAGGTTACGCCCCTGCAACTGGCGCGGGCCCTGGGCGGCATCGCATCCAACGGTCATCTGGTCCGGCCCCATGTGGTGATCACCGATCACAGCTTCCAGCCGAGTTCCGCCAGGCCATCCTGGACAGCTTTCCCGGCTCGGGTGAGCAAGACGGTGCCGCTCAACCCAGACACCTGGGAGATCATCACCGATGGCATGGCGGCCGCCACCAGTCCAGGTATATCACACAGCCGAGGCCGCGCACATGGAAGGCATCGACTTTGCCGGCAAAACGGGCACCGCCCAGGTCGTCGGCAGTGGCGATACCCACACCAAGGGCGGAGCAAAGACTCCTAACTCCTGGTTCGTGGGCATGGTTCCCCGGCGCAACCCTGAGATTGTGATCGCGGTGCTTCAGGAGCATGGTGACTGGGGCTGGCTCTCGGCGAAGATTGCGGTCCAGATCATCACCACCTATGTGAATAAAAAGCGAATGCTGGACAATAACATCCTGAATCAGGCTACGCTCGACAAGCCGGTCGAAGTGGGCGCCGTCTGGTCAGAACCCGCGCCCGCCGGGCCCAAGCGTTCCGCAGCTTCCAGGCAGGATTCCAGCCTTCATGCTGGCCATTTCTTTGTCGACCCCAAGCCGCTGACCGGCGACCTTGCCAGCGCGCAGCCTCGCTTGCCGGCTTGGCTGCTGGCCATGCCGCTGCGCTTCAAAGAGGGCCAACCCTGATGCGCCGCTTCCTGAGCTTTCGCGACTTCGACTGGGCGCTGCTCGGCATGGTGCTGGCGCTCTGCACGATCTCCGTCTTCGAGATCTACTCGGCCACGCTGCACACCAAGTACGCCGATTTCCATGTTCACACCAAGCAGTTGTTTTGGATCGCCGGCGGCCTGGCGGCCATGTTCCTCTTCTCCAAAATCGACTATCACCGGCTGCTGGATTGGGTTCCCTGGGCCTACGGCGTCAGCCTGCTGGCGCTGGTGGCGGTCAAGCTGGTGGGACACAAGGTGCTGGGCGCACAGCGCTGGATCAGCATCGGCCCCATGCACTTTCAGCCCTCCGAGTGGGTCAAGCTGATTCTGATTCTGGCTGTGGCCCGCTACTTTGCCAATCTGGGCGGGCGCTCGCCTCACCTGGAAGGACATCTTCAAGGCCTTGTGCTGGTCGGCATTCCCATGGTGCTGGTGCTGATTCAGCCCGACCTGGGAACCGCGCTCACCTACACGCCGATTCTGGTTGCCGGCCTGTTTCTGGGCGGCATCAACATCCGCCAGGCGCTGATTCTCGTGACCTGTGCGGCGCTGGTGCTGGTCGTCGGCGTCATGGAGCAGCGGCAAGATGCTCAAGCCCTATCAGAAAGCCCGCCTTACCAGCTTCATCAATCCCGACAACGACCCCAAGGGCACCGGCTACCAGCTCCGCCAGTCGCTCATTGCCGTCGGTTCCGGCGGCGTTTGGGGCAAAGGCGCGGCCAAGGGAACCCAGACCCAGGGCGACTTCCTGCCCATTCCCCATGCCGACTTCATCTTTGCCGCTTTTGGCGAGGAACACGGATTCGTCGGCGCGCTTTTCGTCCTGCTGCTATACTTTTTCATATTGATGCGTTTGATTCAGAACGCTCAAACAGCCGCCGACCTGTCCGGCTCCCTGATTATCATGGGAGTAGTGGCTGTGTTGACCTTCCAGATTGCGGTCAACGTGGGCATGGTCATCGGGTTTATGCCCGTCACCGGAATCCCTTTGCCGTTAATGAGTTACGGCGGATCTTCGGTGTTGTTTACGTTCCTGGCGCTGGGCGTGGCGATGAATGTCCGCATGCGCCGGTTCGTCAACTGACGGATTTGCAGCTTCACCTCTTGTGTCCCCCCGGAATAGTCCGGCCCACAAGAGAAGATTTTTTCAGGTATTTTCGCCGGCCAGGTCCGGATGGATCGCGCGCCCGGCAGGATAGGGTTCATGAGCACGCAGAGACGGGAAATCCGTTCCAGCCAGCGTACGAAGATTGTCGCCGGGGCACCGGTTCCGTGGCGGCGTATAGTTGCGCGGGACGCTGGGGATGCTAACCTCGCCCCATTGCGCGGTGTGCCTGTGCAATCGCCAGCGGTGGAACGGCCCCGCCGGATTATCGGCATGCTTCACCCTAGCGACGAAGACCTGTCGCCGGGGACCCCGGTATGGTTGGCCACAAACTCTCTGCAATCGGGTTACCGTATCGTACAGCTTGTTCGGCTTGTTCTCTTGTCCGGATCATCCTACGCCACGGTTCGCCGCCCTTCAGGGCCGGCCTTGGCGCGGCAGCCGGCACGATCAGCGATTCACGGGTCATCCCTTCCGCACATCCCCTCCCCTTCCGGTCTCGCGCGTCTCCATCCCGCCTTGCCGCGAGTCCCGGCAGGCTGACGCCGCCGGGCGGAAAGGTACGATGGCAAAAGAAATTTGCATCTCCAGCACGCCGCATGAGACGCGGCTTGCAATTCTTGAAGACGATCAACTCGCGGAAATCTACTACGAACGCGAAAACGAGTACACCCTGGCGGGCTCCATTTACAACGGCCGCGTCACCCGCGTCCTGCCCGGCATGCAGTCCGCCTTTGTGGACGTGGGCCTGGAGCGCGACGCCTTCCTTTATGTAACCGACTTCATGGAACTCGAAGACCCGGAAGAGACCGACGAGCTGGAAAAAGCCGCCGCCAGCGGCGGCAACCAGCCTCCGCGCGAGGTCCGGCACACCGCCGCTCTGGAGACGCGCAGGCGCGGCGCCCGGTCCAGAAGCCCGAGCAGAAGACAGGAACAGCGTCCGGCTCAGGAACGGCAGACTCCGGAGCGGCCGGCCCCTGAAAAACGCCAATTAACAGTAGAGGCCCTCCCGGAGGCCGAGTTCGCATCCCTGCCTGCTTCCGGTTCCGTGACCTTCACCGAGCAGGCGGACAACGGCGAACAGGAATCCGGCGAACAAGGCGCCAAGCGCTGGCGCGGACGCCGCCGCCGCCGCGGTGGCCGTGGCGCTGCGGGCACGCAAGAGAGCCAGTCCGCGCCCGGCGCGCCTTCAACAGCTTACGTTGAGGAGATCGCGGAGAGCGAGCAGGAGGTTGCGCCGCAGATTTACGCCGGCGCTGGCACTCCAACGGACAGGTCTTCGTCACCGGGGTGGTCTGCCGAGCCAGCGCGCCGTCCCGAGCGTGCTCCATCTTCCTCTCCAGTCCCGTTTGTCATGCCCGGCGAGTCGCTCTCGAAGTACGGCGGCGCTCCGGCGGAAGATGCGCACCAGTCCGCGGCCGCACCAGCCGCTCCCGTCGCGCCGCGCAGTTCCTTCAAGCCTCCGACACTGATCGAGTCGCCCATCCAGTGGGATGGCAGCGGCCTGCTTCCCGGCGAGTCGCTCTCCAGGCATCGCAATCGCCCCGTCGAGCCCGCCGTGCAACCGGAGGCCGAGCCCGCCCTGCAAGAACAGTTCGAGCTCTCCGCGGAAGCCCAACCCGAGCCGCAGAGCGCACTTCCCGATGCGCTGGAAGCCAGTGAGGTTGCTCCGGACGCCATCGAGGAGCAGGAGTTCTTCGCGGAGACGGCCGAAGCCGAACCGCAACAACCTGCTCCCGTAGCCGTGCCTGAGCCAGCCGTGAACGCGACAGAAGACGAACTTGTTCCCGAGTTGGCCGAAGACCACCTGGTCGAAGAGGATGAATTCGAGGAAACGACGGAATCAGCATTCAATTCGGGTGGCTCAGCTCTCGATTCTGAGACCAGGGAATCAGCAATTGAACCAGCGGGTGTGCCATATCGCGCTTTTGGAAGCTGGGAAACAACCGCAGAAGCGCCAGCTCCCGCTGAAGAATTAGCGACCGAGATTCCCGATAACACAGAACCAGCCCCCGACGCCTCCGCCTCCCACAACGTGGACCCGCTGCCTCCCACCGGATTCCGGCTCTTCGGCCTCGGCAAGAAGAAGGCCGAGGAGGCCGCAAAGCCGGCTGCCCAGCCTGCTTCGACCTATGCTCCCGGCAGCGGACTCATCGAGGAAGAGACCATCGAGGAAGAGGAGTTCGAAGCTCCCCGCCATCATCACCGCGCCAAAGGCGGCGACCATGACCTGTGACGACTTTGAAGAGGAGACGCTGCCCACCCAGTTGCGCACCGGCGATCTGGGCGAGATGCTTCAGGAGGCCCACCTCGACCACCGCATCCAGTTGAACTTCGACGAAAAGAATGGCGACGAGGAAGGCTTCGACGAGGAAGAAGACGAAGAAGAACCTACCGCAGAAGGCCAGCCCGCGACCGGCAGCGCCTGGCCAGCGCCGCGACCGCAGCGCCCGTGGCGGACGCCACGGCCGTGGCGCGCCGGCAGCGCAAGGCCGCCAGAGGCCGCGGCGCCACGCGCCGTTCCACGCAGACCTCCGACCTGCCCATCATCAGCGATCTGTTGAAGCCCGGCCAGGAGATTCTGGTCCAGATCGCCAAGGAGCCCATCGCCAAGAAGGGCGCGCGCATCACCTCGCACATCGCGCTGCCCGGCCGCTTCCTGGTCTTCATGCCCACCGTCTCCCACATCGGCGTCAGCCGCAAGATCGAGTCCGACGACGAGCGCCAGCGCCTGAAGCGCATTCTCATCCACGAGCGCGGCGAGGCCTCCGGCGGATTCATTGTGCGCACAGCCGCCGAGGGCGCATCCGAAGATGAACTCCGCGCCGACCTGCGCATGTTGCTGAATCTGTGGGCCGATATCAAGAAGCGTTCCGACGACTCGAAGTCCCCCGCGCTGATCTATCACGATTCCGGGCTGATCGAGCGCATCCTGCGCGACCAGGTCAGCAGCAACTTCTCCTCCATCTGGGTCGATTCCCAGGACAACTACGAGCGCATCGTCAACTTCCTCAACCGCTTCTCGCCCTCGCTGGTGCGCCGCGTCAAGCTCTACACCAAGGAGACTCCGCTCTTCGAGCACTTCGGCATTCAGGACGAGATCTCCAAGGCCCTCAACTCCAAGGTCTGGCTCAAGTCCGGCGGCTCCATCGTCATCAACCAGACCGAGGCGCTGGTGGCCATCGACATCAACACCGGCAAGTACGTCGGCAAGTCGGCGCGCCTTGAGGACACCATCGTCAAGACCAACCTCGACGCCGTGCCGGAGATCGTCCGCCAGATTCGCCTGCGCGACCTCGGCGGCATCATCGTCATCGACTTCATCGACATGGACGAGCGCAAGAACCGCTTCAAGGTCATGGCCGCCCTGGAAGAAGCCCTCAAATCCGACCGCGCCCCCACCAAGGTTCTCCAGTTCAACGACTTTGGCCTGGTCGCCATCACCCGCAAGCGCGTCAAGCAATCCCTGGAGCGGACCCTCTCGGTCCCTTGCCCCACCTGCCAGGCCACCGGCATGGTCAAGAGCCCGACCACCGTCTGCAACGAGATCTACACCGAGCTGCGCAAGATGAAGAAGCACTTCGAGGGCGCCGACGTGCTGCTGCGCGTCAACCCGGAGACAGTCAAGGTGCTCAAATCCAACAACGCCAGTTGGCTCACCGAATTCGAGGAGCTGATCGGCAAGAACATCCTCGTCAAGAGCGACCCCACGCTGCATCCCGAGCAGTTCGACATTCAGGGCTGAG
The DNA here is from genome assembly GCA_963820195.1 of uncultured Acidobacteriaceae bacterium. Lineage (GTDB taxonomy): Bacteria > Acidobacteriota > Terriglobia > Terriglobales > Acidobacteriaceae > Telmatobacter. The sequence continues at coordinate 3,031 of CAWFZU010000266.1, read as the reverse complement.
CGCAATCAACCGCAACAGAAAAGACCGGCCAACCAGCCGGTCTTTTTTGTTGGTGTGCCAACAGTACGCTGCTTTGCCCGCGCTGCGCATGATCAAAGAAGCGGAATAGAATTCATGTCAATTTACTCGGTTTGGAAAGCTTCTTCCTTCCCGCCATTCGCAAAAAAACCAGATTCCGTGAACAATTCCCCGCTTTCATGCTCTTAACTGGTAGTAATGCCAAACGCGACCTTCATCGCGAACTCGGGAGAGCGTGGGACGGAAGCCGCGGGCGAGGGCGCGCAGGGGGCAGACTCGTTTGCCGCGTTCGTCGAACGGCATTCGCGTTTTGTCTACCGCATCGCGCTGGCCGTGGCGCGCAACCCGCAGGATGCCGAGGACGCGGCGCAGGAGACTTTTCTCCAGATCTTTCGAGGGGAGCGATGGGAGCAGATCGAGGACGAGCGCGGCTATCTGGCGCGGGTTGCATGGCGGCTCGCCGTTCGCCGGCGCAAGCCCCGGATGCTGGAGCAGGAACTGCCGCTCGAAATCCACTCTCCCGAAGCCGGACCCGAGCAGTCGGCGATGGACCGGCAACTGGAGTTCTGGCTGCACGCCCGCATCGACGCGCTGCCGGAGAAACTGCGCCAGCCGCTGGCTCTGGCCGCGCTGGGTGAGTTGAAACTGGTTGAGGTCGCCCGGATTCTCGGTCTGCCCGAGGGAACCGTTCGGCGCCGCATTCACACCGCGCGGCAAAAACTCCGGCAGGAGATGATGGAACGGAGCAAGGACTGATGGAACGGAAAGGAGCAAACCATGAACGATGAACAGGAATGGCTGAACAATCGGATTGATCATGCGCTGGCCAGCTATACACCCCTTGAGCCGCGTCCCGGATTGGAGCAGCGCATTCTGGCCTCCGTGGCCGCCACCGGCCGACCGCGCTCGTTGAGTTGGAAGCCGCTTTGGGCGCTGGCCACAGCCGCCGCGCTCGTTGCCGTCGTGGCAATTCCTTTCGCTCTCAAACCCACGCGGCCCAACCTCGCCGCGCTCCCCACTCCCACCGCCGAGCATACTCCCCAGGCCGCTCCAGCGGCCGCGAATACCACACGCCCCACCTTCACCAGACCTCTCCGGCCTGCCGGTCCACGCCGCGAATTGCCGGCGAACCTCGGCCAATCCAGTCCCGGCCATCTTGCTCCAGCAACCTTCGCGGAGCCGCTAGCCATCGCGCCCATTCGCAATCAGCCGCTCACCGCAGAAGCCCTCGAGCTAAAGCCCATCACGATCGACCGCATCCAGATTGCCGCTTTGAATTAGGAGAAACCATGCCAAAGACACGACTCATTCTCGCCGCCCTGCTGATCGCCGCGCCCATGCTGGGCGCACAGCAAGCAGGAACCAGCCAGGCACAAACGCGCAGCGCGGAAGTCAAGACCGCGCCCGACGCTAACCATGCCAGAAGGCCGTCGCAACCAACCTTCGAGCCGCTCCAACTCACCATTTCCTTCAAAAGAACTCGCGGCGACAAGATCACCACGCAAAAAACCTACACGATCGCTGCATCATCGGAGCAATCCGATCCGCAGATTCGCGACGACAGCCGCGTTCCCATCAAGAAAGACAGCCCCGCCGCCGCGGCCCCAACCGAATACGTCAATGGCAACACGGACGTCGATATTCAAAGCATCAGGAAGGTGGGAGAACTTATCTCTCTGACTCTCCGTATCTCCCAGGAAGGATATTCGGATTCACCGGAGAGGCCCAGTGCAAACACGTCTCTCGGCTCCCACCGCTACACCGTCTCTCCCACAGTGCCCATTGGCAAACTCGTCACCGTCTACTCGATGAGCGATGAGGTCAATAACTTCAAAGTGGAGGTTCAGCTTCTGGTCGAGCCTCTCAAGGTGAATTGACTCTTGCCGCGATAGACAATCCCCGGCGAAACTTACGGGAGACGGAATCATGTCTAACTCCCGCGCAACAAAATCATCCCAGCTTCATCAGTAAAAGGAGAACCAGTATGAAGATATTGAAGACAAAGCAGACCGCATTCGCGGCAGTACTCGGGATAGGATTCTTGCTGACTCCCTGGACAGTTTTTGCACAAACGGCAGCAGTGCAGCCCTCAGCAGGGCCCGCGCCGGCTATCCAGCCCGAGGCAACAACCACCCCCCGGATCAACCCACCAGGGAGCAGTTAGCGAAGCTGTTCGAAGTGATGCGAGTGCGCGAGCAGATGCAGTCCATGCTGAAGATATTCCCGGCCATGATTCAGCAGCAGATGCAGTCTCACGCAACAGATTTGACTGCAAAACTTTCCGGCGGCGCTGCGCTTACACCCGAGCAGCAGGCCGCCATGGCCAAGGTGACTAACACCTACATGGAGAAGGTCCTCAGCGCATACTCCTTCAACGATATGGTGGACGACATGGCCGCGGTTTACCAGCGCCACTTGAGCCGCACGGACGTGGACGCATACATTGTTTTCTTTCAATCGCCCGCCGGCCAGCATCTGCTCGATCAGCAGCCGGTCATCATGCAGGAGTATATGCCCATGGCGATGAAGCGTATGCAGGGAGCTATCAAAGGGCTGACCGGCGATATGGCCAAGGATCTACAGGAATGTATCATGCCCGCCGAACCCGCCAAAGATAAGACTGTTCAAAAATAGCTTCCCGCTCCTGGCATCTTTATTACGTGCATCAAAACTCGCGTCGGTGAATTACGCAACGAACAACCCGGCAGGATGCCGAACGCGCTCTGCCCATCCTCAACCAGCCTGATTCATCAGCAGCAGGGGCAGCAGCAACTCGCTATGCCGCTTTGAATCCACCTGCAGCGTCAGCGTCTGCTGCTTTTTCTCGCGCAGCACGGTCACTTGCACCGGCTTGCCCTGGTTCGAGCGCAGCGCCCGCTCCCAGTCGCCCAGCGTGGTAACACTGTCGGAACCGACCTTGAGGATCACGTCGAAGGCCTTCAGTCCGGCCGCGTTGGCCTCGCTCTTGCGAGCCACCTGCTTGACCATCAGCCCGCTGGGCACGCCCAGGTAC
>CAWFZU010000265.1:0-12036 GCA_963820195.1 uncultured Acidobacteriaceae bacterium | reverse complement strand
GGTTGCAGAAAAACTCGATAAAGAGTCCAGAAGCGTCAGGGCACGACTTTAGTCGTGCCGATAAAGCCCATAGAATCAATAGGGCTTTAGCCCCTGCGGATTTCGATGTTCATTTCCTGGGTTGCGCGAGAATGAACGTTGAGTTCGTTAAGTTTATTTGAAATGGTTCTCGGCTGTACGAAGAGTAAGTTCCGCTGATAAGAACCTTTTCGCTGGGATGAGGTATCGTATTAAGCGGCTTATCGAAATTGAACCTAAACGCGGTGAGATTCGGTTCGAAGCCATCATCCCAAGAGACGCGGACAAAATCTCGTCCTGCTTCTACAACTGTGGCACCATCCATCTGAATCGATGTATCCCGAATAGCAGCGAAGAACTCTGCTGCGTCTTCCGATGAGCCACACTTCAAAATAAACTCAACGTCTCCGAAAGCTAAGCGGGTTAGATCCCGTGGAGGAGTTTGAAGCATATTACGATGGACGAGTTCCGGGGCAGTGTAAGACTTCTCACTTGGCTTCGTGGTGACAAAACGAACAGAGCAAGGATCCTGAGCGTAGCAGTCAATTCCGACGAAAAACCAGGTTGAAAAAAGCAAAATAGCGACAGTGATGCGCATCTGATCTCCTCTCATAACCGAAGGACTGGAGGTACAATTACACACAGGATTCTACATCGATTTGAGTGAAGTTGGTAGAGTTCAAGTCGGGCAATCTGTTTTTAGCTGGGTACTGAGTGCCTTAACGCTTCTCGCTTACTCGAAGTCCTTCGTGGCCGCCATTGTTGCGCCCTGACACTTCCTGCTTACTCGAATTCTTTTGCAGCCAAGCGCGCCACGGTTGCGGTTCCGATCAAGGGCGATCGCTGCTTGTTTTCGTACATCCGCAGGTCGGCTGCTATGCAGAGCGACTCCATATCGGCGGCGTCGTCGGGGTAGATGGCGATGCCCACGCTGGCGCCGATCCGCACCGTATGATCGTCGAGCTGTAGAGGCTCTTCGAGCAACTGGATCAGCGAACGGCTCACGTGCTCGGCATCCGCGCGGCTGGTCGGCTCCTCCAGAATCACGGAAAACTCGTCTCCCCCGGTTCGGGCGACAGTATCGGAACGGCGGACCCTTCCGGTACAGATCGTGCCTACGCGCTCCAGCAGCAGATCGCCGACGTGGTGTCCCAATGTGTCATTCACCTTCTTAAAGTGGTCCAAATCGACCAACAGCAAAGCCGTCTGCGCACCGGAGCGGCGGGCGCGTTCCAAAGCGTTGGTCAGCCGATCCTGGAATAGCCGGCGGTTAGGCAGGCCGGTCAACTCGTCATGCAACGCCAGATACTTGTTGTGTTCAATCTGATCTTCAAGCAGCAGCAGAATCATGCCGATAGCAACGATAAACTTGGGCAGATTCCAGACCTCGGCTTCGACATGAACCTGGGGAAAGTAATAAAAAAGAGCGGGCCCAATGGCAAAGATCGAAGACCAGACCGTGAAGCCGGCGATGGTGATGAAGGCCCCGGCCGTCGCGCGCCGGTACGCGAAGAAGGACTTGACGGCGCAGTCGAGAAAGACGGCCACCATCACTGCATTCATCGCCAGATAGGGGCCATTTCCCGGACGGTTCTGGTAGGCCAGCAAAAAGACCGAAAGAAGAAGATTGACGGTGACTGTGGACCAACGATACCTGGAATTGCAATTGCGCAAAGCGTACAGGGTAATCGCCAGGGGACCGAGGCCGTAGAGTGCAGCCGCCATCGTCAATGTCCACTTCGGCTGGCCGGTGAAAAGCAGTGTCAGGTACAGGGTGTTCGCCGTCAGCAGCACGAACATCATCACGCGGCTGGAGGGTTCTTTCCGGTTGGGAATCACCGCCGTTTGAAAGAGCACTCCGGCACAGGTCAGGGCGGCCAGGTTGAGAATCTGCGCAAAAGCGCCACCCACGCCCGGAAGGTCCGTGAACAGAGCGGAAATGAAGTGCAACGCGATCATCAGCCAGGCAATCAGCCACATACTGGCGGTCGGCGAATAGTTGCGCCGAGCCGTGGAGGCAAAGGCGCAGATGAGCAGCGCGATGGCTACGATATCAGGAAGTACGCTCCAACTCATTTTTTTCCTCTGGATTGATTTATATACCTGTAAATCGGTCACCGTTCGGGAAAAGTTAGAGATCAATCATGCGCCCGGGTTACGGATGGATGTTGGAGCGCATCGTCAGACTACCTCCTCCTGATTACCTTTAGAAGCAAAAACGTTGCCCATTCGGTAAATCTGCGCGCCCACGCCGGCCAGCTTCTCCTCGATGCGCTCATAGCCGCGATCCATGTGATAGACGCGGTCCAGGATGGATTCGCCATCGGCCACCAGCGCGGCCAGCACCAGCGAAGCCGAAGCGCGCAGATCCGAGCACATGACGGCCGCCGCGGAGAGCTTTGCCGGCCCGCGCACAGTGGCTGTGCGGCCTTCCACCTTGATGTTCGCGCCCATGCGCGCCAGCTCCTGCACGTGCATGAAGCGATTCTCGAAGATGTTCTCCTCGACCATGCTGACGCCCTCGGCCTGGGTGGCCAGCGCCATGTATTGTGCCTGCATGTCGGTGGGAAAGCCGGGATACTCCTCGGTGGAGATGTCGGCGGCATGCAATTGCCCGCCGGCGCGCACGCGCACCGAATCGCCGCCGAGAATCTCCACTCGCGCTCCGGCTTCCTGGAGCTTGTTGATCACCGCGCTCAGGTGCGCCGGATTGCAGTCGGCCACCGTCAGGTCGCCGCCGGTGATGGCGCCCGGCGATCAGAAATGTTCCCGCCTCGATGCGGTCGGGATTGATGCGATAGCGCGCGCCATGCAGTCGGCTGACGCCTTGCACGCGAATCGTCGAGGTGCCCGCGCCTTCGATCTTCGCGCCCATGGCGGTCAGCAGCGCGGCCAGGTCGGCAACCTCGGGCTCACGCGCGCAGTTCTCCATCAGTGTTTCGCCCTCGGCCAGCACCGCGGCCATCAACAGATCCTCCGTGCCTGTGACGGTAATCTTGTCGAAGACCAGATGCGCGCCAAGCAACCGCTCCACGCGCGCCTCCAAATAGCCGTGTTCCTGGGTGATCGTGGCGCCCATCTTCTCCAGGCCGCGGATATGCAGATCGATGGGCCGGCCGCCTATGGCGCATCCGCCGGGCATGGCCACGCGCGCCACTCCCGCGCGGGCAATCAGCGGACCCAGCACCAGCGAACTGGCGCGCATCGTCTTGACAATCTCGTATTTGGCGACGGGGTCGGAGAGCGTGCGGCAACTGATCTTGACGCGATCTGGCTTCGCGTCGTCAACCCAGATTTCAGCGCCCATAGAAGAGAGCAGCTTGCGCTCGGTGTTGATGTCCCGCACCTGGGGAAGGTTTTCCAGCGTGATCTCGTCCTCGGTCAGAATCGCCGCCGCCATGCAGGGCAAAGCCGAGTTCTTGGCGCCCGAGACGCGAATCGTCCCGATGAGCGGATTGCCGCCGCGTATGACAAATTTATCCATGAAAGCTGAGAAGCCTCTAGTCCTTTAGTCTAAATCCGGGCGCGCGGTTCCGTTGGGAGCGATAGTTATTATTGCGGCACTGCCCGCGGCGGAGGCACAACGGCGCAGGCTGTTGAGCGCATTGATTTCTGAGTTGCCAATCCTGGCGCCTTGAAATGCTCATACTGCGCTTCAGGCGCTTCACCACTTGAGCCGCTTGTGAATCCTTTGTTACACTAGAAACAGTGGAAGCGGCACGCGCCGGTACGGATTCTCACTATCCAGCGGCTTCCGTCCGCGTCCAACTAGAAGAAAGGCTTGCAACAACCCCGTGGATGGGGGCTTACCTGATATCCCTGGCGCCAGCGCCAACGACTTCAGGCAAGTCAGCGCATCCTCTGCAAGCCGTGAATTGCTTTCAACATCCCCGTCGGCTGCCCCCAAAAGGGCGAGCTGACTGAAGGCGGAATACGGTGAACCTGGTTCTCGACGAACTAACGGCGGCCTCGCCGGAGGCTGGCAACATCTGTAGCCTCGAAAACTACCTCGCGCTCCCTGACCACACCATGGATGAGCGCATTGCGCAGGCCCGCGCCAAACTGGGCGCGACCACCCTGCTGCTCGGCCACCACTACCAGCGCGACGAGGTGATCCGCTTCGCCGACGCCACCGGCGACAGCTACAAGCTCTCCCGCATCGCCGCCGAAACTCCCGCCAAGTACATTGTTTTCTGCGGTGTCCACTTCATGGCCGAGAGCGCCGACGTGCTCGGCTACCCCGGCCAGCAAGTCATCCTGCCCGACCTGAACGCCGGCTGCTCGATGGCCGATATGGCCGAAATATCCCAGGTTGAAGCCTGCTGGGAGGCGCTTGAAGGCCTTGGCCTTGCCAGCGAGATCATCCCGCTGACCTACATGAACTCCACCGCCGCGATCAAGGCCTTCTGCGGCGAGCGCGGAGGCCTGGTCTGCACCTCCTCCAACGCGCGAGCCGCCTTCGAATGGGCCTTTCAGCGCGGTAAATCGGGGTCCCCAACGACAGGTCTTCGTCGTTGGGGTGATAAGCGCATTCTCTTCCTTCCCGATCAGCACCTGGGCCGCAACACCGGCTACGCGATGGGCATTCCGCTCGACGAGATGGTGGTTTGGGATCCGTGGGCGATTCAAGGCGGCCAGTCGAAGCAGAGCCTGGCCGCCAGCCGCATCCTGCTCTGGAAAGGTCACTGCGCCGTCCATCAGCGCTTCCTGCCCGGCCACGTCGATGCGGTCCGCGCCAAATACCCTGGCATTCAGGTCATCGTCCATCCCGAATGCCGCTTCGAGGTCTGCCAGAAGGCCGACGCCCTTGGCTCCACGGAGCGCCTGATCGCCTTAGTCGAACAAGCACCGGCCGGCTCGATCTTTGCTGTCGGCACGGAGATTCATCTGGTCAACCGCATGGCCCGCCGCTTCGCCGCTGAGGGCAAGAAGGTGATCACCTTAGACGACACCGGCTGCCTCTGCACCACCATGTACCGCATCACGCCACAGCACTTGGCTTGGGTGCTGGAGAATCTTGTCGAAGGCCGCGTTGTCAACCGCATCCAGGTCCGCCCCAGCGTCAAGCACTGGGCCAAAGTGGCGCTGGACCGGATGCTGGAAGTGGGGTAGAGCAGCTTCTAGCTGACGGCTAGAAGCTCTTTCGTCGTATCCTGTAATTGGAGGCGCCCATGAAGACCTTCACTCTCGACGAAGCGCAATCGCTGCTCCCGGTGCTGGAGTCGCTGCTGAAGCGCGCCATCGAAGGCAAGCAGTCGGCCCAGCTGGTTGAGTCCGGCCTCACCGAGATGGCCCGCCGCATTTACATCTCCGGCGGCATGAGGGTGGATGTGACCAGGGTGGCCCAGTTGCGCGCGGAGATGGAAAGCCATGTGCAGTTGGTTCGCGAGAGTATCGCAGAGATCGACTCCATCGGTGTCCAGGTCAAGGACATCGATGCCGGCCTGCTCGATTTCCCCTGCCGCCTCGACGACGAGGTGGTGCTGCTCTGCTGGCGCATGGGCGAACCGGCCATCGAGCATTGGCACCCGACCGACTCCGGCTTCAAGGACCGCCAGCCCGTCGACGAGCGCTTCCGCCGCCGCTCCGCCAGCGGCAACCGGCCGAACTAAGGACTAGGTGGGATACCCACAACAAAAGTCCTTAATCGTTCTTGACAATCTCGCCCATCCCCATCATCCGGGTGCCCCACCCTCGCCGCGTTCTTGTCTTTGCGGCTAGGGTCGGATTCGCAGTTGATCTAGACTCAAGCTCCTACTTGACTAGCAGCCCCAAGACAGACGCCACGCTCCCGACAACCGAAAAACCCAGCCCGAGGTACCAGTAGGCGCGCTTGCGCGTCAGCAGCGTGATCGAGGTAATCACCAGGCCGATCTCCAGCAGCACTTCGCCCAGATCGAAGCGCTTGGCGCGGGTCTCGGCTTCTTCCACTTTATTTTCGAATTCACTTACCTTCTTTTCCTCTTCGCGGGCTGTCGCTTCTTCTTCCTTGAGATCGGTGGTCCACTTCTCCTGATGATCCGCGTAACTCTTCTCGATCTTCTGCGCCTTGTTCTTGTCCGAAATGGCCAGCACGCTCATCAGATCGGCAGTCAGTGCAGTGTCATTGGAGCGGATCTTCTTGGCTTGGTAGTAGGCCCAATCATCGGAGACCCGGTTTTGCTCCACTGCGGCTCTCGTCTGGTTCAGAATCGCCTCGGTGTGCGTACGATGGCCCAGCACCGTGACCACAGCCACCAGCACTGCCAGAACAGTCATGGTCAAGGCAACCGGCCTCAGCGACTGATCGTGCTCGGCGTGTTCAGCGTGCTCCTGCAACTCCTGCGCTTCGTTGGCTTCCATGGGTTTATATGTCCTCCGGTTTAAGACCTGTTCTCTTCCCGATACGGGCAAGCATGACGGGACCGATCTCTTCCCCATCGTGAAATGCCCAGGTGAATTCATAGGGGAAGTTTGGATGTTCAAGTTGTTTGTGTGAGCCGCTTTTACTGATTCGAGGCTTCTCGCACCAGCCAATTCGTTGCAGTGCACGGAATACTTTTCTTGCACTTGTTGAAGGCCAATTACTCATACACCAATGATCGCCGTTTCACGACATAATTCCAAGGAAGTCGTCATAACACCAATAGGTTAGTTGGCATCAATGCAACAGGACGCGAAGCAGCCGCTTACGCAGCAGCAAAGCGAACCTGATCCGGTGTGCTCTGATCGACCTCGATGCGGTCGGCGACGACGCGAAGTGCAAGCGCCTCCACTTTAGACTGGGCTTCTGCTTTGGTGGCTCCGTAGGCGAGCACTCCGGGCAGAGCTTCAATCTCCGCGATCCAGCGGCCATCTTCCTCGCGATCAAAGACAATATCGAAATTCATGAAAACCTCCGTGGGAAGCCGGTTGTTCCGTTGAAATAAGTCTACGCTAGTTCAGCTACTTCCGCTTCCAGCGCACGCCGTCCTTTGAGTCTTCCAGCACGACGCCCTTTTCTGCCAGCTCATTCCGAATCTGGTCGGCGCGGGCAAAGTTGCGCTGCTTCCTGGCCTGTTCACGCTCGGCCACAAGCGCGTCGATGGCCTCGTCTGTCAGGCCTTGCCGCGCCAGCAGTTCGGGCGCCACCTCACTGAGCCGCCCCGCCTGCTCAGCCCAGGCGAGTGCCTTGTTTGTAGCTTCGGCGTCGCGATCCTCCAGCACGTCGAAGACAGCGTCAAAACTCGCCAGCACAGCCAGGATCGCATCGCGATCGCCGGCCATCAGCAGCCCCTGATCCATCGCGGTATTCGCCGCCCTCAGCAGATCGAAGATCGGCGCGCGGGCCTCGGCTGTATTCAGATCGTTGGCCAGCGCAGCTATGAATTCCGCCTGCGCCTTCTCCGCCGCCGCTTGCAGCGCGGGATTCGTGCCCGTCACAAAACTCCCCGCCACAAGCCGCTGTTTGAACGTCCGCAGCCGCTCGATGGCGCTGGTCGCCTCCACCAGCCCGTCAAAGGTGAAGTTGAACTGATGCCGGTAAGGCACCGAGATCAGCGCCAGCCGTATCGCCGACGCCTTGATATCCCTTCAGCAGCAGATCCCGCAGCGTATAAAAATTCCCTTCGCTCTTGGACATCTTCCGCCCGTCCACCAGCAGAAACCGCACATGCATCCAGATCCGCGCAAACTGCTTGTGCGTCACGCTCTCGCTCTGCGCAATCTCGTTCTCGTGATGCGGAAAAATCAAATCCTCGCCGCCCGCGTGCAGATCGAAGCTCTCTCCCAGGTACTCCATCGCCATCGCCGAGCACTCCATGTGCCAGCCCGGCCGCCCCCGCCCAATCGCCGTATCCCATGAAGCTCTCGCCGGGTTTCGCCGCCTTCCACAGCGCAAAGTCCCGCGCCGAGTCCTTCTCGTACTCGTCCAGGTCCACGCGCGCGCCGTCTTCCATCCCCGACAAATCTTTCTTGCTTAATTTTCCATACTCCGGAAACGCCGCCAGCCGGAAGTACCAGCTTCCGTCCTCCGCCTGATAAGCCGCTCCCGCCGCGGCCAGCTTCTGAACCAGTTCCACCATGCGCGGAATGTGCTCCGTAGCCCGCGCCATCACCTCCGGCCGCTCCACGCGCAGGGCGTCCATATCCTCGAAAAACGCCTTCTCATAGCGTCCGGAATACTCGCCAATAGAGATGCCGGCCTCCGCGGCGTTGTGCAATATCCGGTCGTCCACATCGGTAATGTTCATCACGTGGCGCACAGCGGTTCCGCTCAGCCGGAGAAACCGCCTTAGCACGTCCACTTGTAGAAATGTGCGGAAGTTGCCGATGTGCCCGTAGTCGTAGACTGTCGGTCCGCAGGCGTACATACGCAGCGCCACGCCGTCCGCGGGTGCCAGCAGTTCCACTTCCCCGGTAAGAGTATTGAAAAGCCGCAGAGTCATCGTTCGATCTTCTTGCTCATTCATGATGGTAAAACAATAGGAATTGGCGGGTTTTCGGCCTTCTTGATTGTATCAGCGCGCGATTCCAGAAGAACGAAGCCCCCGCGTAAGGGGCTCACTTGCTGCCGTTCTCTAGAGTTTCACGGTTGTAGCTGGAGTTCCAGCAACTTGCGGATGCGCGGCTTCGCGCTGCCCGGCTGCGGCGCGGGCAAAAGCGCCAATGCTTCACTGGCTGTGGCGCGGCTCTTCTCCGTCTGGCCGGAGGCGCGGTAGGCCTGCGCGAGTGTCAGCAGCATCGAAGGCGTCTTTCGATGGCTCAGCGCAACCGCGCGCTCGGCACAAGCGACGGCAAACCTCGGGTCGCGCAAAGAAGCAGGCTCAACCATCAGCAGGTCGCTGGCGGCCATATCGAGAAACACAGAAGAAGCCTGATCCTTCCGGGATAATTCCTTCAGGCTCGCAGCGCCATACTTCGCCATCATTCCAGAGCTGCCAGAGGTGTGCAGGATCGATTGAATGCTTCCCAGGCGAACCTCTGCGTTGGCCTTGGACTCCAGCCAGTCCTCATCCGATGGATCCAGCGTCATCGCCCTTTCCATGACGGCCATCACCTGAGTCCACAGTTTCTCCGCCGCGGCCAGGTTCCGTCGCCGGTCGATGCCTGCTACCGCCAAGGCGGGATCTGCCGCCTCTTCAAAACCGTTCGCTTCCCGGTTCAGAACAATTTCCAGGTCTCCTAGAGAACGCATATCCTGCGGGTCCGCTGCCGAAAGGCTCTGAAACTTCTGGGCTACTTGAGTGTAGAGAGCATTTGCTTCGGAGTACTCTCCTATCTCTACCAGGGCGTTGGCCTCGTCGAGAAGCAGCATACTGCGCAGGCGCATCATTGATAGGCTTTCCTGTTCGGCAGTCGGCATGGCATCGGCGCGTTGCAAGGCCGTTTGAAAGTCTCTCAGCGCCAAGGCTGGATCGGTCTCCATCTCCACTTTGCCGATCTTCCACTGGACGATCGAGAGACCACGCCGGGCGCGCATAAAGTTGGGATCTAAGAGGAAGGCGCGTTCATTCAGCGCGATGGACTTTCGATAAGCTGCCAGAGCAGCGGAGGTATCGGCCGGGCCGGCGGCGCCGCTCTGGCCCAACCCATCGCCCAGCACGCCGTAGGCGGACGCCGCCTCGCATAATTGCAACGGCGTGGCATCGGGAATTGCGGTCAGCCGGTCATAGGTTCTGGTGGCTTCCTGTATGGAAACGACCGCATCTTGTATTCGCCCAGGCCCGAAGAATATCTCGCTGCGGGAGACCTGTGCGAGGGCGAGTGCCTGAAGAGCTTCTCGATCCCTGGAGCCTTCCGGCGCCAGCGGCGCGGCCAAAGCAATCGCCTTCTCGATACTGGCAAGCGCGCCTGATCGATCCCCTAGATTCTGATAATAGAGATTCCCTTGAATGTTACTGAGCCGCGTGTAGGCGTCGACTAAGTCCAGCTTCGTCTGGCGGTCGCCCTGCGTGTCTTTGGCCATGCGGTCCAGGTGTTCCAGCACGCGCGTCACCAGCAGTTTCTGCGCGCCGGTGGAACCGGGAATCTCCTTGATGGCTTCATCGAACTCCGAGAGCAGGCTGTTGCTCAGTTGCCGCAGGTCGCCGGAGCGCGCCTCGGCCATGTGCCGCTCCTCGTTTGCCACTTTGGCCTGCCACAACACGCCCACGACGCCCGCAAACAGAGTGAGGGCCAGCACGGCAATACTCACCAGCCCGAGACGATGGCGGTAGGCAAACTTGCAGGCCCGATAGCGAAGCGTGCCCCGCCGCGCCCCTACCGGCTTCCCCTCAAGATAGGCGCGCACATCGTTGGCCAGTTGCTCGGCGGAGAGATAGCGCTCCTGGGGCTCCTTGCGCAAAGCCTTCTCCAGAATCGCGATAAGATCGGATCGAGCCGCTTGCCGGAAACAGCCTCCAGAGAGGGCTTGCGCGGAGCTTCCTCGCAAATCACGCGCAGCATCTCTCCGGTGGTAAGTTCCTTGAACTCATAAGGAGGTTCGCCGGTCAGCAGAAGATACAGCAGAACGCCCAGCGAGTAGGTGTCAGAAGCCGTCGTGATGGGATTGCCCAGCACCTGCTCCGGGCTGGCATACTGCGGAGTATAGGATTGATAGCCTTCGCGGGTCAGTTCGCTGCCCGGCGCGGCCTCCGATGGAGAGAGCAGCTTGGCGGTTCCAAAGTCCAGCAGGCGCGGCGTACCGTCCTCGACCACCAGAATGTTGTCCGGCTTCAGGTCGCGGTGGACGACGAAGTTCTGATGAGCAAACTGCACCGCCTCGCAAACGTGAAGGAACAGCTTAATCCGTTGCGCGGACAGACAGATGCTCCTGTTCGCAGAAGCGATGGATGGGCACGCCATCCACATACTCCATCACCAGATACAAATCGCCGCTCGACGGTCACTCCGCCATCCAGCAGCCGGGCAATATACGGATGCTGCAATCCGGCAAGTATCTGCCGTTCCTGGCGAAATCTCTTCTGGAAAACGCTGGTCGCAAGGGGCAGGTCAATCAGTTTGATGGCGACCTTTTGCTCGAACTGGCCATCGGCGCGATGCGCCAGATAGACGGCGCCCATGCCGCCACGCCCCAGCAGGCGATCCAGCACGTAGGGGCCAATCTGGCGGGCTTCGAGTCTGAGATTCGCGCCCCGCTTCCGGCTCCACCCGGCGAGGATGCCGCAGCGCTCTTCCGCCTCGCAGGCATCCAGAACAGCGAACACACCTCGGCGACCAGTCTCTGGATCCCCATTGCATCGGCGTCTACCAACTCCGCGATCGCGTCAACGGGAGCGGCGAGGGCCTCGTGGAAGATCGCCTCAATGCGCAGAAAGCTTTCTGTCGTTTCGACCATTGGATCGCTAACTCCGTCCCCGGCTCCTACCCTTAATAAGAGATGCGTTAACCGGAGGAAAAATGAGTCATACTCCCATGGCATTCCCAGCGATACCGCAGTGCACGCGCCGGAAGAGCCAGCTCTTGATGAATTTCAGATCGCGATCCACGGTGGACTTGGAGATCTGCATCAGGGCCGCGGTTTCCTCGGCCGTGCAACCAAGAAAGTAGCGTAGCTCAACCAGTTGCACCTTCTGGGCATCGAGCGCCCCCAGTTCGTCCAGCGCGCGGTTCAGGTCGATAAGCTCCGGGCTGTCGATATTGATCCAAGCTAGGTCGTCGCTGAGCGGGACGCGCTCAAAGCCGCCGCCCCGCATGTGCGCCTGGCTTTCACGCGCGTGATCGATCAGGATCATGCGCATCACTTTGGCGGCAAAGGTGTAGAAATGCCGGCGATCCTCCCAGGCGGCTTTCTTCTGGTTCAGCAAGCGAAGATATAGCTCGTGGACCAGCACCGTGGCCTGCAGAACGTCGGGATTGCGCTCGCGGCGAATATAGGCCGCGGCCACCTCGCGCAGGTGGGAGTAGACCAGCGGCATCAGTTCTTCGAAGGCCGACGGTTCGCCGTCCTTCCACTTCGCCAAAAGTAACGTAATTTCTCCCTTGGCTGGCTGCAAAACTGCCTCCATGCGTGGGGCGCAACATACGCTATCCTGCCTGAATTCTATCATTTCCTCGCTC
>CAWFZU010000264.1:0-7140 GCA_963820195.1 uncultured Acidobacteriaceae bacterium | reverse complement strand
CGGGCTGGGCAGCGACCTGGTGGGCGCCATGGCGCGCGATTCCAAGCGGCGACCTGTGGGTGGCCACCTTGGCCGGCCTCTCGCGGCTGCAGCGGCGGCAAGATCGTCAATTTCACGACCGCCAACGGGCTCTCCAGCAACGTGATTACGGCGCTGCTGCCGCGCGCAGACGGGACGCTGCTGATCGGCACGCAGGACCACGGCTGGAACCTGTGGGATGGGCAGCAGCTTCTCCGGCGGCGACGCAGCAGCGGCTTGGAGCAGACCACCATCCACGCCATTCTGGACGACGGCGGCGGCCATCTGTGGTTCGCCACCGGCAACGGCATCGCGCGCTGCGACTGCGCTGGCGCTGGGATGCAGAGCGGCCGGATGCTCGCACTGGATCGAGTTCGGCGCAGCCGATGGGCTGCGCAGCCGGGAGACGGCCACCAACAGCCATCCTTCGGCCTGGCGCTCGCGCGACGGGCACCTGTGGTTTGCCACGCCCAAGGGGCTGGTGGAGGTGGACCCGGCGCACTTCCCGGTGAACACGGTTCCGCCGCCGGTGGCGCTGGAGCGTTTTGCCGTGGACGACGTGGACCAGGCACTGCGCGCGGCAGGCTCTTTCGTTGCGGATTCCAGCCGGGCATGTGCATTTCCAGTTCGACTACGCGGGACTGAGCTTTACCGCGCCGCAGAAGGTGCGCTACCGCTATATGCTGGAGGGCTTCGACCGCGGCTGGACCGAGGCCGGCGCGCGCCGCACCGCCTACTACACGAATATTCCGCCGGGGCAGCTACACCTTCCGCGTGCAGGCGGCCAACAACGACGGGGTTTGGAACACCGAGGGCGCGGCGCTGGCCTTTGAGTTGCGGCCGCACTTCTATCAGACCATCTGGTTCTATGCGCTGCTGCTGGCGGCTGGCGGTGGGGCTGGTGGTGCTGCTGCTGCGGCTGCGGCTGCGCCGGGCGGAGAGCGAGTTCCGCGCCGTGCTGGGCGAGCGCAACCGCATTGCGCGCGAGATTCACGACACGCTGGCGCAGGGCTACGTGGGCATCTCGGTGCAGTTGGAGGTGCTGGCCGAGCTGCTGCGCCACGAACAAGACGGAGGCCGCGGCCAAGCATCTGGACCTGACCCGCGGCTACGTGCGCGAGGGGCTGGCCGACGCGCGGCAATCGATCTGGGCGCTGCGCTCGCAGGACTCGGGCGAGACCACGCTGCCGGTGCGCCTGCGCCGCATGGTCGAGGCCGAAGGCGGCCACGGATTGGAGGCCAGCTTCAGCATCTTCGGCGCCTACCGGCCCTTGCCGCCGGAGACGGAGCGCGAAATTCTGCGCGTGGCCCAGGAGGCCATCCATAATGTGAAGAAGCACGCCGGAGCGCAGGCATCTGTTCGTCCAGTTGGAGTACGGGCCGGACGAGATTGCGCTGGAAGTGCGCGACGACGGGCGCGGATTTGCGGCGGACGAAGAGATGCGATCCGCGCAGGGCCACTATGGACTGACCGGGATGCGCGAGCGCGCGGCGGCCATCGGCGGAACGCTGGAAGTGACCAGCGAGCCGGGCGGTGGGAACCACGGTGCGGCTGCGGGCGCGCGGCGCCGAGAGAGGCGCAGAGAGAGAGTCAGAGCAAGAGGAGACAACGGTGACGAAGGAATCGATTCGCGTGCTGGTTGTGGAAGACCACCACGTGGTGCGCCAGGGACTGGTGGCGCTGCTGAATGTGGTGGACGGCCTGGAAGTGGTGGGCGAGGCCGCGGACGGCGTGGAGGCCATCGCGCAGTTTCGCAAGCATCAGCCGGACATCACGCTGATCGACCTGCGGCTGCCGCGGCTGAGCGGCGTGGAGGTCATCGAGCGCATCCGCATGGAGACGCCGCAGGCGCGCTTCATCGTGCTCACCACCTACGACGGCGACGAGGACATCTATCGCGCCTTGCAGGCCGGCGCGCGCGCCTACCTGCTGAAGGGCATGACCTCGGAAGAGCTGATTGCGACCATCCGCGCGGTTCATGCGGGCAAATCGCACATTCCGCCGGCGATCGCCGAGAAGCTGGCCGAGCGCATGGGCACCGAGGAGCTGACGCCGCGCGAGTTCGACGTGCTGGAGCAGATTGTGCACGGCAAGAGCAACAAGGAGATCGCCACCGAGCTGGAGATTTCAGAGGCCACGGTAAAGACCCACATCAACAGCCTGCTGGGCAAGCTGGGCGTGACCGACCGCACGCAGGCGGCCACGGCCGCCATCCAGCGCGGCATTGTTCCGCTCGAATCCCTGAGAAAGCCGAAGCCATGAAAGAAAAGCGATTCTGCTCGGCATCTATTCCTGTTGCTTGGTTTGCTCCGCTGGCGCAGGCGCAGAAGACGGCGTGGCGGCAGGCCACCGACGCGGAGCTGGCCTCGCTGCTGCCGGCGCGCGCGCCGGTGGAAAAGGAACACATTGAGACGGAGATGCGCACCGCCTCGGGCATTGTGAACGGCCGGGGGCACTTCTATCGCCGGGGTGGTGCTGCTGACGGCCGGGCTACTCGGCCGACGGCAAGTATTCGCACTATCTGGTTGTGCAGACGCCGATCCGCATCGGCGGCATCGCGCTCAAGCCCGGAGAGTATGTCTTTGGATGGACACGCGCGCAGAGCGGCGATGCGCTGAGCGTGCACTTCTACGAGGCTGCGACGGGCGCGTTGGTGGGCACCGCTGAGGCGCATCGCATCGCCGGATCGAGCCGCGTGGAGAGCCTGCACATCTGGCCGCCCGCCGACAAGGCATTGATTCAGATTGGCCGCTTCGGCATTCCCTACGAGTTGGGCGAGGAGTAGAAGTTCATCGTCTCAGCGCGGCTCACCGGTCTGCAGGAAGGCAACTCCCGCGACCGTCTCTCCCGAAGCCAGCACATCTCTCAGCCGCTCCGGATTGGCGCCGCTCCGGCTCTCGGCCGCTACCAGCATTCGCAGCGCAGCAGCCGGTGTCGTATCCGGAGGCAGCCGGAAGATCCACGGAATATTCGTTGAAGTCAGCTTCTTGTCGCTGCTCAACGCCACCACCGGAACGAATGCCTTGAGTGCGAGTTGCTCGGCCAGGTGAGCCGAGTCGCGGTCCAGCGCCACAATTGCGAGAGCGTGATCGTCCATCAGCGTATGAACCAGTTGTGTTGAGGCCGCGCCCCAATTCTGATCGCTCGCGACGGGCAACAGCGTCCACGGCTTTCCTTTGCCCGCGCTTGATGCAAGCTCCACCTGCACCTCCGGCGATTGTGCGACTTCCACCGCGTGCGGTCCAAAAAGCACTACGCGGATTGGCCCAGCCAGGTCCGCGCGATGCGGCCCGGAATAATCCACGCCATCCTCGCCGACGCGCGCGTAGGGCGCCTGCGGTGTGCCGGGCGCAGCTTGCGCGGGCACCTGCGGTGCGGCAGACGCCGCTTGCGCGGCAGGAATTTGTTGAGACTTTTCCATCTTCGCAACGCGATAAGTGATCGTGCCGTTATGCACCGTGCCCAGGTACATGGGAGCGACATTCTTCTGATTGGGATCGAAGACCATGTGTCCGGTGACGCCGTCGTATTCTTCAATGTTGGCCAGCGCGTCGTGAATGCGCGCGCGATTCAAGCCCGCTTTGCAGATCGAATCCAGCAGCGCGTTCATCGCATCATAGGCGAGCGAAGCAAACTGTTCCGGCTTCTCGTGGAAGCGCGCGTCGAAGCGCTTGTTGAAGTCGAGCCACTTTGGGTCATTGCGCGTGGGGTCGTAGGGGAAGACAGCCTCGAAACCCTCGGCCGCATCTCCCGCTTTGGCCAGCAGCGTTGGCCCCAGCGTGCGGTAGGAGCCGAAGACGCGCTGCTTCATCCCCAGCGTGCGCATCTGCTTCAGAATCTGGGCAGTTTCCGTCTCGTCCGCCCACAAAACAATGGCGTCGGTCCGCGATCCCTGAATAATCTTCAACTCCCGCGAAAAGTCCGTATCGCCAGGCTGGAATTTCTGCTCGATGACGATTGGGTGGCCCAGCCGCCGTGAGGCATCGCGGAATTTGACAATCCCCAGCCGGCCATAGCGATTGTTCACGCGCAATATTCCCACGCGCTTCATTCCGAGTTCGGTGTAGATCCTCCTCGCCAAGGTAAACGTCTGCACGCGATCGTCCTGCAGATCGGTAAAGTACCAGGGTATATAAGTTTCGGGAATGGTGGGATCTGTAGAGGCCGAGTTAACAATGGGAATCTCGGCCCGCAGCGCTACACGCAGAATGATATGCGTCGACTCGGAGCTGATCGACCCGAAGATCGCCCAGTCGTGGTCGTCGTAGATCATCTTCACCGCTTCATTCGAGGGCGAGCCCCAGATCGTCGGATCGGTTGGCCGGTCCTCACCGTACACCGCGCCCCGCTGCCAGTTGTCGTAGTCGTTATGCAGCATCAGCCGGAAGGGTTTGCCGCCATAGCCACCATGCGCGTTGGCCTCTTCCACGGCCAGTTGCGCGCCGTGGAGCATTCGCAATCCGAAGACCTCATCCGGATTGTGCTCGATGGGCCCGAAGAAGCCAATCCGCACTTCTGTGATATTTTTCGGATCGGGCACATCCCGCCCCGCGCCCGAGTAAATGTTGGGATGGGTGTAGTTGAGATAGTAAGGCGCGGCGAACTTTTCGTAGGGGCTCAGGTCCTTCGGCTCGCCCGCGTAAGGCTCCACCACGCGATCCTTCGGCGGTCCGGGCGGATGCGCGCCACACTCGCACGTTCCCTTGCCCGTGACCGTAATCGGACTCGCATTCTGGTCCGCGAGCCTGGCTCGAATACTGCGCAATCGCAATCTGTTCGCGGCGCACATCCATGCCAGCGCGCAGGGCCGCAGCCAACATCCATCCCTTGCGCATGCGACTACTCCTTGTTGTTCGCGTCCCTTGTCCGTGCGGAACATCGCGATAGCCTCGATCTCGATCAGCAGTTCCGGCCGGCAGAGATGCGCCTGAATGCCGGTGGATGCGGGCAATGGATCGAGCCCCTGTTCCTTGAAGAAGGCCGTGCGCCCGGCGTTGAAGACATCGTAATCGCGATCGATGTCGCGCAGGTAGCAACTGGTGCGCACGATGTCGTGCCAGGTGGCGCCTTCGCTCTCAAGCAGACCGGTGATGTTGTCGAAGGTCCGCCGCAACTGGGCCGGGAAGTCGCCGATGTGGACGCTCTGCCCGTGCTCGTCGATCGAGGCCGTGCCCGAGATCAGCAAAATGCATACCCCGCCGATATCGATCCTCATGCCGCGAGAGAACGAGCTTGGCTTCGCATAGGCGTATGCCTCGTTGAGAACTCCGTGATTGGTCATGGCGCGCTTTTCAATCGGCGCGTGCGCGATGGCTTCCAGAATATCTGCAAATGCATTCATGATGACTGCTCCTTATGGACTTATTGTTGTTGTCGAATTCCGTGACTCAGACCCTTCGCGGTCGCGACCCAGATGTCGTTGCCCTGAATGTCGATGCCGAGAATGTAGTTGTGGGCCGGCGCGGTGTTGACTGCGACCGGCGTAACGTTGCCTTTTGCGTCCCGTACCCACATCTCCGGCTTGCCGTCCTTGAGCGACGGCGTGTAGACGGCCCAGTTTGCGCCGTCGTAGTAGGCCAGACCCTTGTCGGTGCAAAACCAGGCGCGATTCGCGTCCACGCCCTTGATGAAGTTGAGGAAGTTCGAGGGAAGCCCGCTGTCTTTCATCAGAAAGTTGTGCCAGTAGCGGCCGTCGTAGCGGCTGCCGCCGAAGTAGGTTGCAGCCCAAACTATATTGTCCACATAACTGACCGAGGTGACAATCTCGTGGATCAAACCCTGGTCCTTAAAGAGCACAATCTCGGTCTCGCCATCGGGGTCGTCGTACTTGTCCCAGCGCTCGGTTTTCTGCGTATATTCGAGAAGACCGCTGCCCCACACCGCGTAATAAACCTTGTCCGGTGCGGCAGAGACGCCGTACACCCAGATCTCGATCATGGGCGTGTTGCGCTCGTTGTAAAGCGACCACTGGCCGGTATGCAGGTCCAGTTTGCACGCGCCGGCGGCTGTGGCCACCCAAACGTTCTCGCCCTCCACCGACACGCCGTAAACCACATCGTTCGAAAGCCCCGAATTCAACTGCGTAAAGCTGTCGATGCGCCCGCCCGAGATGCGGTTCAGCCCGCCCATAGTTCCCGCCCACACATCGCCCGTCCGCTTATCCAGCGCCAGCGAGAGCACCGCCTGATGCGCCAGCCCGTCCTTGGTCGTGTAGGTCTTCCATTTGCCGTTCTCGTAAAGCCCCAGCCCGTTGTCCGTGCCCGCCCAGATTCGCTCACCATCCACCAGCACCGAATACACGTGATTGTCGGGCAGTCCATTAGCGGTAGTGAAGTTCTCAAAGCGAAAGCGCGGCAGCACCTGCCATGCGGCAGACGCCGGCACCTGCGGTGCGGCAGAGGCCGCTTGCGCGGCATGAGATGGATGCGCTCCAGACGCTGGCGGCTGCGCGGCGAACGCCAACGGAGTGGCAGCCAGCAATACAGTGATCGTGAGCAGTTTTTTCATCGCGTCCTCAAGTACTCGATCAGGTCGTTGAGTTCGTCCTTGGTCAGATCGTTGGTGCGCCCGTGCTTGTCTTCCGGGTTGTAGACCGTCCAGATCTCTTCCAGCGTGTGCGCCGAGCCGTCGTGCAGATAGGGCGCGGTGAGCGCAATTTCGGTCAGCGGCGGCGACTTCAACATGCCTGAATTATCGGTAGGCTTGCGCGTCCCCACGTCGAACAATTTCTGGTTCGTGCCCTTGGGACCGCTGTGGCAATAGGAGCAACGGTTGTATTCGATAATCGGCTTGCCGAACTTGTCCGTGTCGCGTTCGAAGATGCCCTTCCGCGTTCCTGCGCCGGCGTTAGCTCGCCGCCCGGCAGCCGCCAGCGGTTGGGCCGTGTCGGCATATTGCGGATGTAGATCACCAGGTCAGCAAGCGTAAGGTTGTCGTACTGCTCCGAACGCCAGAAATACTTCTCCGTCCGCGGACCGCACTCGGTGGGAAGATTGGGATTGCCGCCGTTCCACTTGTAAGGCTCGGTACCCTTCACGCCCTCCAGCATTTTGTTGTCCACAATGTCGCGTCCGAAGCCGTCGGGCTCCAGATCCCATGTCAGCCCATCGAAGGTGGAATCG
>CAWFZU010000263.1:0-33185 GCA_963820195.1 uncultured Acidobacteriaceae bacterium | reverse complement strand
TCTTTTTGCTACGTTCAGTTTTTACGTATTGCTATCTCCGGCTATCTGACAACGCCCAAGAACGCGCCGGTTCCGGCTACTGTTCCATAGCAGCGGTTTTGGGCGCGAGCACCAGGTCTTGCTGGTACCGGATCGAGAAGGTGAAGTTGAGGCCGGACTTCGATCCCGGGTCGCTGTGTTTCGGGTCCGGCGGCCAGTCCTTGCGCGCGTCCCACTGCTGTTTGGTCAGCCGAAAGACCCAGAAAGCGGTCCCGTCCACGCTCTGCCCCGGGTCGAGGACCGTATGAGGCGCGAGCGGCTTGCCGTGCGAGGCGTCCAGATCGGGAAAGGCGAGAAAAGCCTCCTCGAATTGCGCCACGCTTCCCGCTGAGACGGAAAGCGGGATGCCATCCGCCAGCCTGACATTGGCCAGCACATCCTGCACGACGAGCGGAACATTGCTCCGGTTATGCAGCTTCACATGGGCGAAGAGCAGCACCTGGTCGAAGCTCTCCTGGGACTTGGCATCGCCATTCGCGTCGGTTCCCGAAGTCTGGCCGTGCCGGGGATAAGCCCAGACCTGAACAATCTCGCCGCTGGCCACCGGCGGCTTGTGGCTGGCCAACACTACGAAGGCGACGAGAAAGGTGACCAGCACGGCCGCGATGACGCCCGCCCGGACCACGTGGCTGCTGCCCTTGGTGAACTCTTCGCCGAGAGCGTCGTCGTCAATCTCTTCCTGGGATTCCTGATGGAGTAAGCTCATAGCGCCCTTATCTTACATCGGCTGACGCAAATTGGGCCATGAATTTCGCTTTTTTCCCCGGGGGACGATACGAAATATGTAGCGGATGCTTCGATTGAGCTGTTGCTGAAAGCGGCGCGGGGCGAGCTGATTTCTCTTATAGAGTAGCCATGAATACGATGCCTACGAATTCAACGTCCCATCCTGAAACGTATAGAAAACAAATCATTTAATTCGTTGAACTCTGTTGTGATATGGACTACAAAAGTGGACACACTCACGCGTACCACCGTGCGGCAGTCTTGCACTTACGCCTGGTCTTCAACGCCTCTAGGCTGTGCTGGTGACAGAGTCCCGTAGCCGGACAACCGCATCCGCCTGGGCGCCTTTCTGCCCCTGAACGATGTCGAACTCAACGTCATCGCCCTCTTTCAGCGTTTTGTATCCGTCCAACTGAATCGAGGAGTAGTGGACGAATACATCCGGCCCGTCATCACGTCCAATGAATCCGTAGCCCTTGGCGTTGTTAAACCACTTGACCTTCCCTTTATACTGAGCCACAGGCCCCCACCTTCCTTACATCCTGTGAGTTACGGCGAGCAGCGAACTGGGGAATACTCGCCGATATTCATTTTGACTCAAAAATCCATCATCGGTTACAAAATTTTTAGACGGCATCCGTGCAAAAGGAGACAGAGCCGGCGGAGGAACGCCGGCCCTGCATGGAGAGAATGGCTTGAAGCGGGGCTACAGCTCCCTCCGCTACTTGCCGTGCTTGCCGGTCATCTTTTGCGCGAATAAAAGCACGCTGGTCAGCGTTTTGCCGTCCAGAATCGCGCCTTTCTCGATCAGCTTGACCACTTGGGAGAGTTTGACCAGGCGAAACTCGATCCGCTCGTCGTCCTCCGGATGGGCGTTGCCCGCCACCAGGCTCTCGGCCACGAAGACCTTCATCGACTCGCCGAGAAAGCCGGGGCTGGGATAGTACTCGACCAGTAGCTTCCACTTCTTTGCCCGGTAGCCGGTCTCCTCTTCTAATTCTCTTTTGGCGCCTTGCAGGGCGTCCTCGCCGGGATCCAGCTTGCCGGCCGGCAGCTCCCACAGGAAGCGTCCGGCGGCATGGCGGTACTGCCGCTCGATCACGACCCAGGGATTTTTCTTGCTTTTCGTATTGTCGATGGCCAAGATGACCACGCTGCCGTTGTGGCGGACGACGTCGCGAACTTCCTCACTGCCTCCCGGCTCAATCAGCCGGTCGCGCAGCACTCGGAAGAGCGGCCCCTCGAAGACCACTTCGGAGCTGAGCAACTCTGCCTTTTGCTCCACCGCAACCTTGGGAGCCTTCGCAGCCTTGGGTTTTGCGACCTTTGATCCTTTGGGTTTGGCGGCTTTTTTTGCCTTGGGCTTAGCGGCCCTTTTTGCCTTGGGCTTGGCAGCCTTTGCTTTCTTAGGTTTCACGGCCTTGGTTTTGACAGCTTTTGCTTTCTCAGGTTTCACTGCCGTTGCAATCTCGTGCGCCGCAGCTCCCGCAATCTCGGGCTCGGCGGCCTTCACGGCTTTCTTCGTCTTGGGCATCTCTTTTCTCTCCTTGAAGCGCGTCCCTGCGCAATTCAGAATAGAGTATACGCACACCAAGTCCCGCGCGCAGCATCAGATTCGCCATGCGTGCATCAATTCGCACTGGCGTAACATCTTTAACAGTAGCCGAATCTCATCTTTGTCCGCGCGCCGAGCTTCGCTTTCAGATTTAAGATCGACTAGAGAGTAAGTTTTTGACCGCAGAGTGTCATCCCATCAGCGTCGTACCGGGGCTGCACCGGCTCTTTCTGGAGTATTGCTCCGGCACGGCGGAGGCGCGGGCGTTTTACGCCCCGCTGCCGCCGGGAGGCGGGCAGGCGCGCCCGCCTCTGCCCGCGCACTGGCCGGAGCTGCTGCGGCTGCTGGCCGCGCAGAACACTGGATCAACACAGGCGGCGGCGCTAGAAGCTCTCAGCGACGGCGCGGGCGTTATAGTGACCGGCCAGCAGGTGGGCTTCTTCGGCGGTTCGCTCTTCACGCCCTTCAAGGCGGCCACTGCGCTAGCCCGCGCGCGCGAGGCGACGGCAGCGGGGCAGCCGCACGCCGCCGTCTTCTGGCTGGCCAGCGAAGACCACGACTTTGCCGAGATCAATCACGTCGTCTTTCCCGCGCGCCGCGAATTGCGCAGGCTGGAGTATGCGGCGGCTCCCGAGGCCGCGCGCCCGGTGGGCGGCCTGGTGCTGGACGACTCGATTAAGCTGCTGGTCGATCAGGCGTACGAACTGCTTGGAGCTTCCGACGCGATGGAGGCGTTGGCCGCGGCCTACCAGCCGGGACGCACCTTCGCCCAGGCCTTTGCGGAGTTTTATTCCCGGATCTTCGCCGCGCAGGGGCTGCTGGTGGTGGACGCAGGCAGCCGCGCCTTTCACCGCATCGGCTCTCCGGTACTGCGCGCGGCCGTGGAGCGCGCCGATGAGCTGCACGCAGCGCTCGTGGAGCGCAATCGGTCGCTTGAAGCGGCCGGCTATCACGCGCAGGTGGCTGTCGGAGAGCAATCGAGCCTGTTGTTCCTGATCGATCAAAACAGCGGCGCACGTCTGGCGCTGAAGCGGCTGGCGCCGAGCGCAGCCGAGCCTGCGGGATTGTGGCAGGCGGGGAGGCAGAGCTTTTCCACGGCGGAGCTGCTTGGAATTCTCGACGCCGAGCCGGAGCGCATCTCGCCCTCGGCGCTGCTGCGGCCCGTCTTCCAGGATTTTCTGCTCTCCACTTCGGCCATCATCGGCGGACCGGCGGAGATCGCCTACTTTGCCCAATCCGCCGTGCTTTACGAGCGCATTCTGGGCCGGGTGACGCCAGTGCTGCCGCGCTTTTCGGCGACGCTGATTGAGCCGGGCATTGGCGAGCTGCTGCGCCAGCATGAACTGACGCTGGAGCAGGTCTTTGCGGAGAGCCCGGCCTCGCTGGCGCAACTGCTGGCTGGCCGGTCGATTCCAGCGGCAGGGAAACGAAGCCTGGAGGCGGCGGAGCTGGCGCTGGACGCCGAGTTGCTTCCACTGCTCGACTGGATGCATTCGCTCGATGCGGGCCTGGGCCGGTCGGGCGATACCGCGGCGGGCAAGATCCGCTACCAGATGAGCCGCTTGCGGACGCTGGCGGCCAACTTCCAGTTGCAGCGCGAGGCCTCGCTGGCGCGCCACGCTGAGTCCATCAGCCAGGCGCTCTATCCCGGCGGCGTCTTGCAGGAGCGGCTGCACGGCGCGGCATACTACTTTGCCCGCTATGGTTTTGCGCTGGCGGAAGAGCTGACCGCGCAGGCCGCAAACTGCTGTTCAGGCCATGCGGCGATCTGGCTATAATCCTCTCCAGCGGGATTGAGGTTCGCCATGAGACAGTTTCCTGAAATCGTTGTTATTGGTTTTGCTGGCCTGCGCGGCGGCGCCGGCGCAGAAGCAGCCCTGCGCGACGGCGGGCGAGAACAATGATTTTCTGGGCATTCAGACCATCCGCCTGTGGCCGGGCGACGCGCCGGAGGCCAAGGGAAAGGCCTGCGAGGATACGCCCACGCTGACCATCTTCGAGCCGCAGAGGGGCCACGAGAACGGCTCCGCCGTGGTGGTGCTGCCGGGCGGCGCTTATCTGATGCCTGGCGGCCAACCTGGAGGGCCGGCAGGTGGCCGACTGGTTCACCGCGCGCGGCTTTCGCGCCTTCGTTCTGAGCTACCGGCTCAGCTCGAACGGCTACCTGCTGCCGGTTCCGCTGCTCGACGCGCGGCGCGCCGTGCAACTGGTGCGGGCGCGGGCCGCGGACTACCAGATCGCGCCCAACCGCATTGTCATCATCGGCTTTTCAGCCGGCGGGCATCTGGCGGCGCTGGCGAGCACGCAGTTCATTCCCGGCAATCCTGACGCCGACGATCCCATTGAGCGCGTCTCCAGCCGCCCGGACTATCTGGTTCTCGGCTACCCGTGGATCGGCGCCATCAGCAGCGATACCAGCCACCTGAGCTACTGCAAGCTCTTCAACGTGATGGACCGGTGCGAGGCGCTGCGGGCCGCGTACTCTCCTGATTTGTTTGTCACCAAGGAGACGCCGCCCACCTTCTGGTTCCATACCTTCAACGACAAGACGGTTCCGGTGGAGCAGGGGCTGCGCTTTTATGAGGCGCTGGTCAAGGCCGGGGTGCCCGCCGAGGCGCACATCTTTGCCAACGGCCCCCACGGCACCGGGCTGGGCAAGGGCGATGCGGCTCTGGACCAGTGGCCCAACCTGCTGGAGATCTGGCTGCGCGCGCAGGGGCTGATTACTGCGGAGCCGGTAGCCGGAGGCAAGCCATAGGCATGCAAGGAGATATTGTGAAGACAGAGTGGTTTCTCGCTGAATTGGTCATGAAAATCACAGTGGCCAACGATACAAGGAATGTCGTACATCAAAATCTGGTCCTGATACACGCCGATTCTGCCGATGAAGCCTATGAGAAAGCCGTTCAGTTTGGGAAAAAGGAAGAAATCTCCTACGACAATCCTGCCGGAAAAGCTATTCATTCCCATTTTGAAGGAGTTTCCGATCTCGTTGAAATTATTGATGATTTATATGATGGAGCAGAACTGGACCTTCATTACACCGTTGCAATGCCGGAAGAAAAGATTCAATCTCTCGTGCCGCCGCGAGAACGTTTACGGGCATTTCTCCCACCGAAATGGACGAGGCCGGAGCTGCGGGATGAAGGACCGAACTATACTTCGGCAGAGATCATGGCTAAAGTTGCGCGGATAATGGAAGCTGAGCGTAAGAAAAAAAGCCCTAAAAGTAAGAGGCGGGCTGCCAGCTCCAGGAGTGGACGTACTTCCTGAAGCCTACAGCCCGCTGGACCCTGGACCGGGTCTTAGGTGATACCCTAAGTCTAGGCTTGTTTTGGATGAAATCAAGTTCTTTCTTGGATAATTCTTTTCAAAAGTGACAACCATCACGGTAGTCCCGGAATTGGGGGCGTTTTCGTTGACTTGAGGGACCGCTCCTGTTACAAAAAAGTGTACCACCTTAGACAAACGGAGCAGACGGACCGCCAGAACAATCCATACAACCTGGACGAATCGGACCAACATGCAACTGATTTTTCAACAACTCGGGACGCTTTTTCTAGGCGCCGTGCCCACGATGCTGCTTTTTATCGTGCTGGTTCTCAGCTACCAATTTCTGGTGCAGGGGCCGCTGACCAAAACCCTTCAGGCCCGCCGCGATCGCACCGAGGGCGCTATCGAAGCCGCGCAACAGGCCTTAGCCCAGGCCGAAGCCCGTGCGGCCGAGTACGCAGAGAAGCTGCGCCTGGCGCGCGGCGAGGTCTTCAAGCTGCGCGAGGCGCGCATCAGGCAATGGAATGCCGAGCGCGACGCGGCGCTGGACGCAGCCCGCAAGGCCGCCGCTCTCAAGGTGAGCCAGGCCAAGGCAGCGCTGGATGCCGAGGCCGCGCTGGCAAGACAAGACCTTAAGGCCTCCGCCGGGGATTTGGCTCGCCAGGTTGTGCGCGCCGTTCTGCCCGTGGCCGCCGGGGGTTCCCGTTGAGAGATTTTATGCCAGATTTTATGCCGCGCTCGCGTTTTTTAGCTCCAGTTTTCCGGGTTGCTTTGCTAGTGGTGATTCTCGCCGGGCTGACGGCAACATCCTTGCGAGTTGCGGCCCAACAAACGTCCCCGAATCCGGCTTTGGCAACTCAGATGGCGCCGGCATCCGCTGCCAGCGCAACGGCCAGTCCCGAGGAAGCTAACGCCGAGCAAGCGCAGACCAACGCCTTCCGGCTGGAAGGCCCGCTGGTGAAGTGGACGGCCCGGACGTTTCATTTGAGCGTGGAGACGACGGCCACAACCTTTGAGATCCTCAACTTTCTGATCGTCGTGCTGCTGATCGGCGTTCCTCTGTCCAAGGTTCTGCCCAAGCTGCTGCACACGCGCGGCGAGAAGGTGCGCAACGACATCGATGCAGCCCGCAAGGCGACCGCAGAGGCCAACCCGAGGCTCAGCGCCATCGAAGCCAAGCTCGCCGGGCTGGACGGGGAGATTGCCAAGATTCGCGCCCAGGTGGAAGAGGAAAGCAAGCAGGACGAAGCGCGCATCAAGTCCGCTTTGGCTGAAGAGAGCACCCGCATCGTGGCCGCCGCCGAGCAGGAGATTGAAGCCTCCGCCGCCCAGGCCCGCCGCGCGCTGCGCCACTTTGCCGCCGACCTGGCCATCGACCAGGCCGCCCAGCAACTGACCTTCACGCCGGAGACCGACCGCGCGCTGATTGCCGAGTTTTTGGGCGACGCGAACCTGAGCGGGAGCAAGGGAGGGCAGAAGTAGATGGCAGCCTTTGTTGCGCGTTACGCCCGCGCCTTTGCCGATGTGGTGACCCAGGAGAAGCTGGACACGGCGGCGCTCGACCGGCAGTTGAACGATTTTCTGGCCACCTGGGATGGCAGCGCCGAGTTGCGCGAGCTGTTTGTCAATCCGGCCGTTGCCGCGCCGCAGAAGGTAGCGATTCTGGACAAGATGAACGCGAAGCTGGGGCTGCGGAAGGAGCTGCGCAACCTGCTGGCGGTGCTCATCAAGAACGACCGCATCGGCGAGGTGCACGAGGTGGCCGCGGCCTATCGCGCGGAGATGCAGGAGCGGCAGGGCATTCGCCAGGCGGAGATTGTGACCGCCCGCGAACTCGAGCGAACAGGAGCGCGCCGAGCTGGTGGCCGGAGTGGGCAAACTGGCCGGCGCGCAGATCCAGGCCAGCTTCAAGCTGGACGCATCCATCCTCGGCGGCACGGTGGTGCGCATCGGCTCCACGGTGTACGACGGCTCGGTGCGCGGACGGCTGGAACGGTTGAAGGAAGCATTGATGCTGGTCAGCTGGTAGTGAGCGACCAGAGCCAGGGCAGGACTAAGGGACTAGGGACTACGGACCACTAATCGCTGACCGCTAAAGGACAGAAATGGCTCAGATCAAGGCAGACGAGATTACGCAACTTCTTCGCGAGCAGATCGCGAACTACGACTCGAAGGTCCAGGTGGACGAAGTCGGGACCATCACCTCGCTGGGCGACGGCATTGCCCGCCTGCACGGCCTGGACAAGGTGATGGCCGGCGAGCTGCTCAGCTTTCCGCACGGCATTGCCGGGCTGGCACTGAGCCTGGAAGAAGATTCGGTGGGCGCGGTGATTCTGGGCGACTACACCGAGCTGAGCGAAGGCGACGAGGTCAAGCGCACCGGCACGATTTTGAGCGTGCCGGTGGGCGAGGGCATGATCGGCCGCGTGGTGAACGCGCTGGGCCAGCCCATCGACGACAAGGGCCCCATTGCCTCGACGCAGTCGCTGCCCATCGAGCGGCTGGCTCCCGGCATCATCGACCGCCAGCCGGTGCGCGAGCCGATGGCCACGGGACTCAAGGCCATCGACGCCATGATTCCCATCGGCCGCGGCCAGCGCGAACTGATTATCGGCGACCGCCAGACGGGCAAGACCGCCGTGCTGCTGGACACCATCATCAACAACGCCAAGAACGATCTGATCTGCATCTACTGCGCCATCGGGCAGAAGCGGTCGTCGATTGCGCAGGTCGTGCAGACGCTGACCGAAGCCGGAGCCATGGGGCACACCGTCATCGTGGCCGCCTCGGCCTCGGAACCCGCGCCGATGCTCTACATCGCGCCCTACGCGGCCTGCGCCATCGGCGAGTACTTCCGCGACTACGGCCGCCACGCGCTGGTGATGTACGACGATCTCTCCAAGCACGCCATGGCCTACCGCGAGATTTCGCTGCTGCTGCGCCGTCCGCCGGGCCGCGAAGCCTATCCGGGCGACGTCTTCTATCTGCACTCGCGGCTGCTGGAGCGCTCGTCCAAGATGCAGCGACAAGCGGGGCGGCGGGTCGCTGACCGCGCTGCCGGTGATCGAGACGCAGGCCGGCGACGTTTCGGCCTACATTCCGACCAACGTCATTTCCATTACCGACGGACAGATCTTTCTGGAAACCGATCTGTTCAACTCCGGCGTGCGTCCGGCGGTCAACGTGGGCCTTTCGGTTTCGCGCGTGGGATTCTCGGCGGCGATCAAGGCGGTCAAGCAGGTGGGCGCGACGCTCAAGCTCGATCTGGCGCAGTATCGCGAACTGGCGGCCTTCGCGCAGTTCGGCTCCGACCTTGATCCGCTCACGCAGAAGCAGCTCAACCGCGGCGCGCGCCTGACGGAGCTGCTCAAGCAGCCGCAGTTCCAGCCGCTCACCTGGCAGCAGCAGACGGTGGCGCTGTTCGCCGGCACGCAGGGCTATCTGGACGATTTCCAGATCAGCGACATTCGCGCCTTCGAGGTCGGACTCTACAAGTACTTCGACAGCGCGCAGACCGCGCTGCTCGAGGATCTGACCAAGAAGAAAGCGCTCGACGACGACCTGCGCGCCAGGCTGCACGCGGCGCTGAAGGAATACGCGGCGAACTTCAAGGCGGAGCTGGCGGCGAAGTAAGGGGTCAGGGGTCAGGGATCAGGGTCAGGAGGCACGGTGATGGCTGTAGCTGAAATCAAATCGTTCCGTGACTTGAAAGTTTGGCAGAGATCGATGGAAATGGCTGTTGCGGTCTATCGGCTGACTCAAGAATTTCCTCGAGAAGAGATCTATGGGCTGACGAGTCAAATGAGGCGAGCTGCGGTTTCTGTACCGAGCAATATCGCTCAGGGTCATGGACGGGCTTGGCACCAACGAGTATAGGCAGTTTCTTGGTATTGCCCGAGGTTCTAACTTTGAACTGCAAACTCAGCTTGAAATCGCACGCGCGCTTGGAATAGGCAACCAGAAGTTGCTTGATGAAACAGAAGGTTTATCGCATGAAGTTGGCAAAATGATTTTTGGGATTTTGGACAAGATCAAGGGCTAAAGATTTGAGGAGTCGTTTTCCCTGACCCCTGATCCCTGACCCCTGATCCCTTGAACGGAAGCAATTATGGCAAATGTACTCGATCTACGGCGGCGCATCCGCAGCGTGAAGAACACGCGGCAGATCACCAAGGCCATGAAGATGGTGTCGGCGGCCAAGCTGCGGCGCGCGCAGGAGCGGGCTCTGGCGGCGCGGCCTTACGCCAGGATGATCACCAGCGTGCTGGAATCGCTGACCCGGCGCGTGGATATCTTCGACGAAGCACCGGCAATCTGCGCCATCCGCTCTTTGCCACGCGCGAAGAGAAGCGGGTGCTGCTGATTGTCATCAGCGGCGACAAGGGATTTGCCGGGCGCCTTCAACGCCAACATTCTCAAGACCGCCTTTCAGTTCATCGCCGGCAACCCCGACAAGGAGATCGACGTCGAGGCGGTGGGCCGCAAGGCGCGCGACCTGATGCGGCGGCGCTATCCGGCGGCGGTTTACAGCGAGCAGCACGGATGAGAACGGCAATGCCGTCAAGGTGCGCGAGCGCAAAGGCTCCGGTCGAGGTCACCGGCGACCATCCGGGGATGCTGCTGAAGCTGGAACAGAGCCGCGTCTTCGAGCTGGCCCAGAGCATCATCGCCCGCTATGTGCACGAGGAGATCGACGCCGCCTACATCGTCTACAACGAATTCAAATCGGTGATCTGCGCAGCGGCTGGTGGTGGAGAAGCTGTTGCCGCTATCTGAAGATCGGCATTCCGCAGATTACCGGCGCGGTCGAGCCGACCGAAGCAGAGCGCGAACGCGCCGCCGAGGCCGCTCTCTGGCGGGCATCCTGATTGAGCCGGCGGACACCGCCGAGGCCGACGAGGAAGCGCAAGAAGTTCGGCACCGCGCAGGTGGACTACATCTACGAGCAGCCAGCGGAGGAACTGTTCGCCGGGCTGATTCCGCAATACATTTCCTCCATGCTGTATCACGCCATGACGGAGTCGGTGGCCGCGGAGACACGCGGCGCGCATGACGGCGATGGATTCGGCAACCAACAACGCCTCGGATATGATCGACGCGCTCACGCTGCATATGAATCGCGTGCGCCAGGCGGCCATCACCAAGGAGATCATTGAGATTGTGAGCGGCGCGGCGGCGCAGTAAAGGACAGCTTTTAGCCTTTAGCTTTTGCCCGTTGCGAGAAGCGACCAGGAAAGAAAGCTTGAAAAGCTAAAAGCTAGGAGCTAAAGGCTAAGAGCTTTGAACAAGAAGGCAGAAAAATGGCAGAGAATATCGGCAAGGTAATCAAGGTCTCCGGTCCCGCGGTGGACGTGCAGTTTGAAGAAGCGACGATGCCGCCCATCTATCAGGCGCTGCGCGTCACCAGCGAGGGCTTCACCGTGCCCACGCCCATCAGCGTGATTCTCGAAGTCCAGCAGCACCTGGGCGAGGGGCGCGTGCGCACCGTGGCCATGGAAGCCACCGACGGCATGGTGCGCGGCATGAAGGCCATCGACACCGGCGGCCCCATCAGCATGCCCGTGGGCAAGCAGACGCTGGGCCGCGTGCATCAATGTGATCGGCAATCCGGTGGACGAGCTGGGCCCCATCGGCGAAAAGTCGCGCATGCCCATTCACCGGCCCGCGCCGCTCTTCGACGAGCAGTCAACCCACGAGGAGATGTTCGAGACCGGCATCAAGGTCATCGACCTGATTCAACCCTTTCTCAAGGGCGGCAAGATCGGCCTCTTCGGCGGCGCCGGCGTGGGCAAGACCGTCGTCATCATGGAACTGATCAACAACGTGGCCAAGAACCACGGCGGCTACTCGGTCTTTGGCGGCGTGGGCGAGCGCACCCGCGAGGGCAACGACCTGTGGCTGGAGATGACCGAGTCGGGCGTGATCAAGCCGGGCGACTGGGCCAACTCGAAGTGCGCGCTGGTCTACGGCCAGATGACCGAGCCGCCTGGAGCGCGCCTGCGCGTGGCGCTGAGCGCGCTGACCGTAGCCGAGTACTTCCGCGATGTGGAAGGATCGGACACGCTGCTCTTCATTGACAACATCTTCCGCTTTACGCAGGCCGGGTCTGAGGTTTCGACGCTGCTGGGCCGCATGCCCTCGGCCGTCGGCTACCAGCCGAACCTGGCCACCGAGATGGGCGAGTTGCAGGAGCGCATTACCTCGACCAGCAAGGGGTCTGTCACCAGCGTGCAGGCGGTCTACGTGCCCGCGGATGACTTGACGGACCCAGCGCCTGCGACGACCTTCGCTCACCTGGATGCGACGACCGTGCTGAGCCGTCCGCTCTCTGAACTGGGCATCTATCCCGCTGTGGATCCGCTGGCTTCGACCTCGCGAATCTTAAGCGCGCGCATCGTGGGTCAGGAGCACTACGACGTGGCCCAGGGCGTGAAGAAGATTCTGCAACGCTACAAGGATTTGCAGGACATCATCGCCATTCTGGGTATCGACGAGCTCTCCGAAGAAGACAAGCTCACCGTGGCGCGCGCCCGCAAGGTGCAGAGGTTCCTCTCGCAGCCGTTCCACGTGGCCGAGCAGTTCACCGGCATGGCGGGCCGCTATGTGAAGGTGGCTGACACGGTGCGCAGCTTCAAGGAGATCATCGCGGGCAAGTACGACGACATCCCCGAGCAGGCCTTCTACATGAAGGGCGCGATTGAAGAAGTGCTGGAGACCGCCGAGAAGCTGAAGGCGTCTGTGTAGCTAGCTTATAGCTCTACTGAAGGAAACTATGGCTGACGAAACCAATCAACTCCGCGTCCGGCTGGTCACTCCCGAGCGCATCTTCTTCGATCACGCGGCGGCTGCGGTCGAGCTGCCGGCGAAGAACGGCTACTTGGAGGTGCTCTACGGCGCACGCGCCGCTGGTGGCCGAATTGGGCGCCGGCGACGTCATCATCCACACTGGGGCGGATCTTACCTCCGGCGGCCCGGAGAGCGTACTGCGCTACAACGTCAGTTGGGGCTTTGCCGAAGTACTCGGCGACCGCGTCACCATCCTGGCCAGTGACGCTCTCAAGCCGGAGGAGATCGACGTGCCCCGCGCCAACGAGCAACTGGCGCGCGGCCACAAGGAGTGGGACCAGGCCGGCGACAGCGAAGACGCCTACACCGAGGCCCTCCGCGTCATCAGCGAAGCCGAAGCCAAGATCGCCTCCGCGGCGGAAAAGCACTGAAGACAGATCGACAGATTAACAAATCGCAGAAAACGGCCCTGCTTTTGTTAGCGGTGCCATTTCATCTTTCCTGGAATTGCGAAATCCCTCACTGTTTCAGAATCCAGCTGGCCATTTTGTCCAGCGCCACCGGAGAGATGGTTTCCTCAATCTCTCCGTATTCGCCCGGCGCGCCGGTCTTTGCTGTCTGGAAGAGATGGTTCAGCCCTGGTAACTCGTCCACTTCGTAATGCTTGTTTCCGCCGTCTTCCAGGGCTTTCCTGATGGCGGGCAGATTTTGCGCGGGCGGAACTTGCAGGTCGAGTGAGCCGTTGATGGCCAGCACAGGGCAGGCAACCTTGCGCAAAGCCGTCGCGGGATCGTAGCTGATGAAGAAACGGAACCACGGCGCCGTGGCAAAGTGGATTGACGCGCCGATCTGGCCCTCTTGCACGCCATCGGCGGCCAGCTTCTCGCGCAGTTTCTTGTCGAGCGCCGCCGCGTCCTTTTCGGTTTCCACCAGCATCAACACTGCCTGTTCGTTGACGGCGTTCTCGTCGGCTTTTTCCTTGCTGACGCCACTGGCCAGGGAGATCAGCCGCGCTTGTTCCACGAGGATCTGGTCTCCGGGCACGCCGGAGCCGGCCATCATCACGACGAATGCGACATCCCGGTTCCGAGCAGCCATCATCGGCGCGATGATGCCGCCCTCGCTGTGACCGATGAGGCCGATTTTGTGCGGGTTCACTTCGGAGCGTGTCTTGAGATACGCAACGCCGGCCTCCGCGTCGGTGGCATAGTCGGCGGTTGTGCCGGTGAGCGGGTTCCCGGTGGATTTGCCCACCCCGCGCTTGTCAGCCCGTAGCACCACCATCCCCTTGCGCGTTAAATAGTCTGCCAACACTAAAAATGGTTTGTGGCCCATAAGGCTCTCGTCGCGGTCATGCGGGCCCGAGCCAACGATCAGCAGCACGGCGGGAAACGGCCCCTTGCCGGGCGGAATCGTCAGGGTAGCACGCAAGCGAATTGCCGCCAGCCTTGTTCGGATAGCTCACTTCCTCTTCGCGGTAGGGATAGGGCTTGACTGGGTTCTGCGGACGGCGCGGCTCCAGGGCGGCTTGATCCTTCACGCGCTTCAGCAGCAGCGGCAACGCGTTGCCCATCTGCGTGAATTTGCCTTCGATGGAATTCAGGTCTGCGCTGATCATGCCGTCGAAGGATGCGCCTAGTTCTTTCTGGTTGATCGTGAGCGAACTGCCGTTGCGAGTTACCGAAGATGCGCTGATCCAGACGGGGCTTTGGTCGGGACTCTGCATCTGGACGGTCAGGCCTTCCTGCGTGTTAACGATCTTGAAGACAACGCGCAACTTGAACGCGCCGGCATCCAGCGTACCCTGCCATGTGCCATCAATATCGGAGGGCGCGGCTTGGGTTTGAACCTTGGCGCGCTCGAAATTGAGCGCCAGCGATGGACCCTGCGTCCAAGTGCCGTCAATCTCTGTCGCATCCTTATTGACTGTGCCTTCATAGCTTCCATGCACCGAATCCACGGTAAGACTCAACCTGGAGTCTTTCAGCGTGACCGTTGTAACCGGGATGCCGTTGGCGCCTTGGTCGATGCTGTCCAGCGTAGCTGTAAAGCTGCCGTCCTTGGCGGCGGCGATGTGCAACGCTAGTCGTAACTGCACGCCTCCGGCCTTCAGTGTTCCCTGCCAATCCCCGGCAATCTGCGCCTGCGCCCGGTTGAGCTGCACGAGCGCCGATGCGGCTAGAGTCATGAGGGCGAGTCTTGCAATGAAAGGAATTTTCATCGTTCTCCATTAACTGACGTGAGAGAGCCGTTATTCAAAGCTCTCGCTTTTGTTCCAATGATTCCCTGAAAGATAATCCGAATAACTCCAGCGATTCTGCCCTAGTCCCAGGTGCGAATGCCGATCACGCCATAACAGGCCAGGTACACAGCCGCGATCAGCAGCGCGGCGGTGACTGCGATCGAATACCAGCCGACGGAGCGGCGTATCTCCTGCTTCCGCGCCCGCCACAAAGTAACTGCACCGGCCAGCGAGGCAGCGGCAAAGAGCAGCGTGGTGACTGTGAGTCCGAAGGAATAGAAGGTCAGGTTTCCCAGGCGCGCGATTGCGTCGTTGCCTGACAGAATGACGAGACCAACAAACGCCAGCAGGCTTAGGACGGCAATCAGCGGCCAGAGGCGCATCATGCGCTCGGCTGGGCGGCGGCGGCGCTTGATGAGTCCGCCGATGATCCAGAAGGGCGCATAGAGAAGAATAGAAACTACGGCAAGCAGGAACCAGACCATCAACGCAATGCGGACGATTGCCAGCCATGTGGGAATGCGCTTGTAAGTTGTTCCAATAAAGATAAACCGGCCATCGGAGTTAGGCGCCAGCAGCGCAGCAGTGGCAATCGGTTCGGCCGGTCCTTTTTCGGGTTTGTAGCGAAATTGCAGGCCACTGACGGGAATGAAGCTTTGTTTCGACGGCCCATAGGATGAAAACTGCAACTCGCCGTCTTTGAAGCGCACATGCTGCATGGCCAGTGGCGCGATGAATTCCTGCATCTTCATGCGTATCGCGTCGGCTTCGTACCAGCCTGCCCACTCCTGCGCATTGGAGGGTAACTGCCCGGCGGCGGACACAGGCGGCTTAGTGAGGTTCCGCGTAATGTATGCGCGAATCGCGTCGCCTATCTTGCCGAAGGCAGCGCCATTTCCAGAGTTGATGCTATAAAAATAGCCTACGCCGTACTCCGGAAGATAGGACATTTCTGTCAGTCCACCGTCCACGCCGCCATTGTGCCCGTGATAGACGAAGCCATCGTGAACGCTGGTGTAGTTGCTCAAGCCGTAACCGGCCTTCAATCCCTGCTGCGCCTCCCAGGTATGCGTCGGTGTCTCCATGCGGTCAACCGAGGCGGAGGGGATTATTTGTACGCCTCCTGCCGCGCCGCGATTGAGATAGAACTGCACATACGCAGCCATGTCTTTGGCCGAGGCGTTGATAGCTCCGGCGGGGCGCACGATGATATTCCAGTAAGGGTAAGGAGTTTTGCCATCGGGGCGATAGAGAGTGGTCAACTGCGGCGATGGCTGCTCGAAGTAAGTAGCCGTCTTCATGCCGATGGGCAGAAAGAAATTCTGAGTTACATAATCCTCGAAGCGCTGGCCGGTGATCTTCTCGACGATATACGCGGCGACCGGAGGCCCGGAGTTGCAATAGGACATGCGCGTTCCTGGCCGCCATCGGGAGGTGCGCGAGTGATGGTCATAATCGAGGCCTTCGCGCAGAGTCATGCCCTTGGCGTTCTTGGCATATTCGCGCATATGCAGGTCGTC
Organism: uncultured Acidobacteriaceae bacterium; assembly: GCA_963820195.1. Taxonomy (GTDB): domain Bacteria; phylum Acidobacteriota; class Terriglobia; order Terriglobales; family Acidobacteriaceae; genus Telmatobacter. Next base: position 17,044 of record CAWFZU010000263.1, on the reverse strand, counting down.
CCATCCGGTGGTATGTTCCAGCAGGTCCACGACGCGTACCGGGTCGGTCGCCTCCCAGCGATTCTCAAACCAGATCTCGGGCACGAGTTTGTGCACCGGGTCCAGCAGCGATAGCTTGCCTTCATTTACCAGCTTGAGAATAGAAAGCGAGGCAAAAGCCTTGGAGGTGGAACCGATGCGAAAGAGCGTCTCATCGGTCGTGGCGTGATTTGTCGCCACATCCGATTTGCCCAGCCCGGCAACCCATTCGGGACCGTCGCGATGCACGATGGCGACTGAGACTCCGGGCGTATGCGTGTCGCTGAGGATCTTTTCCAACTGCTGCTTCAGCTCGGCAATCGACTGTGCGGGCTTGGGCGTTTCTTCTTTCTTGGCCTGGGCAAAACAGGCGGTTGCCGCGAGCGCGATCAGCGCCAGTGTTCTTGCGATGCGATTCATCCTTGTTCTCCCTGCTCGCGTGGAAGACCGTCATCGATCTCGCCGCGCCTTTCCAGTTGTTTGTAAATTACCAGCGAATATACCACAGGCGCTAGGGCTCCAACCAGCGTAGCCAGGATCGCCGCGAGAAAGAAGCCAAATATCGAAAACACCAACCCAACCAAGCCGCCCGCCACAAAGGTTTTGGCGGCAAAGCGATGCGTGGCATTCCAGACGCGCTCACTGGCCAGAGTCCACGGCGTTCTGACTCCAAGATAGAAATTCCGGCGCAGCTTTCCCATCACGTTGCCGAAGAGAGCGATAAAGAGGCAGACTCCGCACAGCATTGCCCGGCCCAGATCAATCGAGCGCCCGCAGTCCGACCATAACATCACGGCGTACAAATAGGTCATCATGCCAAAGAACAGCAGCATCACCAGATGGTAGGTTCGCCAGAAACTGTCGATCTCGAAGCGCTTGGGCGAGAGCCAGGGGAAGAGCCATGTCATCAGCATCACATTGGCCATGAAGCCGGGGCCGATGAGATAGAGTACCCACCTGGGCTCGTAGTGGTCCGGCTCCATGTGATGATTCCAGTGAATGGGAACCCTGGCCGGGAGGTGTGGATACAGGAGCGCCGTGGCGACCAGCGCCGCCGCAATCAGCAGAATTTCGAAGAAAAAAACCTTGCGTGTCATTGTCTTTTCGCTCCTTTCTTGTTGCCGTCGTTGATCAGGCCCATGGCCCAGGCCATCAGGTCTTCGACCACGGTGGTATTCAGCCCGTACCAGATCTGCTGGCCCTCGCGGCGGCTGGTAATCAGGTCTGCTTCCTTCAACACGGTGAAATGATGCGACATGGAGGGCTTGGTCATGTCGAATTGTTCCGCCAAGGCGCCGGCGGTCATCTCGCCCCGGCGCAGCAGGGCGAGGATCTCCCGCCGGGTGGGGTCAGCCAGCGCTTTGAATGCTTCATTGCTGCTCATGGTATCATTAGACCTCAGACTAATTAGACAACAATCTAAACATAATCCGGGAAGAATATTCTGTCAAGCGAAAATTGCGAATTATTTTTGGGGTTCCCACACCCGGTTGCACACCGCCTCACATCGATGTATCTTCATGTTTGCGCAGTGAGGAAGCGTGAGTGCGCTTTACCCTGCGCGGAAAGAGGCTCTCCATGCATTCTGATCGATTCGTTCGCTGGGTTGATTCTGTACGAAAGCTTTTTCTTCTTGTCTTTCTGGCCGTCGTTTGCTTTTCGCAAGCAGCCCAAGCGGCCACCAAGGTCATCACCGACGCGGACAAGGGCGGCGAGGTTCATCTGAACGTTGGCGACACGCTAGAAGTGCGCTTGAGCGCGAATCCCACGACCGGCTACATGTGGTATATCGAGAAGGAATCGACGCCGCTCATGAAGCTGGTTCATCAGACTCAGATTGACGCCACGGAACCCGGCGTGGGCCGGCCCGTAGTTCAGGTCTTCACCTTTGAGCCTAGGCGCAGCGGCGACGGCGCGCTCCGGCTGCATTACGTCCGCTCCTGGGAGAAGCCCACGCCGAACGATGAGCGATTCGAGATTCATGTGGTGATTGAATAGAGTCGGACGAAGACCGGAAGAAGGAGAATCGATGGGAATTCGCAAGGCTTTGGCGGGAGCGCTGACGCTGGCACTAGCTGCGCCGCTGGTGGGGCAATCGCTGCCGCCGGCGCACGTGGACGATTTCACGGGCCGGCCGCGGGTGATCGTCATCAGCGACATCGGCAACGAGCCGGACGACCAGATGTCGCTGGTGCGGCTGCTGGTTTACTCGAATGAACTGGAGATCGAGGGGCTGATCGCCTCCACCTCGACCTGGCAGAAGACGGCGATCCACCCGGAGACGATGCGGAAGTTGATCGAGGCATACGGGCAGGCGCGGCCCAATTTGATGCTGAATGCGCAGGGCTGGCCGGAGGCCACGGAAGCCTGCTGAGCCGCGTCTACGCCGGGCAACCGGGCTACGGCATGGCGGCCACGGGCGAGGGCAAGGCGTTGGAGGGCGCAAAGGCGATTGTGCGCGCTTTGGAAAGGGAAGACAGCCGTCCGCTCTGGGTCTGCATCTGGGGCGGGGCGAACACGCTGGCCCAGGTCCTCATGGATTTGCGGTCAAACAAGCCGCCCGAGGAGGTTGCGCGGCTGGTGGGCAAGCTGAGGGTCTATTCGATCAGCGACCAGGACGATGCGGGCGCGTGGATGCGGCGGGAGTTTCCCGGCCTGTTCTATATCGTGATGCCCTCGACGCAGGACGGGAACGAATACTACTTTGCGACCTGGATGGGGATCAGCAGCGACGCTTATTACGCCAAAGACGTAGGGGCCGACCCGAGTGAAGTGACCAACGCGTGGCTGGACGAAAACATCCGCAGCAAGGGAGCGCTAGGCAAGGTCTATCCGCGTGTGGCGTACATCATGGAGGGGGATACGCCCTCGTTTCTGGGGCTGATCGACAACGGCCTCAACGCCTACCGGCGGCCGGACTGGGGCGGCTGGGGCGGGCGCTACGTTTACCGGCAGCCGCATGGGGAGACGCATCCCTTCTGGAGCCAGGGCGGCAGCGAGTTATCGCGGGGGAGCTCACAGGATACAGTGATCGGGGCGGATGGGCAGGAGCACACTTCGGACCAGGCGACGATCTGGCGCTGGCGCCAGGCCTATCAGAACGACTTTGCCGCCCGCATGACGTGGACGGTGGCCGACTTTGCCCACTCCATCCACCGCCCGCTGGTCGAGGTGAACGGGGCCTCGGGGACTGCGCCGGTGGAGCTGGATGTGACTGTTGGGCAAAGCGTTACGCTGGACGCCAGCCGCAGTACCAATCCGGACGGACAGAAGCTGCACTTCCATTGGTTCCACTATGCGGAGGCGGGCACTGCCGACGGAAACCTGGCTGGGGTGACGCTGACCGATGCCGAGACAAGCCGGGCTACCGTGCTGGCGGAGAGCGTCTGCGGGCCGCCCGGGCTGTGGCCAACGCCCTGCAAGGGGGCGGGAGTCGCGCACATCATTCTGGCGGTGACCGGCGAGGGAAGGCTGCCGCTGACCTCCTACCGGCGCATTATTTTGCATGTGCGCCCGGCCGTGAGCAAATAGTCAAACACGAACTGCTCTACCAAACGGCGCGCGGATCGTGCTGACGGATCGCTTCGTAGGTGGAGACGAGCCAGGCAAAGCCGTTGACCTTGGCATTGGCGACGATGAGCCGGTCGAAGGGATCGCGGGATCACTCGCCGATGGCAGAGGGAAGTTCGCGATGTCCAGGATGCGATTGACTCACCGGATAAAGGGAAGGTACGCGTATGTTCGCGCGCGGTAGGCGGTAAAGGTGGCACCGAAGTGTTCGGCGAGCAGACGTTCTTCGGCGCGGATGCGCACTTCGGTTCCCGCCAGGAAGGCGATCACCGAGCCGAGCGCCATGGGCCACCAGGTCCAGGCGGCCAAAGTTGAAATCAGCATGCCCAGCATGGATAGGTAGATGGGATGGCGGAGCCAGCGGTAGGGGCCGCTCTGAATCAGTTCATGATCCTGATTGAGTGCAGCCTTGTAGCGCCATTGCTTGCCCAGGTAGCGCGTGGCGGTCCATGCGAGAGCTACCGAAGAAGGGCCAAGAATCATAGAAGCGATGAGCGCCGGTGTGGACTTTTGAAGGCCTGCAGGCCGCACATAGGCCCACGCCAGGGCGAAGCCAAGCATGACCAGAGCGATGCCCCATCGGGATACCGGCGCACTGACTGCTTCCTTCTGCCCGGAGGCCTGCTTGCGGGGTTTTATGAAAGCAAGTGACCAGGCGATCCAGCAGATTCCAAGTTCCGTGAGCGCGGCGATCAGAAGCATATGCTCGATTGTATGCATAGAAAAAGGGTGTATGGTTCGAAAAAGTTGCAGAAGAGGATTGCCATTGGAGTACCCCCTATGCAAGCCGCGCCGCAGCGCTTACAATTTTCCATGAAACGAAATGGCTAAAAAGAAGGAACAGATTTTCGAGATTGCGTGCCCGGATTGCGGGGCGATGATCAAGGTGGACGGCGCCACGGGGCTGGTGGTGAGCCATACTCCGGCGCCGCGCAAGCGGATGTTTGAGGACCTGGAGACGGCGGCCAAGGCGATGCGCGAGCAGGATGAGCGCAAGGAGTCGATCTTCCGCCAGTCGGTCGAGGCGGAGAAGAACAAGGAAGACCTTTTCGATAAGAAGTTTGCCGAGGCGCTGCGCAAGGCCAAGGACGCCCCCGACGGCAAGCCGTTTCGTGAGTTTGACCTGGACTGAGGTTGCAGGCAACCCAAGGTTTGCCGGCAGGCTCAGATTTTTTAGGCACGGCCGGCGATTTAGGTTGATACTGGATGCACCGATCCCGTGACCGCGGTCCGGGCAGAAGGAGACAAGATGGTGGTACTCCCGCTTTCCAAGCCAGTGAATGATTCCCCAGCAACGCCGGAGATTGTCGAGTCCGAAGCCATGAACTGGATCGGATTCGCGGCCGGTGGAACCCTTGTGACAGCCGGTTTGCTGCTGCTGGCGGGCGAGCGCCGCGCCGGCATGGTGGCCGCTGCCTCAGGCACGGCCCTGGCGATGCTCGAGCAGCAGCAGACGCTGCGCACCTGGTGGGAGGCGCTTCCCGGCTATATCGACCAGGTGCAGGGCGTCCTCGCCAAGGTGCAGGAGACGGTCAACGAGGTCGCCGCCAAGCGCGAGGATCTGCGCCGGGTGCTGGCGCGGTAACGCGCCTCCTGCTTCCTTGCACCGCCCCTCCAAAGGGGGTTCCCTGCCTTGAACGGGCGCATCCGGCCGGCTTGCAAAACCACGCTGGGAGTGTTTCAATCAGATACATTGAAACAGGGGTGCTCCACGAAGTGGGGCTGAGAGATACCCTCGAACCCGATCCGGATAATACCGGCGTGGGAAGCTTTCGAAGCCGGACGGCCTTCTTCCTCGATTCGCAGCGTGAGTTCTCTTGTTTCATGTGCTTGAAACAAGGGGAATTCATGTTTCGTTTTTCTGTTGCCCTACCGATCCAAGCTGTTTCATTCGCACGGCTTGCTCATCTGCCTTGCCGCGCCTCTGAGCGCGCATCGCACAAAGCCCTGCACCCGCGCCTGCCACAACTCCGCCTCCCGCCGCGACGCCGCCCGCCGAAGCCAAGCCGAAGATTCCGCCCGTGACTACGACCGTAGTAGTGCATGGCGAAGTGAAGGACGATTATCTTCCCGAGGCCGTCACGGTGGGCACTCTGGACGGCGTAACGCTGCTGAGAGACGCCGCTTTCGGCCACAGTCGTCACGCGCGAGCTGCTCAACGACCAGGGCGCGCGCCTGCTCTCCGACGTGGTGAAGAACGACGCCTCCATCGGCGAGGATTACGCGCCGGTGGGCTACTACGGCGACTACGAGATTCGCGGCTTCCCGATCGATCTGGCCACGGGCCTGCAGATCAACGGCATGACCATCGCCGGCGAGCAGGATGTGCCGCTGGAAAACAAGGAGCGCGTCGAGTTTCTCAAGGGCATTGCCGGCGTGGAGAGCGGCGTGGCCTCGGCGGGCGGGCTGATCAACTACGTGACCAAGCGGCCGGCGACGATCAAGGCCGTCGATCTGGCCACCGACCATCGCGGAAGCAGCTTATGGCGCGGTCGATCTGGGGCATCTCTTCGGCAGCCGGAAGCAGGTGGGCGCGCGCGTGAATCTGGCCGGCGAAAGAATCATGAGTTATGTGAACGACGCCAACGGCTGGCGCGCGATGGGCGCGGGCGCGGCGGATTGGAAGATCACTCCGAAGGCGATTCTGAAGGGCGACTTCGAGTACCAGCATAAGGTGGAGCGCTCGGTCTGCGGCTATCAGTTGCTGGGCGGAACGACCGTACCGAATCTGCACGCTACGGCATTGGACACGAACAAGTCTATCCCATCGACGATGCTGGGCGAGCAGCCCTGGGCCAAGCCCAACACCTTCGACACCTTCAACACCGGCGCGCGGCTGGACTACGATCTGCCGCATGCAGTGGAAGGCCTTCGCCGCGGCGAGTTACAGCCATTCGCTGATCGACGATAACGTGATTTATGCGTATGGCTGCTACTACGAAGCTGAGTGCAAGTACCGGCATGGCGCCGGATCCATAGTTCTTTGCGCCCGACGGCACTTATGACATCTACGACTACCGCGATCCCGGCGAACTGCGCATCGACGCGCAGGCCGAAGCGATGGTCACTGGCCACGTGAAGACCGGAGCTATCACGCACGATCTGACCGGCGGTGGCGAGCTCTTCCTGCGCAGCGTGCAGCAGCCCGGCGCGCCGCCGTTGAATGCGCCTTCCAACCGTGCAGGATGGCGCGGTGTACACCTATGTGGGTTCGGAGAACATCTACCAGCCCATTGCGCGCGATTCCGATCAGAAGACTCCGCTCCAATCCGCCGGGCCCGCGCACGCTCTGGGAAGACAATCATCAATCCAGTGCGGTCGTACAGGATCGCATTCATTTCCCGGCCGCATTCAACTGCTTGCAGGCGGACGGTTTGATTCGGTGCGCGATTACAATTATTCCGGTACAAATGAGTCTGGGGCACCGAACTTCACCGATAAAACCATCTGGCTGCCGCAATACGCAGTCACTTTAACCCCGTGAATAATCTTACGCTCTATGGCAACTACGGTGTGATGCTTTCGCTGGGACCGCAAGCGCCGTTTTGGGCAGGTGGATACTATTTGTCTCCGTTTTTCACTCGCCAGGCCGAGGTCGGCGCCAAGTATGAGCCAGGCCAGCGCATTCTGCTGACGACGGCATTTTTTCATATGCGCGCGCCGTTCTTCTATCCCATGACGATAGACGATCTAGGCGATCAGAGCTTTGTCTCCGAGGGCCGCGAGACGCACGACGGCATCGAGCTGAACGCGGAGGGCAAGGCAACGGACTGGCTGCGGCTGACGGCCTCGGCGGCGGCGATCCGCGCACTCTCCGACGACACGGGCACACCAGCCTTCGACAACAAGCAGGTGCTCAACGTGCCGCATCTGCGCACGGCTTTGTTTGCCGATCTTGCTGCTGCCCCATGCGCACGGGCTGCACCTGATGCCCGGCTGGAGCTACACCGGCCGCAAGGAAGCCACGCGCGACGATCTGGTCAGCGTTCCCGGCTACAACCTCTTCAATCTGGGCGCACGCTACACGCCGGGCGGCGAGCAGGGCCATGTAACTCTGCGGCTCTATGCCGATAACATTACCGACAAGCGCTATTGGAAGGATACCGGCGCCAGTTATGGCGATACCTTCATCCACCTGGGCGCGCCCACGACGGTGCGGCTCTCGGCGCACTACACTTTCTAGGCTAGCGAGCGAGGGCAGAGGATGCAGCGATGAGCGCAACCGCAAGAGCGCACGGCATGGACGGCACGCTGGTGGAAGCGGACTGGCCGCCGCTTACGCTCGCCGAAGTGCGCGCGCTGCTCTCAGACTTCCCTAACTGCGGCGAAGCTATCGAGATTTTGTCAGTTAGTCCGCGGCCGTTTTCGGCGGCGAGCGTAGTGGCCACGCGCACCGGGCGAGTCTTCATCAAGCGCCATCACAGAACGGTACGCGACCGCGAAGGATTGCTTGAAGAGCATCGCTTCATGAAGCATCTGCGCGAACATGGCGCGCCGGCGCCGCGCGTCTTTGCGGCCTCTTCGGGAGAGACTGCCATGGAGTGTGGAGAATGGACTTACGAGGTGCATGAAGCGCCCGCGGGTGTGGACATTTACGAAGACGCGCTCTCCTGGACGCCGTTTCACTCGACGGCTCACGCGCGCTCTGCGGGAGAGGCGCTGGCGCGCCTGCATCTGGCAGCGCAAGGATTTGACGCGCCGCGCCGCAAGACACAGCCCCTGGTGGCGGGTTTCACTATTTTTGCGGCTGAAGATCCGAAAGCGGCGATGGAAGGCTATCTAGAAGCACAGTCCGCACTTGCTCATGCTACGGTTACCCGAGAAAGCTGCGATGAAGCGCTCGAATTGCTAGCGCCGTTTCACGCGGAGCTTCTGCCGCTTTTGCCGGCGCTCAAGCCGTTATGGACGCACAATGATTTGCACGCTTCGAATCTGCTATGGAGCGATGCCAGCGACGATGCGCAAGCCGTGGCCATCATCGACTTCGGCCTCGCCGACCGCACCAACGCCGTGCATGACTTGGCACAGGCCATCGAGCGCAATATCGTCGAGTGGCTTGAACTGATACGAGACTCCGCGCATGGAGAAAATGTGCCCTTACACATCGATCATTTGCATGCACTGCTGGACGGCTACGAATCAGTAAGCCCACTTACAGACGAAGAGGCCGCGGCTCTCGCACCGATGACCGCTCTCTGCCACGCGGAGTTTGCGCTTACGGAAGCGGATTACTTTATTGGCGTGCTGCATTCGGAAGAAAAGGCGCGCGTGGCCTTGATTGATTACCTGGTAGGCCATGCCCGCTGGTTTCACGGCGCAGCCGGAAAGAAGCTGATGGATTCAGTTAGCGGTTGGGCAATGGCGCGAAAGAGAGCTAGAGAATGATCAGCTGGGTCACAGTTGCCAAATATGCTCTTGAGAATTGGCTGGAAATAATTGGAGCAATCACGGCCATTCTGAGCATCTGGCTTACAACAAAGAGAAAGATCGCTTGCTGGCCAATTGGAATCATCTCCGATCTTGCCTACCTCGTGATCTCCTATCAGACAAAGTTATTCTCGTTTACGCTACTGCTCGTTGGCGGTTTGCCATTGACGATTTATGGGTGGTGGTATTGGGAGCAGGACGTGCGTGATGAAGGCGAAGTGCGCGTGATGCGACTGCCCCTGCCGAACCTGCTCATTGGCGTAGTTGCGGGGACAGTGGGAGGCCTTGCGCTGGGAGTTTGGATGAAGCACTACCATGCCTCGCTCCCGTATCTGGATGCAATGCTGACGAGTTTCAGCATTTTAGGCGGATGGTGGCAGGCGCGCAAGCATATCGCTAACTGGTGGCTGTGGATTGTGGTGGACATTGTTTATGTTGGCGAATTTCTTCGCGAAAATCTTCTGTTGACCGCCTTGCTCTATGCGGCTTTCGTCGCGCTCGCTGTGCTGGGGCTGCGCGATTGGCATCGGGCGGCGGCTCATGAAGCCGCGGCAAAGGGATCGCTATAGGCACGATTTGGGCATGGGCCGATGATGAGAACAAACGTATCAAGCACTACCATCACCGAAGCGACTTTGTGACATGATCTTCGAGTCGCATAACTTCAAGGCGTCACAGTGAAGGTCCCCACGGTTTGGAGCGTGGCCGAGTTGTCCGAGTCGCCCAGGTAGACCGTGTAGGTTCCCGTCCCGAGTGTCCAGACGTTGCTGCCCGTATCCCAATACGATAGCGGATGCGAAGAGTCGTTCTCGTCGACTTCAATGGTGACGGACTGCGAAGCTCCCGGCTGCAAAAGGACCTTCTGCCATCCCACCAGGCGTCGCGGCGGCTCGTTGAGCGATGCCGGAAGCCCGAGATAAACCTGCGCAACCTCCGATCCCGCAACGGCGCCCGTATTGGCGAGCATAAACGACACCTGAATGTTGGGCTTCGACGCCGATGAGAGGTTATTCGCCAGGCTGGCATTGGTGATGGTGAAGGTAGTGTACGAAAGCCCGAAGCCAAAAGGAAAGAGCGGCGTCAGTCCCTGTGAATCAAACCATTTGTATCCAACGTTGTAACCCTCGGTGTAATTCACATCGAAGGGTGTTACAGCGTCGGGAGGTTGGGGAATGACCGGCCGGGGCAACTGCGCATCCGATGCCGGGAAGGTAATCGGCAGTTTACCTGAAGGATTGACGACGCCGAAGAGCAGATTGGCGATAGCCGGCCCTCCATTCTGGCCGGGAAACCAAGCTTCAAGAACGGCTGAAACCTGGCTGAGCCACGGCATCAGGACGGGTCCGCCGCTCTCAATCACTACAATGGTGTGGGGGTTGGCGGCCGCAACCGCGGAGACGAGAGCGTCCTGATCGATGGGTGTAGTGTCGACGTAATCCGTAAGCCCCAAGGTTGTCTGGTCCATGCCCTCGCTGCCCCAGTTATTCACGAAGACGATTGCAACCTGGGACGAGGCAGCAAGATTGGCGGCGGCATTGGCGTCAGAACCGTCAACATACTGGATATGCGTATTGGGCGCCACAGCCTGAATTGCCTTGAGCGGTGAAGAGGGATCCCAGGTGACGGTGGCCCAGCAGGGCGGACACGGTTGCGGCCCGGAGATTCCTCCGCCAACCGGATCAACCTGCGCCGAACCGCCTCCCGAAAGAACCCATGTGTCGGCATGGGAGCCGATCACGGCAATCGATTGTGTCGAGGAGGCATTGAGCGGCAACTGGCTGCCAGAGTTCTTGAGCAAAACCGCGCCCGACTCTTCGATCTCCTGAGCGATCGCGGCGTCGGCCTGGGCGGGAATGGGCTGGAAGGTCAGCGGATAGTCGAAGAGGCCAGCGTAATACATGGCGCGAAGGATGCGGTGGACCATGTTGTCGAGCCGTGACTGCGGGACAGCACCGTTGGCGACGGCCTGACCAAGCGTAGCGAAGTACTGCTGGTTGGGCTGTTCCTGATCGAGTCCGGCGTTGGGGCCCCCAACGGTGCTGGTCGTCGCCCACCAGTCGGTCATGACAAAGCCGGGAAAGGACCAATCGGTTTTCAGAATGTCGTTGAGCAGATGATTGTTTTCGCAGTTGTAGATACTGTTAGTGAGGTTGTACGAGCACATCACCGACTGGGCGTTCGAATCCTTGACGCTGATTTCAAAGGCCAGCAGGTCGCTCTCGCGGCCGCCACGCTCATCGATCACTGCGTTGGCAGTCCACCTGCCGCTCTCCTGGTCATTGAAGCTGAAGTGCTTCATCATTCCGATGATGTGCTGGGCCTGGACAGCGGAGATATGCGCAGCATTGATCTTTCCCGCAAGGATGGGATCTTCGCCCTTGGTCTCAAAGGTCCGCCCGTCGCGCGGTTCGCGCCCGGTGAGATTCACGTTCCCGCCGGTATTGACATTCAACCCGTAGTCGGCGAGCTCGATGCCGATTACCGATCCATACTTGGTAGCTTCGCTCAGATCCCAACTGGCGGCGTTGGCAATAGCCGAAGGCAGCGTAGTCGCCTGCCCCGCGTCGGCGCTGACCCCGACGCTACCATCGGAAATATAGAGGCTGGGAATGCCCAGGCTGGGAATGCCCGGCACCCATCCGCCGGCACCTATAGGAACGGTGTAACCGTAGGTCAGGTCAGTGTTCAGCCCTCCCATCACCATCTGCAGCTTTTCGTCCTGCGTCATCCGCGCAAGCATGGCGTCGGCCCGCGAATCGGGATCGTTGGAAGGGGGCTGCTGCTGTTGCTGATTGGAATTGGAGGTTCCGCCGCAGCCGGCCAGGATCGCGGTTGATATCAGGGCGAAGAGGATTTCTGCGCGTCGTGTAAGCTTCTTCGTATTCTTCATTGGGTGCACTCCTGGCGGGAGCGGGAAGCGCCCGCGCAAAGGAACTAAAATTCCACGTTGATTCCCACGCTGGGGATGATGGGCAGGAGGTTGCCGCGTCCCGCTTCGAGGTACCCGTCCTGGACCATATCCGGAACGAATCCCCAATACTGCGGATTGGTGCGGTCGGTAAGGTTGGTGACTTCGGCGTACAGCGTGAACTTTGAACGTTTGCGGTAGAAGGCTTTGTTGACTCGCGTGTCGAGCCGGAAATAGGCTGGCATGCGGATATGATTCGGCGTGGCGGTGAGTGGAAAAAACTGGTCACCGTCGTATTGAGAATACTGGAAACCTTGGTATTGGATAGGCGGCCCGACATAGCCCGTGATGGGAAAGCCGCTGCCGTAGCGCGCGTTTGCACTGAAGTTGAGCGAGGCTCCGGCGCGGTAACTGGCAAAGACATTCAGCGTGTGGCGCTGGTCGTAGTCGCCCCAGAAGTGCGCGCCGGTGGTTGCGTCGGTGAACCGCGAGTAGCCGAGGGTGTAGGCGATCCAGCCGCTGAGGCCATTGTCGCTGCGGCGCTGCACCACGAACTCCAGCCCGCGCGAGTAGCCGCGCAGCGAGTTGGCCAGAACCGGGCCGAGCTGGGGATAGAGGATCGCTCCGCCTGGAGCCGCAAGCCGGAACTGGCTGGCGGCGGAATAGATGCCGTCGCGTTCCTGGCGATCGAAAGTTTCCAAGTGTATCCTCAGGCGCTCTCTAATGACTTGCTCAACGGCCACAGAAGCCTGGTTTGAGCGCTGAGGTCTGAGCCTTGGCGTGCCGAACTCGCCGAAGAGATCAACGATGTCAGGAAACTGGGAGTACTGGCCGGCGGCGAAAGTGAGCCTGGTTTGGGTCAGTGGAGCGATCGACAGGCTTAACCGCGGCAGGAGGACACTTACGTTATTCACGCTGAAATTATCCCAACGTCCGCCTACAACCATGTTGATGCGCTTGTCCGCAAGCGCGAGGGAATCTTGAATATAGGCGCCAGGCTGGGAGACGTTACTGGAAAGCGATGCGCTCTGGATCAGAGAGTTTGAGAAGGTCTCCGTGGCGTAGTTCCACGGCTCTCTTTTCAGGTAATCGCGATGGAGCTGGCGATAAATGCCGCCGGCCTCGAAGACATTGTGTTTGCCGAGTTGGCCCGTGAAGTCCTCGCGATAGCCGGTCTCCTGGCCGTTGGAACGCTCGATCAATTCCTGGCCGCTATCTTTGTCGTTCGCAGAATCGATGGAGGCATAGAACTGCGCGCGCGAAAGCGCTACCGGGTTGGACCAAATCCAGCGTGCGCTGGCGAGGGCGCTGCTGCTGGTAGCTTCCTTGAGCTGATCGATGCCCAGAATGCTCGAGTCCTTCTTCGCGACATCGGTTTCTCCGTAGATGCCGCTAAGTAGAATCTTGTTGCGCGCATTGGGAGTGTAGGCTAGGGTGCCGTGGGTGTCGTAGAAGCTTAGCCCTAGACCGCTGTTGCCGCCTACCAGCACACCCACGTAATCCTTGCGCACCGACGCGATCCACGTGGTTTTCTTATCCGCGCCCAGCGGACCTTCGGCGCTCATAGTGGCCGCAACCATGCTGACATCGGCGCGATACGAAGTGCGGCTGGAGTCGCCTTCACGCGTATCAACGTCAAGAACTGAACCCGTGAAATCGCCATACTGCGCGGGAACGTTGCTGCTGAGAAGCGCTACCGTGTCGAGAAATCCGCTTTGGAGCAGGCCGACGGAAACAGCGTTGCCGCGGTCGTCGAGAACGTCATGAAAAGGATTGGTAAGAGGTGCGCCGTCAACGAAAACGCCGACCTCGGAGGGACCAGCTCCGCGCACCGCAAATTGGGAATATAGATCGTTATTCGCGGCGACGCCCGGCATGGATTCGACCGAGCGCATCGGGTCGTCGAAGAGCACCGAGGCCAGGTTTTTGAGTTCAGTGTTGGTGATGGAGTATTCAACAGGTGCTTCCGTCTGCACATGAGCAAAGGGGCCAGCGTTGACACGGACGCTATCCGTTCGTCGCAACGCATCCTGGCCCAGCAGCAGTTGCACCTCATTTGCAATGCCCGCTTGCAGGTTGATTTTTTCACGGAGAAGTTCGAGTCCCACCGCGCTGACGTAAAGATCGGCCCTACCCGGAAGTACGTCATCGATCTGGAACTCGCCGGTCGCCGATGTGACCGTCTGCAGATGCTGGCTCCGGATAGCCACCAGGGCCTTGGCGATGGGCTCGCCGGATTTGAGATCGATGACTTTGCCGTGGATGCTGGTCAGTGGAGGCAATTGGATTGGGAGGCGAAGATTCATCCCTGGGCGAAGCTCATTTCCGGCAACTTGAAAACGTGGAAATCCGTCGCCATCGACAGTGACGGTGTAAACGCCGGGCGGAAGCAGCGGAATGAGGAAACCCCCTTTGGCATCGGTATTGACGTTCCGTTCTAGGCCGGTGCCTTCATTGGCCGCCGACACCTTCGCATGGGTCACGGCGGAGCCGTGGGCATCGGTCACCGTTCCCGAAAGACCCGCGAGTGCCTGCCCATCCTGCGCGCGCGCCGAAACACTCACGAGCAGCATGCAGACTGCGATCAGGAAATGACCTGCGATGCCGCGAACTTCTCTTTCTCCTCCCAACATGGTTCGCTCCTTGCCGTAAAACGCTGTATATCCAGGTCTGCGCGCCGCTCCGGATGGCAACAACTGTCCGCTTGTTATGGGCCCGCCTTTGTATTCTGCCCGGGTTGCACGCACTCACCGCCGGCCTGTTTCTCAATCCAGCAGGCAAGCTCTTCTGTTTCCATCACGGACTCGCGAAACTCCGCGGTGCGAATGGAGACCGGAGATTCGACGCCCATGCTGATGCCAAAAGCAGACTGGATCGCCTTGTCATTGCGCAAAGCCGCCTCAAGAGCCCAGTCGATGGAAGTTGATAGTACCGTCGGCAGCGTACTCTTACCGGGCGGCGGAAGTCCCGCAAAGAAGATCGGGTCAAGCTCGAGCTGTAACCGTCTTGTGCTCTGCTCCACTTCCCGCGCATGGACGGCCACCATCGAAAGGTACTGGCGCCGCGCCTCCGCGGAGAGATTCTCGCCGTTGCTCGGGCTGGCCATCTCCACGAGGTGCTTGAGCACCCAGGCATGACGGGCGGCGTTGCTGGAGTTTGCGGAGATCTCCGCGGAAAGCCGCGTGACTCGTTCACGCAGTTCCGCTTCGGGCGGCGGCGGCAACTGGCTTGCCAGGAACTCGCTGATATCCGCCTGCGCGGAAAGGTTGGAGTTGCCGCCAGAGACCTGGGATGTTTCTGCCGCTATGCTGTGCCCAGGGTTGACGGCGCGGCGCAACGCCTGGGAGTAGCTCAGAATGTCGATCTGCACGGCAGGATTGGAGCGCACGGGCTTGAGCGCTGTGAGAATCTCCTGCTTGCGCGCCTCGTTCTGCACAATGCCCTGCACATGGAGCCGTTGATCGGTGGCCAGAGTGACGGTGATCTCGCCGCCCAGCGTCGCGCCAATCTGGTCGAGGAGCCAGGTGGTTTCCATCTGCAAGTCCGGTGTGGCGGCTGAGGCCTGGCCCTCCGCTGGTGGCAACAACACGGCGTCTGGCTCAAAGACCTGGGCCAGGGTATTCTCCGGCGACTCCTGCTCATAGGTGTCTTCCGCAATGGAGTAGTCGTAGACCGCTAGCTTGGAAGGCTCGCTTGCCGATGCGGGATCTGCCGCCCCGGCAAGCCGGAGGTCAATGCCTGTGGCACGCAAGCCGTTCCTACGGATCGTGAGTACGGCCTTCAGGAAATGTCCCTTCGCATACTCAGGGCCGAGGCTGACGCGATAGTCTTCTCCCAGACGTGACACCTTCGCACCTGAAGCATCGCCGGTCAGTTGGATGAAACTGGCGGCCGAGAGGTCCAGACGCCAGAGATCCTCAGGGCGGTTCAGCATCGCCGGCGGCGACTCCGTCCGCGGCTCGAGCCGGGGACGCGTCTGCGGACTGTAAATCTCAGCGCTTCCGTCGCGGCGGCGCCACTCCGCGGCAAGAAGATGACCGGATTCGTCGTAGAGACGCCGCACCGTCACTCCCGATTTGCCCGCATGCCACACATCGATGCGTCGCCGCTCGATTGGCTTTGCCTCTCCGCTTCTGCGTTTTTCCATGTGCAGCGAACGATGCATGACCACCGATACATCATTGGCTCTCGCGGATTCAGCGAGGCTGGCGTTGGCCAGAAGCTCCCCTGCGCTCACCGGCGTCGGCGCAAAATACTTCCACCCCAAAACCAGCAGCGCAACCGCCAACACGCCTGCGGCAGTCATCACGGGAACCCGGACGTTCGCCCCGCCTGCGAGTCGCCATGCTCTCGCAACAAATTTCCAAACCGATTGCTTCGAACCCTGCTGCCGCGCCAGGGTGCGCAGGCGCTGGCGAAAGGCGTCGTCTGACGCGATCCCGCCAAGCCGGGCAGACGCACGGCTGCGGTAGCCCATGAACGCGCTGATCGTCGATTCCACTTTCTCAACCTTCGCCCGGCACGCCCAGCAGGCTTTCAGGTGCGCGCCGATGCGCGCATGACGCCGCGCCGGCAACTCTCCATCGATGTAGAGCAGCAGGTCATCCTCGCGCGGATGCCACGGTCCCTGCCGGTCGTCGGATTGGAATAGGTTACGCATGACTGCCTCGCGTGAGTTTGCGAATCGCACGGCGGAGAAACTCCGCCACGCTCGAACTGGTAATGCCGAGGATCTCCGCTATTTCCCGATAACGAAAGCCTTCTGCCCGGAGATACAGGCAGTGCTGTTCCTGGCTCGAAAGTTGGGCGAGCCCCCTCTGGACGGCATCCAATCGCTCGCGCTCCAGCACGGTCTCTTCCGGTGTCCGGCCGGCATCCGGCAACTGGAGCAGCACCTGAAGCGGATCATCCCCGTCCAGTTCCCACGTGAACTTCCGCGTGCGAATGCGATCGATAGCCAGGTTGTGGCCAACACGAAAAACCCAGGACCGCAGGCTCTCAGGCGCCACCATACCGCGGTTGGAGCAGTGGATAAAGAGGCGCAGGAAGACTTCCTGGCAGATGTCCTCCGCCTCCGATGCATCACCCACCACAGCCGCCAGGTAGAGAGACACCGGCAAC
>CAWFZU010000262.1:0-11928 GCA_963820195.1 uncultured Acidobacteriaceae bacterium | reverse complement strand
GCTGAATGCTTTCTTCGGCGACGCGATAAAAGGCAAAGCCGTCAAAAAAACTGTGCCTGCGGCTCTTCCAGGCAAGGTACTGCTGGGGCGCGATGGTGGTGGAAGCGACGCCTGCATCCTGGATCAGGATCAGCCCCGGTTTTTGCAGACGGGTAGAGAGCATCCGCTCCGCGCGCACACCGGGCGAGAGCCATGCAATCCCGTAACTGACCGCCAGGATGCCTGTCAGCAGAAGCAGGCATTGCGTGGCAGTTCCATGCAGCGCAGTGAGCAGCGTTCCTAGCTTCCAGCGATGGTGGCTGAGGCAGAAGGCATCCTGAAATGCGCCCAGGCAAAAGCTGGCAATCTCGCGTTCGGCTTGCCAGGAGAGCCTGCTCCATCGGGGCGCGCTCCTGCCGGACATGCCACAACTCCGCCTTCCACTCGCGCAGCCAATCGGCGCGCCGTCCGCACGGCACAAACTGTGCGGCACAGCGGAGAAGTCCATGTTCGACCGCGGCAAAGACCAACTTGAGAGAAGGCTTCATAGACTTCTGTCCTCCTCAGCCTGCATAGATTCAGAAGGAATCAACCTTTCCAGCAACGGATAGCGGCGGCGTGAGGACTGGAGCGTCGCCCGGCCCGCCGGGGTCAGCTTGTAGTACTTTCTGGGCGGCCTCTGCTCGGCGTTGGCGATGGACTGCTTCTCCCATCGCGAGAGGATCAGCTCGTCGCGCTCCAGGCGGCGCATCGCCGGATAGACCGTTCCGCTGGGCAGGCCGGTCATCTCCATGATGCTGAATCCATAGACAAATCCGGCGTCCAGCGCCTGAAGAATCATCGCCGCGGTATGCGAGAGTTTTGCTTCTAAGGCCATGAGGCATTGTACCTATGTAGCAAACTGCTTGACAAGTCAATAAGCAGTTTGCTACATAGGGGTATGCGTGAATCCTGCTTCCGGAGAGTGCGGATAAAGAAGATGCTCCTCCCCTTCCTGATGCTAGCGGCTCTCGCGGGAGCTCCGCTGCACGCTCAGCGTCAACAAAGGTAGCGTAATGCCGCAACTCAACGACACGAACGATAAAAATTCGAAAAGGAGTTCATCCAATGCGCAGCCATCAACAATCCGCAAAACAAGTGTCTATAGCATTGTGTGTGACGAATGCATTGATGCTGTCCTTCGCGGCTTCCCTTGCGGCACAGTCATCTGTTTCCTCGACGCAACCCGCTCCTGCAAAGACAGTCCATCAACTCTATGATGAAGACCAAGACGATCTGCCAGGACCTGCCCATGGCAATGTATCCAAAATCACCGAGCAGGAGTATATACCGCGACTTGAGCAGCGCAAGAACCAGATTCGCGTCATGCTTGCTGAGGGAACAATAAAAACCGGCGAGGACTTTTACTACGCATCATTTATATTTCAGCACGGTACTACTGCCGACGATTATCTATTTGCCCACGTGCTGGCGATGGATGCTGTCGTCAAAGGCTACGACACTGCGAAGTGGATAGCTGCAGCCACACTTGACCGTTATCTGCAGATGATCAAACAGCCGCAGATATTCGGCACGCAATATCCGCTCGATCCGAACTTGCCGCATCCTCCGCAAGATCCGCATCTCGCAATACTGACTGGACGCACACTGGAGCCGTATAACTCCGGCCTCGTTCCAGATTCGGTACGCACTGACTTCTGTGTTCCCAGCATCGCACAGGAGAAGGATAACGTTGCTGTGTTTAACACTAACCAGCATCCAAAGAGTATGGTTGCTCCAGGTTGCAATAGATAAGGAACTCCGGAATGACAAAAACGCGACAATTCGTTAAGAGATGGTCCGGCCGTTTTCGCGAACATCTATCTTTTCAGCCTGAAGTATCTGCAACTGGTGGGCCGGATGCGGTGCTTGAGTGAAGCACTAATTGAGGCCAAAGCCACCGGCCTACTAAAAAGGATCGCGTTCATAGCAGTTGTTTGTTTCTTTCGAGATTGGAGACCGGCCTCATGCTTGAATTGCAAAGTCTATATCGGAGTTTTCGTGGCATTCCCGCCATTGAGGATGTCAGCTTCAAGGTGGCTCCCGGCGAGATTGTCGGCTTTCTCGGCCCAAACGGCGCGGGCAAATCGACCACAGTCAAGATTATCACCGGCATCCTGCGGCCCAATGACGGGCGCGTGCTCTTTGAAGGCCGGGAGATTGGCAAGGACATGGTCGGCTTTCGCGCCGCCTTGGGCTACGTGCCGGAGGAGGCGCATCTATATAACTACCTTTCCGGCCTGGAATACCTGCAACTGGTGGGCCGGCTGCGCGGCTTGAGCGAATCGCTGATTGAAGCCAAGGCGACCGGCCTGCTGAAGCTGCTCAATCTGGATTCCTGGCAGTATTCGCCGATCTCTTCTTACTCCAAGGGAATGCGCCAGCGGGTGCTGATCGCCGCGGCCCTGCTGCACGATCCCAAACTGCTGATCTTCGATGAACCGCTCTCCGGCCTGGACGTGGTCTCCGCGCGGCTCTTCAAAGACCTGCTGGAGCTGCTCGCGGCGCAAGGCAAGGCAGTCATCTATATCTCTCATGTGCTGGAGGTAGTGGAGCAGATTTGCAATCGCGTGATTGTGATCGCCAAGGGCAGGATTGTGGCCGACGCGCAGCCCTCGGAGCTGGCCAAGCTGATGCGTCTTCCCAATCTTGAAAGCGTTTTTGCGCAACTGGTGCAGCAGCAAGAGACCCGCAGCATTGCACAGGAGATGGTCGAGGTGATGCAGTGCCCATGGCTGAAGTCTTCCAGCGCCTTCTCATGTCGAACCCGAGCCGCTCTCACTGAACGCGCAGTCCGCGCTGGGCGCGGTGCGCGCGCCGCAGCGCAGCCAGTTCTCGCTGCTGGTGCGCCACTTTCTGGAGCGCTTCTTCAACCACGAAACCGCATCGCCCGACGGCGACGCCAAGACGCGCATGGTGCAAATCGCCTGTGCCGCCGGCCTTCCCGGCGTCTTCTATGCGATGTATCTATGGCCACTCTATCATCCTATCTTCGGCTGGCCGCCCGCGCCGCCTTCGTATTGGCACCAGGTCGATCATCACCTCTTCTTCATCGTCTATTCCTTCGTCACCATAGGAATCGCCACGGTCTTTGAATGGGATATGTTCTTCCCGGATCTGCTGGATATTTTTGTCCTGACAACATTGCCGATCCCGTATCGCCGGCTTTTCATGGCGCGCGTGGCCGCGATTGCTGGTCTTCATCTTCGGCTTTCTCTTCGATGCGAATCTGCTGGGCCTACTTGTTCTTCCCCTCGTCGCCGATCCGCCGAATATCGCGGGACTCTTCGCCGGCCATCTGCTGGCCGTGGCGGGAAGTGGCTTCTTTCCGCGGCCTTCATCCTGGCCCTGCAAGGCGTGTTACTCTCCGCTCTGGGCGAGCGCATCTTTCGCAAGATTTCGCTCTTGCTGCAGGGGCTGTTGATTGCTGCGCTGCTGATGCTGATGCTGCTGTTTCCGCTGCTCTCCGGTATAACTTCCGCCGTCCTCGAATCCGGCAGCGTTCTTGCCTTCTGCTTTCCGCCTTTCTGGTTTCTGGGCATCTATCAGTGCTTGATGGAAGGCCCGTCAGCGCTGCCCATCTATACTCGACTCGCGGAGACCGGATGCGCGGCCCTGCTCGCAGCGCGGCGGACTGGTTCTACTCACCTATCCGATCGCCTATCTGCGCAGAATGCGTCAGTTGGTGGAGGGCCCCGGCACGCGCGACACGCGCAACTGGGTTGCGTGGCCGGCGCACAAATTGCTTCATGCCACCATCCTGCGGGCGCCGAACTGCCGCGCCGTCTTCCACTTCATCAGCCAAACCCTGCTGCGCGTGCAGCGCTATCGGATCTATCTCGTGCTTTACGGCGGCGCTGGTCTCTCCCTGGTGATCGCCATCATTCTGCGCATTCACGTTGCGCATCAGCGAATGAGCATTGACTTCTCTCCCGACGGCCTGCGCGCCGCCGCCGGCATCATGGCTTTCTGGATCATCGCCGGACTGCGCATGGCCTTCGTCTCTCCCGGCAATCAGCAGGGAAGCTGGGCCTTTCGCGTGGTGCATGGCAGGCCGCCGGAATTTTTCATTGCAGTTGAGCAATTTCAGGCGGCAAAGATCTGGGTCTTTCTCTGGGGAGTGGTCATCACTTTTGGCTTCTGCCTTGCCTCGCGCGCGGTTGCGCCGCCGGTGATGCTGACATTGTCCGCAACCGCAAGCGAGTTGCTCTGCGCTGCCGGTATCTGTCTGCTGCTGACGGACATTCTCTTCTTCAACGTCAAGACTCTTCCCTTCGCGGGAGAACCGTCGCGTCAGCAGACGAACATCGCCTTCGTCGTCTTTAAATACGCCGTATTCCTTCCCCTTGTGGCTTGGCTTCCAATCGCCTCTGAAGCATGGATGGAGATTAATTTCCTGCACTTCGTCCTCGCCGCCACGGTCCTTGCCGCCGTACATCTCCTGATCCGAATCGCTAATCGCGCCATGATCCGGGAACACTGCTCGATGCGCGCGCTGGAAGAGGATGAAGAGGATTTTCCTATCAAGCTAGGGCTGCGCTACTGAAGCGGTTCAGGCATGATCTGTGCATAGGTACACAATCTGGAGAGGACGCAAAAACAAAAGCAGATCCTTCGACTCCGCTGCGCTTCGCTCAGGACAGTTTATTTGTGGTGTTGAACTACACCGTCTTTCTGACGGCGCCGCGTTTCAATTCAGCCAGCAGATTTGCGGCGGGGCGGGTCCTGCCCGCTGTGTAGTCCTTGCGGCTTGCGGCAATGGAGGCCTTGACCCTGGGGTTGCGCAATTCCAGATAATCCTCCAGTTCATCGGCCGCCATGATGCCGATGACGGGGATGCCGTCTTTTTCCAGGATGAAATACTCGTTGCCATTGTGCGCCCGCCGGGCGATCTGGCCGAGATTGATGCGCGCCTTGGTGATGGGAAGCCGGTTGATCGTAGCCATTGATTGGTATTGATTAACCTCAATCAAAGAGTAGCACGAGATTTACGATTCTCAAGCAGTCCGGCTGACCCGGCGGAATGTGGAATGATGTTATTCATGCGGACGGCGATCATTGGCGGCGGGATAGCGGGGCTGGCGGCGGCCTATGAGCTGGAGCAGGCGCGCCGGACGGGCGCAGAGGTCGAGTACACGCTCTTTGAGGCGCGCGGCCGGCTGGGCGGTTGCTCTGTCTTCGGAGATCGTGGACGGCGCGGTGCTGGAGCGCGGCCCGGATTCCTTTTTGACCGAGAAGCCGGCGGCGGCCGAGCTCTGCCGCGAGCTGGGACTGGGCGGCCGAGCTGACTCCCTCGAACGACGCCGACCGCAAGACCTATATTGTGGTGCGCAACCGGCTGGTGCCCTTGCCTGACGGGCTGATGTTCCTGGTGCCCACCAAGCTGATTCCCACCGCGCTGACGCGCCTCTTCAGCTTGCCGACCAAGATGCGCATGGGGCTGGAACTGCTGCATCCGCCGCGGCCATCGGATCACGACGAGTCGGTGGCCGCGCTGGTCGAGCGCCACTTTGGCCGCGAGGTTGTGGACCGGCTGGCCGATCCGCTGCTGTCGCGGAATCTTTGGCGGCGACGCCGCGCAACTGAGCGCCCGCACCGTGCTGCCGCGCCTGGTGGAGATGGAAGAGCGAATACGGCTCGCTCACCCGCGGAATGCTGGCCGCGCACCGCAAGATGCGCGGGCCAAGGAAGCCGCGGCGAAGAATGGAGCCGCGCATGGCGAACGTGAAACAGTCGCGCGGCGCCGCGATCGATCTTCACCGCCATGCGCGGCGGAATGCAGCAGATGGTCGACGCCCTGGCCGCGCGGCTTGATCCGGCCTCGGTGCGCCTGTCCACGCCGGTCAGCTGTCTCGAAAAGACCGCCGACGGCTGGAAGAGTTGAGGCCGGCGGGCAAGACGGAGTTTTACGATGCGGTGATTATGGCCTCGCCCGCCTGGGCCGCCGGCGCGCTGCTGGGCCGGGTTGACCCGGCGCTGGGCGAGGAGCTGAGCGGCATTCCCTACTCCTCGTCGATCACCGTCAATCTGATCTACGACGAGGCCCAGCTGGGCCGCCTGCCCGATGGATTCGGCTTCCTGGTTCCGGCCGGAGAAGGCCGCGCGATGCTGGCCTGCACCTTTGTGCATCGCAAGTTTCTGGGGCGCACGCCGCCGGGCAAAGCGGTGCTGCGCGCCTTTCTGGGCGGGATGAAGAACGAGGCCCTGCTGGCCGAGCCGGACGACGAGCTGGTGGCCACCGTGCGCCGCGAACTCAGCGAGATTCTCGGCGAGAGCGTGGTTGCGACTGGGGATTGAGCCGGAGCATGCGCAGGTCTCGCGCTGGCGCCGCGCCATGGCCCAGTACGCCGTCGGCCACCAGGAGCGCAGGCAGCGCATTGCCGCCCGCGTGGCCGCTCTTCCCGGATTGCGGCTGGCCGGAAACGCCTACGACGGCATCGGCATTCCCGACTGCATCCGGCTGGGGCGGCTGGCGGCGCGGGAGCTGATCGCTCTGAGCAAAGCAGCGAGTTAGCAGCTTTTCGTTTCCCACCCTTTCCGCAAAAAACGCGGAAAGGATGGGGCACCCAGCTTATCATTCACTCGAACTTGTAACTTTCTGCCACTATCTCGGCACCACCGGAAGCAGCAGCGCTGAGGGATGCGCGGCGTCGTGAAGGATGGTGTTGGTTGCCTTCACGAATACTGCGCTGGTGCTGGCTGGTTTGCCGGTATTCAGGTTGCGGTCGAAGCGCGGGAAGTTGCTGCTGCTCACTTCCAGGCGGATCCTGTGGCCCTTCAAAAAGACATTGCTGGTGGACCACAGATCGATCTTGTACTCGTAGACCTTGCCGGGAACGATGGGCTTGGCCGTCGCTAGTGGACTCGCGATAACGCGCGCGAAGAATGCCTTCGGTAAGATTCTGCGCGAAGCCGTTGGGCCAGACGTCGACCAGCTTGGCGGTGAAGTCCGTGTCCACGGCGGAAGACTTGGCGAATAAGTCGAGAGTTATCGGGCCGGTAACTTCAAGGTCGCTGTCGAGCGGCGGCGTGGAGTAGACGAGCACATCGGGACGGGCTTCGACTTCTTTCTGGTCACGCGCTCCGGGAGCGAGATGCATTGGATCGCAGCAGAGCGGTCCGCCTACGGTGGGCACGGGGTTGGCGGGGTCATAGACAAAGCTGTCAACCGCTTGCTTGTCAGGCGCAGAGGTGGAAAGCTCGCCATCGCCGGAGGCGCTGTTGGCCTTGCCTGTCGATCGCAGAAAGTAACTCGTAGTTACAGCACGCTCCAGCGGCCAGGCGTCTTCGTCGCGCCACTTGTTTTCGCCCATCACAAAGATCCTTACCGGCTTTCCGCCGGCGAATTGATTCTGCTTGCCCAGGAAAAGATAGTCGTACCAATCCAGAATGACATCATTCTCGTCAAAAGGCAGCGCCGGGGCCGAAATCGACCTGCGCCGATGGTTTGCCCCCAGCCGGAGTGGCCGCCGATGGTGACGAGCAGGTGCTGGCCGTTGCGCGCCGCCTCGTTGCCGGCGTGGGCCTTCAGTCCCATGTAATTGCGCAGCGAACCGCCCTGAAAGATGTCGTACCAGGCGGCGATGGTCAGCGCGGGAACCTGAATCTTCGCGTAGTTCTCCTCGATCGACCATTGCTTCCAGTAACTGTCGTAAGTGGGATGGTCGAGCCAATCCAGAAAGTAAGGCGCCAGTGAGTGAGTCAGTCCAGCGCCGTCCTGCGCGAGCTTGACGTTGAAGACCGGAAACTTGCTTCAGCGGCAGAACCTGTGCTGCCAACCATTGCATTTGCTCCTTGCCGCACGGTGCGGTTGATGGTGTCCTGCGCCAGGCCGGAGGTCCACGATTCATTGAACCATTGCTCGAATGCGCCGCCCTGATAAGTCCAGTTTTCGTGGTAGTTACTGGCAGTTACAACCGGGCAGATTCCCGCCAGATGAGGCGGATGGCCGATGGCAGCCAGCATCTGCGTCGCGCCCACGTAGGAGCCGCTGAACATGCCCACTTTGCCATTGGAATGGGGCAGCGCAGCCGCCCACTCGACGGTGTCATAGCCGTCGTCGATCTCATGCTTGAAGGGGTACCACTCGCCCTCGGAGGTATACCGGCCGCGCACATCCTGCACCACCACCATGAAGCCGCGCGCAGCGGCCCGGCTGGCCAAAGACGGCGATGTTGTCCTTGTTATAGGGAGTGCGTGTGCAGCAGCACGAAAAACGGCCCGTCTCCGGCCGGCCGGTAGATGTCGGCGCGCAGCGTTACGCCGTCGCGGGTCTTCATCGCAACGTTGCGCTCGACTATGATGTCGGCTGTGGTTTGTCCTTTGACTGGGACGCACGGCAGAAGAGTTACAACGAAAGCTAGAAGGCATAAAGTCTTTTTCAGCACGAAATCCTCCACATTAACAAAGATAGTTGAGAGTTGGTTCTTCTCTATCCTTTCGCTAAACACGTGTGGACTGGTTTATCTTTTAGCAGGTTAGCCACCGCTTCGCGGTGATCGCAAGTTAGCAAGTTAGCGAGTTCTAAGCTGGCGTAACCGGCGACAGCAAGTCGGGCTGCTCCTAAGGCGAAGGCCGAATTCATTCTATCGGTTTGGACGTGGTATCCCACCCTAGCGGCAAAAACAAATACGCCGCGAGGGTGGGGCACCCAGGTTTTCTGCGGGAGAACGATTGCCTACATTCCTCCCTTGCCGAGGAGGATGCCGATGCCGTAGGTGACGGCGCCTTCCAGAGCGCCTACGGCGGTCATCTCCAGGCCGGAGGACCACCAGGAGCGGACGGTGATGAGCGACTTGGCTGCGCCGACGGCAAAGTGGGCGGCGAGCGAGACGACGGCGGCGGCGATGACCGCTTCGAATCCATTCAGGAAGAAGAAGGGAATGATGGGGATGGCCGCGCCGATGGCTGTGGAGAGCGCGCCTGAGCCAGCGGAGACCAGCGGGTTGGCGAGCGCATCTTCGCTGGTGCCCAGCCGCTCCGAGGCCAGTGCGCGGAGCAACTGCTCGGGATCGTTGGCGATGTGATTGACCATGTGATGGGCGTCCTCTTCGGGCAGACCCTTGACCTGATAGTAGAGCGAGAGCAATTCGCGGGCCTCGGGGCCATTCATCTGGATGGCTTCGCGCTCGCGGGCGACTTCGGCGAGGTAGATTTCGCGCTCGCTCTTGGCGGCGAGATACGCGCCGGAGCCCATTGAGAGGGCAGAGGCGATGAGGCCGGAGATGCCGGCCAGCAGCACATAGTGGCTGGTCTGGGCTGGGTCACCCATGGTGGCGCCGCTGACGCC
Organism: uncultured Acidobacteriaceae bacterium; assembly: GCA_963820195.1. Taxonomy (GTDB): domain Bacteria; phylum Acidobacteriota; class Terriglobia; order Terriglobales; family Acidobacteriaceae; genus Telmatobacter. The sequence goes on along the minus strand of CAWFZU010000262.1, from coordinate 2,621 downwards.
GCTGACGATGCCGAAGATTGCGCCGAGGCCGTCGTTGACGCCGTAGATGGCGTCGCCGATCCAGCTTCCGGGCTGCTTGCGGCCCTGGGCACGCTTGGCCAGCATCTCATCGAGAATCGCCTGGGCATTGATCTTGTGCGCACCGGCGGGCGCCGGGTAATGGCCGCGCAACAGAGAGCCAAGCTCCTTGTAGTGGTCCTTCTCGTCCTCGATGACATGTTCGAGGATGGCGATGGATTCCGGGTCGCCCAGGCCTTTGAGTTGCTCGCCGTAACTAGCTATTGCCCGGCTTTCCTCGATCTCCAGGCGCCTGAGGGCCATGCGGATGCCGCCGGCGCGGCTGGCCAGCGAATCGGCATCGCCGCCGGGCTTGCCGTGGTAGACCGGCGCAGTTCCGCCCAACTCCATGATGCGTCCGTGCCACAATTCGGCGTGCTCCCACTCGGCGCCGGCCAGATGGCGCAGCACCTGAGCGCGCACCGGGTCCGTGTCCCGCTCGGCCATGGCCAGATAGGTGTGGTAGCCCTCCATCTCGGCCTTCCAATTGCCTTCCAGCGCTGTCAGAACCTTCTTCAGTTTGACGCTGCTCAATGTTTCCCTGGCCATTCGTTACTCCTCGCTTTGCATTGAGGATACGGCATTTGGAGCGCATCCGACAGCCGTAACTGGCCAGAAAAACGAAATTGAAAGGCCAACAGGCGCTTGCGCGTCTTGGGGTTCGTGGGACACCGACGATCCTCATGCGCCGTCCCGTACGGGACTCCGAAAATCTTGTTGGTTGCGCCACCCCCACACTGAAGCGCAGGGCTAACAACCATTGCGCCTATGGCGCGGGACAACATCATCCTGAGTGCAAGTTTCAGAAGCAAAGACTCTTGGCATTGTTTTCCACTACTTCTCATGAATCTTCACAACCCTTACCTCCACACTCTAGGCCTAGACTCTACAGATATGGCCACGCTTCCCAACCTGGCATTCGACAGCGGACTGCCGGCCAACGTCGATGCCGAGAAAACCATCCTCGGCGCGATCCTGCTGGACAACGCCGCCCACGCCGAGGCCGCAGAAAAGCTCAACGAGGAAGACTTTTCGCTCGACTCGCACCGCCGCATCTTCCTGCGCATGACCGAGCTGATGGACGCGCAGCGGGCCGTGGACATTGTGACGCTGGCCGCCGAGCTGGACCGCTACAAGGAGCGCGACGCCATCGGCGGCGTGGCCTACCTGGCTTCGCTCACCGAGGGTTTGCCGCGCCGCCCGGTGATCGAAGAGTACATCCGCATCGTCAAGGATAAGAGCCTGCTGCGCAAGCTGATGCTGATCTGCTCGGCGGCCATCGCGCGCGCCGCGGACCAGGGCGAGACGGCTTTGGAGGTCCTGAACGCCGCGGAAACGCAACTGATGGAGGTCAGCGAAAAAGGCCTCACCAGCGGCTTTCAGAGCCTGGACCAGATCGTCGAGGGCTCCTTCGGCACCATCGACAACCTGTACAAGCAGAGCCGCGAGGTCACCGGCCTGGCCACCGACTTCACCGAATTCGACCGCATGACCAGCGGCCTGCAAAAGGGCGAGCTGATCATCATCGCCGCCCGTCCCTCGATGGGCAAAACCGCGCTGGCCATCAACATCGCACAGAACGCGGCGATCAACCACGACGCCATGGTGGCCGTCTTCAGCCTGGAGATGAGCAAGGAGTCGCTGCTGCGCCGCATGCTGGCCTCGCAGGCCTGGGTGGACCAGCAGAAGCTGCAAAAGGGCTTTCTGGGCCGCGAGGACCACGACAAGCTGACCGATGCGCTGGGCCAACTGGTCGATTCGCGCATTTTTATCGACGACACGGCCGGCATCTCGCTGGCCGAAATGCGCGCCAAGGCGCGGCGGCTCAAGCAGAACGCCGGAGGCCTCGACCTGGTGGTGGTGGATTATTTACAGACTCATGTCGGTCACGCTGCCTTCCAACAACAAAAAGGGCTACGAAAACCGCACGCAGGAGGTCTCGGCGATCTCGCGCGGCCTGAAGGCGCTGGCCAAGGAGTTGAACGTGCCGGTGGTGGCGCTCTCGCAACTCTCCCGCGCCGGCGTGCAGCGTAAGGACGACCATCGCCCCCTGCTCAGCGATCTGCGCGAGTCCGGCTCCATCGAGCAGGACGCCGACGTGGTGGCCTTCATCCACCGCGAGGCCTACTACAGCAAAGATAAAGAGGCTTTGAGCGAGGCCGAAAAAGCCAAGTCCGAGATCATCATCGAAAAGCAGCGCAACGGGCCCACCGGCACGGTTCACCTGAACTTCATCGCCCGCTTTACGCGCTTTGAGAATCCCGAGTCGGAGCACGAGGTGTAGGATGCGGCTTGTTATGGCCATAAATTATGGCTATAATAGCAAATATGGTCGTCAGTACCGTTGAAGCCAAAAATCGTCTGACCGAGCTGATCCGCATTGTCGAGGACGGCGAGCCGGTGGTCATCACCCGCCATGGCCGCCCCGTCGCTCAACTTGGGCCACCGCCAGCCGAGCGCCGCAAAGCACGTTTGGGCGGCATGAAGGGGCGCATCCGCCTGCTGCCCGGCTGGGATGCTCCCATCACCGAAGAGGAGCTTCTGGGTGAGGAGATTTGAGCGAT